>CAZIZA010000111.1:0-11424 GCA_964543555.1 uncultured Pseudomonas sp.
GCAAGCACTTGACCCGCGTGACTCCAGCCGGTGAGCGCATCATCACCACGGCTGGCGAGATCCTGCGCAAGGTCGAGAGTATCAAACAGATCGCTCAGGAGTTTTCCAACGAGAAGAAGGGCACGCTGTCCATCGCCACCACTCACACCCAGGCACGTTATGCCCTGCCGCCGGTGATCAGCGCGTTCATCAAGCAATATCCGGATGTATCGCTGCATATGCACCAGGGCACGCCGACACAGATCGCCGAGATGGCCGCCGATGGCAGCGTCGACTTTGCCATCGCCACCGAAGGTCTGGAGCTGTTCAACGATCTGATCATGATGCCCTGCTACCGTTGGAACCGCTGTGTCGTGGTGCCGCAGGGGCATCCGTTGACCAAGCTGCCGAAGCTGACCCTCGAAGCGCTGGCCGAGCATCCCATCGTCACCTACGTGTTTGGTTTTACCGGGCGCTCGAAGCTGGACGAGGCCTTCAGTCATCGTGGCCTGACGCCTAAGGTGGTGTTCACCGCTGCCGACGCGGATGTGATAAAGACCTATGTGCGCCTGAACCTGGGTGTCGGCATCGTCGCCAAGATGGCGGTGGATGCCAAGCTGGATCCGGATCTGGTGGTGCTCGATGCCGATGATCTATTTGAACCCAGCGTGACCAAGATAGGCTTCCGTCGCGGAACCTTCCTGCGCGGCTTCATGTGCGACTTCATCGAACGGTTCGCCCCGCACCTGACCCGCGACATGTTGGCCAAAGCGGTGCAGTGCCATAACAAGTCCGAGCTCGAAGAGCTGTTTGCAGATGTTCAATTGCCCGTGCACTGACATCGCCTGTGCAACGAAAAATGGCGCCGATAGGGCGCCATTTTTGTTTTCTACGCAGGTCAGTGGCTCAGGTGTAGGCCACACTCGCGATTATCTTCACCCTTGGTCGGGTCGAAGTAATCGAACTCGTTCGGCAAGTCATGGGCGACCAGGTACTGATACAGATCCTTGGACGACCAGTGCAGCAGCGGGGCAACCTTGATCAGACCGTCCGGGTTGATGCTGATCGGCTCCATCTGCGCGCGTACTGCGGTGTCGGTCGCACGCAGGGCGGTGAACCAGACGCTAGGGGCGGTCTCGCGCAGGGCGCGAGCGAACGGCTCGAGCTTCACCTCTTCGGTGAACGCGGCATGGCGCGGGTCATCCAGAGCGGGTACCGGGCCGTCGATGGCTTCGCGGTGGGCCCGCGAACGTTTGGGCAGGTAGGTGATGAGGTTGAGGTTGAGCTTGCGGGCCACTTCATCGGCGAAGCGGTAGGTGGCTTCTGTGTTGTAACCGCTGTCCATCCAGACCACCGGAATATCCGGCTTGACCTGGCTGACCATATGCAGGATCACCGCTTCGAAGGGGCGGAAGTTGGTGGTGCAAATTGCGGGTTTGCCCAGTCCGATGGCCCATTGAACCAGTTTTTCTGGTTGGTTACCGAATTCGGCGTTGAGCGCGTCCAGGTCGAGTTCCATGGTGAGGATTCCAGGTCGTGTGCATGAATAGGTGTGATGGTAGCAAAGGCCGGTTATGCAGCTAAATAACTAGCTGGATGGTAAAGCTTCAATATGGTTATAAAAAAGCTGCATTGCGCCCGTCAGGCCTAGAGGCTAGAGTGCCGGCTCCTTTTTGGCTCAACCGAGGAGTGGCCTGTGGAAATCGCGTGTCTCGACCTGGAAGGTGTTCTGGTTCCGGAAATCTGGATCGCCTTTGCGGAAAAAACCGGTATCGAGTCGCTCAAGGCGACCACCCGCGACATCCCAGATTACGATGTGCTGATGCAGCAGCGCCTGCGCATCCTTGATGAGCACGGCCTGAAGCTTAAGGATATTCAGGACGTAATCGCCACGCTAAAACCGCTGGAGGGTGCCGTGGAGTTCGTCGACTGGCTGCGTGAGCGCTTCCAGGTGGTGATTCTCTCCGACACCTTCTACGAGTTTTCCCAGCCACTGATGCGCCAGCTCGGCTTCCCGACACTGCTGTGTCATCGTTTGATCACCGACGAGAATGATCGTGTGGTCAGTTACCAGCTGCGTCAGAAAGATCCCAAGCGTCAGTCGGTCATCGCCTTCAAGAGCCTGTACTACCGCGTCATTGCGGCTGGCGACTCGTACAATGACACCACCATGCTCAGCGAGGCGCATGCCGGCATCCTGTTCCATGCGCCGGACAACGTGATTCGCGAATTCCCGCAGTTTCCGGCGGTGCACACCTTCGAGGCGCTCAAGCAGGAATTCCTCAAGGCATCGAGCCGCACGCTGAGCCTGTAAGGCAGAGGCAGGAAAAACGCCGCGTTTTCGCGGCGTTTTTCATCAATTATGGGTTCGTGGCAGCTGCTCAAGCGTCTCTAGCAGTACCTTCACCTTAGTGATCGACTCCTGATATTCGGCTTGCCAGTTGGAGTCGGCGACGATGCCGCCACCGCCCCAACAACTGATCTTGCCATCCTTGACCAGTAGGCTGCGGATGGCGATGGAGCTATCCATCTCGCCACGTACATCGAGATACAGCAAGGAGCCGCAGTAAATCCCGCGTCTTGTTGACTCCAGCTCGTCGATGATCTGCATCGCGCGGATCTTTGGCGCACCAGTGATGGAGCCGCCAGGGAAGCTGCCGGCGATCAGGTCCAGGGCATCCTTGTCCGCCGCCAGCTCTGCGGTCACGCAACTGACCAGATGATGCACGTTCGGGTAGCTCTCCAGGGCGAAGAGCTGTGGCACCTTGACCGAGCCGATGCGGCAACTGCGACCGAGGTCGTTACGCAGCAGATCAACGATCATCAGGTTCTCGGCACGATCCTTGGTGCTTGCCAGCAAGTCCTGCGCCAGCGTCTGATCATCGTTGGTATCGGCGCCCCGACGCCGGGTGCCCTTGATCGGGCGGGTTTCGACCTGACGGTCACTGATCTTGAGAAAGCGTTCGGGCGACAGGCTGAGAATGGCGTTGCCATTGCCCAGGTTCTGGAAGCCGGCGAATGGGGTCGGGCAGGCCTGGCGTAGCGCCAGGTATGCAGCCCAGGGGTCGCCTTCGCAGTGCGCCTGGAAGCGCTGGGCAAAGTTCACCTGATAGCAGTCGCCTGCCAGGATGTAGTCCTGAATCCGCTCGATTGACTGGCGATAGGAGCTCTGGTCGATAGCGGACTGGAAAGGCTCGCTCAGGCAGAATGTTGGCTGTTCATTGTCCTGCTCCGCCTCGAAAAGTGCCTGCAGGCGCTGGCGCTCGCTCTGCGGTAGCGCCGGGTGGAACATCAGTACACTGGTTTGATGCTGATGGTCACTGATCAGTGCCCAGGCATAGAGGCCGAAGCGTGCATCTTCGAGTGGCTGATCATCGGTGCCGTGCCGGTCAAAGGTCTCCAGTCGACGGCCGAAGTCGTAAGCGAGGTAGCCGATCAGGCCACCGACAAACGGTAGTGTCTGGTCTGCGGGGGGCGTGGCCTCACCAAGGCTTTGCAGGGCATCGCGCAGGCGCTGGAGGAAGTCGTTGCCCGGCTCATCAGGCAATGGCACCAGCTCTTTCAGGGGCCAGGCGCTCATCAGGTCATAACGCCCGCGCTGCGCCAGCGGTCGGCCTGCATCGAGCAATACCGCTCCCGGCGCATTGCGGATGCGGCTGAAATAATCGCTTGGATTCGCACGGTAGGTAAGGGAGTGCAGGTGGCAGCTGTGCATGCGTAGCAGTCGAAAGAGGCAGATGCGCGATTGTAGTCTGCAGCCTGCATTCATCCTAGGGCTTTGCCTGGCATGAAGAGGCGATTTTCAGAGGTATGAGGTTGTACTGAGAGGGGGAGAAATCAGCAACAGCCTGTTCGAACGCAGGCTGCTGCTGACGGAAGGGTTGGACTGCTGGCCGGTCAGACTTCCTTGCTGGCGACGTGACCAAACAGCTCCTGGGAGAAGCGTACGCGCTCTTCAGCGGTTTCCTGAACACCCTTGGCTTTCAGTTCTTCCAGGCGGGCTTCTACAGCGTGGGCGCGATGCGTCAGGCCGCAATCGTTGGCGATCTGGATATTCAGGCCGGGGCGGGCGTTGAGCTCGAGAATCAGCGGGCCCTTGTCCTGATCCAGTACCATGTCTACGCCGATGTAACCCAGGCCGCACAGCTCGTAGCAGCCAGCGGCAAGCTTCATGAACCCGTCCCAGTTCGGCAGTTGCACGCCGTCTACCGCATTGGTGGTATCCGGGTGCTTGCTGATCTTGTTGTTCAGCCAGGTGCCGCGCAGGGTAAGGCCTGTAGCCAGATCTACACCCACGCCGATTGCGCCCTGGTGGAGGTTGGCCTTGCCGTTGGATTGGCGGGTTGGCAGGCGCAACATGGCCATCACCGGGTAGCCCATCAGCACGATGATGCGGATGTCCGGCACGCCTTCGTAGCTGATGCTCTTGAAGATGGTGTCTGGCGTCACGCGGTACTCGATCAGCGCGCGGTCGCGGTGGCCGCCAAGCGAGTACAAGCCGGAGAGAATGCTGGAAATCTGCTGTTCCAGCTCCTCGTGGCTGACGATTTTGCCGGACACCGTCTTGAAGCGATCCTCAAAACGGTCGGCGATGACCATGATGCCGTCGCCACCGGCGCCCTGGGCCGGCTTGATCACGAAGTCATTGCGCCCGGCAATGATCTCGTCGAGCTTGTCGATTCCCTTCTCGGTGTCAATGATGCCGTAAAGCTCCGGCACATCAATCCCGGCGGCGATGGCCCGCTCCTTGGTGATGATCTTGTCGTCGACGATCGGGTACAGGTGCCGTTTGTTGTACTTCAGCACGTAGTCCGCGTTGCGTCGGTTGATGCCCATGATGCCCTTGGCTTCAAGGGCCTTCCACGTCTTGATCAGGCCGAACATGGTCTTAGTCCTTGAGGAAGGCTTTGAAACGGAACAGTTCGGTCAGGCGGTAACCACGGTAACGACCCATCGCCAGCATGAAGCCCACCAGAATCAGCAGGATCGCCGGGAAGGTGAACACGAAGTACACGAGCTCCGGCACGCTCATCAGCAGGTGCGCGATGGTGGCGGCGAACAGGGTACCGATGGCGACCTTGAAGGCATGGCTGCCGCCGCGTTCTTCCCAGGTAATAGACAGGCGTTCGATGGTCATGGTCAGAATCACCATCGGGAACAATGCCACCGACAGACCGCGCTCCAGGCCCAGCTTGTGGCTGAAAAGGCTGATGGCGGCGATCAGTACCACGACGAAGGTCAGTACCACCGACAAGCGCGGCAGCATCTGCAGTTTCAGATGTTCCAGATAGGAGCGTAATGACAGGCCGAGTGCAGTGATCACGGTAAACAGGAAGATGCCGAAGCCCAGCTGGGTTTCGCGGAAGGCCAGGGCGATCAGCACCGGGGTAAAAGTGCCCAGGGTCTGCAGACCACCCAGGTTGCGCAGGATCAGGATGACCAGTACGCCAATGGGGATCATGACCATGATCATGAAGGTCTGCTGGGTCTGCAGGGGCAGGCCATAGAGTGAGTATTCGAGGAAGCTGGCGTCGGTATTCTCGTCAGTCAGCTTGGCCAGACGAATGGCGTTCATCTCGCTATTGTTCAGGCTGAAGCTGACAGTGGCCTGGCGACCACCTTCGAGGTTGACCAGTTCGCCGTCGCCGATCCACCAGACCAGACGATCTGCCGGCAGACCCTGTTCACCGGTTTCCGGGTTGAAATACAGCCACTTCTGACCGTTGAAGCTACGCAGCCACAGCTCTGGCGACTGCGCCACTTCGGCCTGCAGGCGAATGGTATGTACGCGCTCCATCGGCACGTGGGCGATGGAAAGCAGGAGATCGACGGCCCTGGCCTTGTTGGCGGTAGAGGCGTCGCCACCGAGCAACAGCTTGACGTTGTCATCATTGACGTTGTTTACGCGCTTGATGGTCTCGCTGATGAAGGTCTCGACATCTGCCGAGTGTTGGCGAATAGGTGCAAGCAGCGCTTCTGCGGCAATTTTTTCCGCACCTTCCACCGGGATGCTGTCGCGGAAGATTGGACCTTTGGCCGGTGCTTGCTCGCCGCTGTAACGCTTGGTGAGAACCAGGCGGTAGTAGAGGGTCTGCTTGCCGTTGGCGCGGCGGGCCGACCAGGTGACGCGGCGATTGCCGTCAACACGATTGACGCTGACGCCGTAATTGTTAGAGATGAAGCTCTCGTTGAGGCTGACGTAATCCTGGTTCAGCGGCGGAACAAACATCTGCAGCTTCACCGGCTCACGCGGCGTCGCTTGGAATTCGACCTTGGCGTCGATATTCCACAGATCATCAGTCTCATCCTCGGTCACCGGAATGCCGAGAATGAAGATTTGGTATGCCGTAATCAGAATGCCCAGGGTCACCAGCAGGGTGATCAGGACTTTCAGATGCAGGGTAAGAGAGCGCATGGGAATTACTCGCCAGGGGTTGCGTCGTCGGTGCAGCCGGGTTTGCCAGCTGCGTATTTAAGGCTTGGATCGACCATGGCTTCGAAATGCTTGAGCGCTTCGGAGCCTATGAGAAGCGGGTATTGGAATGCGCTTCGGTCAGTCAAGTTCACTTCGATCGTGCGCAGAGTCTGCCCCATGCACAATTCAAGGTCGATTACCGGGCGCGCCGTGTAGGTCTTGCCTTCGTCCGGATCGAAGTCGCCGGCGCGGCGTTTGATCTTGCTGATGCGGGCCAGCGGACGCTCGATGGTGCGCTCATGGGCATCATCGATGGCCAGCACGAAGCGTACCCAGGTCTCACCGTCGCGCTTGAAACGCTTGATATCGCGGGCGCTGAGCGAGGCGGTCTTGGCGCCGGTATCGAGCTTGGCTGCGACCTGCAGATCCAGTTCTTCTATGTGGATGTATTCGTTCAGGCCATAAATAGTCTTGCCCATGACCAAAGTCGGGCTGAACAGGGGAATCAGGCAAAGCAGCAGGAAGAAGAATTTCAGTCTCATAAGTCCTTGAGAGGGTGTTGCCAGAGGCGGGTGAGCGACAGTGTCTGTCGGCATCCTGCTGCATTTGGGCATTTGCCGGTCAGTTTAGCAGGCACGGCAAAAGACGATAGTCGGGTTCAGATGGGGTCATTCTAACATGGGGTTTTTCCGTGCTGACAGACGGTTATGCAGCTTTGTGCAGGTGAGGTGGTGGCGTGTGAGTACAGTGCCAAATTGGTAATTGTCGACAATCTAATCGAATGCTTTGACGGATTGCGCTTTTTGGCCTAGCTTTATTGCGATCTGGGTGCCTAGGTGTTGACAATCATGCATGTTGAATCAGGAGCCTCTGCCGCGCCGGTGGTGGATTCGGAAACACTTTCCGAGCACGTGTTCCGCCTGATCCAGGCCGCCATCGTCAAGGGTGAAATCGCCCCGGGGAGCAAGATTTCCGAGCCGGAGCTGGCGCGTACCTATGGCATCAGTCGAGGGCCGCTGCGCGAGGCGATCCACCGACTGGAAGGTCAGAGGCTGTTGGTGCGCATACCGCATGTGGGTGCTCGGGTGGTGTCGCTCAGCCATGCCGAGCTGATCGAGCTGTATGAAATCCGTGAATCGCTTGAAGGTATGGCCTGTCGCCTGGCGGCCGAGCGCATGACCCGGCACGAGATCGACGAACTGCGCCGGGTGCTGGCGCTGCACGAGCAGGACGCAGCTTTCAAGGCCGGTATCGGTTACTACCAACAGGAAGGTGATTTCGACTTCCACTACCGGATCATCCAGGGCAGCGGTAACCGCACCCTGGCCAAACTGCTGTGCGACGAGCTGTACCAACTGGTGCGCATGTACCGCCTGCAGTTCTCCGCCACGCCGAACCGGCCGCACCAAGCCTTCGCCGAACACCACCGCATTCTCGATGCCATCGAAGGTCGTGACGGCGAACTGGCCGAGCTGTTGATGCGCCGTCACATCGGCGCCTCCAAACGCAATATCGAGCGCCACTATAAAGAGGCGCTCGCCACTTCATCCCAGACCCGAGGTGATTCATGACCCAGCTTTCCGCCGGCCAGCGCTTCCGCCAGGCCCTCGCCGAAGAGCAACCGCTGCAGGTGATCGGTGCGATCAACGCCAACCACGCACTGCTGGCCAAGCGCGCAGGCTTTCGCGCGATCTACCTGTCTGGTGGTGGTGTGGCGGCCGGCTCGCTCGGGCTGCCGGATCTGGGCATCAACACCCTGGATGATGTGCTGACCGACGTACGCCGCATCACTGATGTGTGCGACCTGCCGCTGCTGGTGGACATCGACACCGGCTTCGGCCCCTCGGCCTTCAATATCGAACGCACCATCAAGAACCTGATCAAGGCCGGCGCCGCCGCCGCGCATATCGAAGATCAGGTCGGTGCCAAGCGCTGTGGCCACCGTCCGGGCAAGGAGATCGTTTCCACCGAGGAAATGTGCGACCGCGTGAAGGCCGCCGCCGATGCCAAGACCGATCCGGACTTCTTCCTCATCGCCCGCACCGATGCCATCCAGGCCGAAGGTGTCGACGCCGCCATCGAGCGATGCCTGCGCTATGTCGAGGCCGGCGCCGATGCAATCTTCGCCGAGGCGGCCTACGACCTGCCGACCTACAAGCGTTTCGTCGAGGCGTTGAAGGTGCCGGTGCTGGCCAACATCACCGAATTCGGCGCCACGCCGCTGTTCACCCGCGATGAACTGGCCTCGGTCGGCGTCGCCATCCAGCTCTACCCGCTGTCGGCCTTCCGCGCGGCGAACAAGGCGGCGGAAAGTGTCTACACCTCGATTCGCCAGAACGGCCACCAGAAGGACGTGATCGAGCTGATGCAGACCCGTGCCGAACTCTATGACCGCATCGGCTATCACGCCTTCGAGCAGAAGCTCGACGCGCTGTTCGCCGCCGGCAAGAAGTAAAAACAGCGAGGTCGTAGGGTGGGCTTCAGCCCACCGCATCAGCGCTGCCGGTTGGCTGAGGCGGTGGGCTGAAGCCCACCCTACCCAGAGCTCAGCAGAACAAAAAGAGTCGAGGAGATAACCATGAGTGCCACCGAAACCACCCCTGGCTTCAAACCGAAAAAATCCGTCGCCCTGAGCGGCACCGCCGCCGGCAACACCGCGTTGTGCACTGTCGGCCGCACCGGCAACGACCTGCACTACCGCGGCTATGACGTGCTGGATTTCGCCAACCGCTGCGAGTTCGAGGAAATTGCCCACCTGCTGGTGCACGGCAAGCTGCCCAACGTCGCCGAGCTGGCTGGCTACAAGGCCAAGCTCAAGGCCCTGCGTGGTCTGCCGGCTGGGGTGAAGGCGGCACTGGAGCAACTGCCGCCCTCGGCGCACCCGATGGATGTGATGCGTACCGCCGTGTCCGTACTCGGCTGTCTGGCGCCGGAGAAGGACGACCACAACCACCCGGGTGCCCGTGATATCGCCGACAAGCTGATGGCCTCCCTCGGCTCGGCGCTGCTGTACTGGTACCACTACAGCCACAATGGCAAGCGCATCGACGTGGAGACCGACGACGACTCCATCGGCGGCCATTTCCTCCATCTGCTGCATGGCGAGAAACCGCGCGAGTCCTGGGTGCGCGCCATGCACACCTCGCTCAACCTGTATGCCGAGCACGAATTCAACGCTTCGACCTTCACCTCGCGGGTGATCGCCGGCACCGGTTCCGACCTGTTCTCCTGCATCGCCGGCGCCATCGGCGCGCTGCGCGGGCCGAAACACGGCGGCGCCAACGAGGTGGCCTTCGAGGTGCAGAAGCGCTACGACAGCCCGGACGAGGCCGAGGCCGATATCCGCGAGCGAGTAGGGCGTAAGGAAGTGGTGATCGGCTTCGGTCACCCGGTCTACACCGTCAGCGATCCGCGCAACAAGGTGATCAAGGAAGTGGCTCGCGAACTCTCCATGGAGCAGGGCAACACCAAGATGTATGACATCGCCGAGCGCCTGGAAAGCGTGATGTGGGAGATCAAGAAGATGTTCCCCAACCTCGACTGGTTCAGCGCCGTGAGCTACCACATGATGGGCGTGCCCACCGCCATGTTCACCCCGCTGTTCGTCATCGCCCGCACTGCCGGTTGGTCCGCTCACGTCATCGAGCAGCGCATCGACGGCAAGATCATCCGCCCGAGCGCCAACTACACAGGCCCGGAAGACCTGAAGTTCGTGCCGCTCAAGGATCGCAAATAAGATGAATGACACCGTGAATAGCCAATACCGCAAGCGCCTGCCCGGCACCGTGCTGGATTACTTCGACGCCCGGGAGGCGGTCGAGGCGATCCAGGCCGGCGCCTGGGCGAAGCTGCCGTACACCTCGCGCGTGCTCGCCGAACAACTGGTGCGTCGTTGCGAGCCGCAGGATCTGACTGCGTCGCTGGAACAACTGGTTTACCGCAAGCGCGACCTGGACTTTCCCTGGTATCCGGCGCGGGTGGTCTGCCACGACATCCTTGGCCAGACCGCGCTGGTCGACCTGGCCGGCCTGCGTGATGCCATCGCCGAGCAGGGTGGTGATCCGGCCAAGGTCAACCCGGTGGTGCCGACCCAGTTGATCGTCGACCACTCGCTGGCCGTGGAAGCGCCAGGCTTCGACCCGGACGCCTTCGAGAAGAACCGCGCCATCGAGGATCGTCGTAACGAGGATCGCTTCCACTTCATCGACTGGACGAAAACCGCGTTCAAGAACGTCGACGTGATCCCGGCCGGCAACGGCATCATGCACCAGATCAACCTGGAGAAGATGAGCCCTGTGATTCAGGCGCGTGGCGGCATCGCCTTCCCTGACACCTGCGTCGGTACCGACTCGCACACCCCGCACGTCGATGCCATGGGCGTGATCGCCATTGGCGTCGGCGGCCTGGAAGCCGAGACGGTGATGCTGGGCCATCCGTCGATGATGCGGCTGCCTGATATCGTCGGCGTCGAGCTGACTGGTAAGCGCCAGCCGGGCATCACCGCCACCGACATCGTTTTGGCGATCACCGAGTTCCTGCGCAAGGAAAGGGTGGTGGGCGCCTGGGTCGAGTTCTTCGGCGAGGGGGCGGACAGCCTGTCCATCGGCGATCGCGCGACCATCTCCAATATGTGCCCGGAGTATGGTGCGACGGCCTCGATGTTCTATATCGACGGCCAGACCATCGACTACCTCAAGCTCACCGGCCGCGAGCCGGAGCAGGTGGCGCTGGTGGAAAATTACGCCAAGACTCTGGGGCTGTGGAGCGATGCGCTGAACACTGCCGAGTACGAACGCGTGCTGCGCTTCGACCTGGGTAGCGTGGTGCGCAATATGGCCGGCCCGAGCAACCCGCACCGTCGCCTGCCTACTTCGGCGCTGGCCGAGCGCGGCATCGCCGACGAGACCATGCTGCAGAGCGGCAAGGTCGAAGAGGCCGAAGGCCTGATGCCCGATGGCGCAGTGATCATCGCCGCCATCACCAGTTGCACCAACACCTCCAACCCGCGCAACGTCATCGCTGCCGGTCTG
>CAZIZA010000112.1:0-11213 GCA_964543555.1 uncultured Pseudomonas sp.
CCTCTTCCAGGCGTGCGCCTGGATTCAGTGACGACCATTGCGGGTGAGCGCGCGCTACGTTCAGTGGTGCGGGCAGCTTGCCCTGACGCCACAGGGTTTCCTGCGGGGTGTTGAGGCTGATGGCGTCCATCGCGGCGTGTCCGCGCACGTCCAGTGCGGCCAGTAGTTGCTGCTGACGCAGGGCGAGCAGGCGCAGTACGGCGTCGTCGACGGTCAGTTCGCGCTGCCCTTTGAGTTTTCCCTTCAAGCGCTCCCCATAGTTACGCAGTGTCTGTGCGCTGCCGCCGATCACTGCGCCCAATGCGGCAGCGGCGCCGAGGGTGATGCCGCCGACCAGCAGGTCGACGCCGACGCCGGTCGCTGCGCCGGCCGCCATGCCGCCACCGACCTTGATGCCAAGCTGCTTCAGGGTTTCCGGGTTGAACAGGTCGTCACCCCAACGGCCGTTGAGCAGCGGTAGGTCAGACGCCTTGGCATCGCTGCTGCGGAAGGCATAGAGGCGTAGCAGGGCCTCGACGCAACGCTGCTCGCGCTGGCGAATGGCCTTGCGCAGTTCGCTGATGGCGCCCTGTTCCAGCACGGGTTGGGCGGCAACGCTGCGGCGGCAGGCGGCGCAGTCGATCAGCAATTCGGCGATCAAGCGATTGCCGGCCTGGCGCCGGGTCTGGCGCTGGGCTTCGTGATCCTCGATCAGTCGTTGTAGCTGTGGGCGCGAACGTTCCAGCAGCAGGGCCAGGCTTTCGTACAGGCGCCGTTCGCCATCCTGCGGCGGTGCCACGCTGTCGAACGCCACCAGGGCATGCAGACCAAGGCGCGCCAGAGCCTCGCGCCACTCGCTTTCGCGATGGCTGGCGCTGGCGACGAAGTTGAGCACCGGCAGCAGTGGACGGCCGCACATGTTCAGCACCGCCAGTTCGTCGCGGTACTTGGCCAGCACTGGTTCGCGCACGTCGATGACGTACAGCCCGGCATCGGAGGCCAGCAGTTGGCGCAGCACCTTGGCTTCCTGTTCGTAGCGCTGGCGTGCTTCGCTGCCTTCGAGAAAACGGCTCAGGCGCGCGGGGCCGTCCAGGCGTTCTCCGGGGCGGTCGAGGCGCTCCAGGTAATCGAGCAGGGCGATGGCGTCTTCCAGGCCGGGGGTGTCGTACAACTCCAGCAGCGCCTGGCCAGCCACCGACAGGCGCGCCCCCTCGACGTGGCGCGTGGTGCTGGCGCGCGGTGAGACTTCGCCAAATTCCACGTCGCGGGTCAGGGTGCGCAACAGCGAGGTCTTGCCGACGTTGGTGTGGCCGACCAGGGCGAGTTTCAGCGGTTCAGTCATGCCCTGTCTCCAGCCAGCTCAATGGCGCCGTATCGCGGTGCGCAAGCCCCAGGCTGGCGAGTGCCTGGTGCCAGTCCGCCAGGCGCGCGCTGTCCAGGCTTTCCCCTGGGGGGGGTGGCAGCAGCCAGATGCGCGTGGCAGTTGCGCAGCGCGCCAGCTCACCGAGCAGCGCCAAGGTACCGCGATCCGGCGAGCGACGTGGGTCGCAGGCGATAGCCAGGCGTTCGGGTGGGAAGCGCGTCAGTTGTTCGAGCAACTGGCGGCGCTGTTCGCGGCTGTCGATCACGCCGGCATCGGCCACGCCTTTGGGCAATGGCGCGGGTGGCCAGGGGCGGCGTTCGTCCAGTTCGATGCCGAGCAGCAGCGCCCCGCTACCAGGTTGCATGCTGGCGCCGCCTTGCGGCTGGTGCAGTACCGCGGGGGCCAGGTCGCAGATGCCCAGGCGTTCGCTGTCCGGTTGCAGGCGCTGGCGCAGCAGGCCGTAGCCGGGCAGGTCGAGATCCAGCTTCAGTGCGCCTTTGCCGGATTGCCAGCGCCACAGGGATAGCAGCGCCAACAGCAAACGCGGTAGCAGCCCGTAGACCAGCACCACGCCCACCAGCCAGCCGGCCCAGCTCTGTCGGGCCGCCTCGCTGGTGATGGCAGCATCGCCACTGGCGCGAATGACGTCGATGTCCGGCAGGCTGAAGCCCAGCATCGCGGGCAGGGCACCGATGGCCTGGGTCATGGCGATGAAGGTGCCGCCACCCAGAATGGTGGTTTCCCAGACGAAGCCGTAGCGGCGCGTGGCGAGCAGCAACAGCAGGGTGGCCAATGCCGCAAGCATCGCCAGCGCCCATAGGCCGTTGACCATCAGACCCAGGCCCCAGCGGGTCAGGCGTTGGCGTTGCAGCATCAGTAGCAGGGCCGGGGCCAGTTGCACAGCGCTGGCGTCGTGCGCCAGCTTCTCGCTGAGCCACAGCCACAGGCGGCCCAGCGCGCCGGGGTTGTCACGGGTCAGCAGCAGGCCCAGCAGCCAGCCGATCAGCATCAGCAGGTTGAGCCCAAGCAGGCTGCCCAGCGCCCAGAACACATTGACCGGTTGGCGCCCGTCACCCAACGCGGCCAGGGCCAGGCCGCAGCCGCTGAGCAGGGCCAACAGCGCCAGCAGCAGACCTGCCAGGCGTGCGCCCTGCAGCCAGTGCAGCAGCGCCTGCCACTGACCATCACGGCGGGCCAGCAGCAGGGCGCGGTGCTGGATGCGCTCGGCCAGCTCGCCCGCTTCGGCGCGGGCCAGGCGATTGGCTTCGGCGTCTTCGAGCGGGCCGGCGTGCTCCTCGCGCAGGCGAATGGTTTCGCTGAGCCAGAGGCGTTGAAACGGTGTGGGGGAGGAGGCGTCTGTCACGCGGCGTCTCGTCGTTCGGATCAGGGGTTGAGGATAACCCCTGATCCGCCTCGGTGCGAATCAGCGCTGCTGGCGCAGGCGTATGGCGATGTCCGGTTGGTCGATGAACAGGCCATCGATACCCGTGGCGAGGAAGGCACGCAGCTCGGCATCGATATCGCCGCGATCGGCTGGCGCGCTGCCGTTACGCAGGTTAGTGGGCAGGAAGGCGTTCTCGGCGCGGAAGGTGTAGGGGTGCACCTTGAGCCCGGCAGCATGGGCGTCACTCACCAGGCTGGTCGGTTCGGTCAGGTTGCCGGCGGCGTCACGCGGGATGATCATGCCTTTCTCCGGGCCGATGCCGCTGGCGTAACGGGCAACGGCCTTCAGGCCTTGCGGGGTGATCATCTGCTGGTAGCCAAGAGCGCTGCCAAGCACCTGTTGGTCGTAGGGTTGGCCCTCCACCCAGAGCAGTTGCACCAGGCGAAGCGGGGTCAGTTTGCTCAGCGTCTTGAGGTTATCCACCTCGAAGGACTGGATGTATACCGGCGCCTCGGCGCTGTCATAGCCGTTGCGCTTGAGGATGGCCACCAGCGGCTCTTCCATGGCCAGGTTCAGGCGCTGGAAGTGGGTGGGGTGTTTGGTCTCCGGGTACAGGCCAATTACCCGTTGCTGGCTGGCCTCCAGTCTTTTCGCCAGGTCGATGATCTCTTGCAGGATGGGAATTTCGAACTGACCATCGAAGCGCGTGTTGCCTGGGCGTTGCTGCGGGATGCGTTCGATGGCTCGCAGGGTTTTCAGCTCGGCCAGGGTGAAGTCTTCGCTGAACCAGCCTTCGAGGCGGACACCATCGACCGTCTGGGTACGCTGGCGGTCGGCAAACTCAGGGCGCTGCGCGACGTCGGTGGTCAATCCCAGTTCGTTGTCGTGACGGGCGATCAGTTGGCCGTCACGGGTCATCACCAGATCCGGCTCGATATAGTCTGCACCTTGCAACACCGCTAGCGCATAAGCAGCCAGGGTGTGCTCGGGGGCGTAACCGCTGGCACCTCGGTGGGCGATGACCAGCGGCGAGCCGGCCCGGTAGGTGTGCGCCTGCTCGGCGGTGGGTTGCTGCCGGGCCCAGTCGATGGCGGCCTGGATGTTGTCGGCGGGTGTCGGGGCGGCAAAGGCCAGAACCGGCAGTAGTGCGCTGCCCAGCAACCAGGCAGAGAGTGATTTCGACATGATGCTAGCTCCTTGCTCGTAAGTTCAGCCGCTAGCCTGCAACGGCAGATGTGACGATACGACGACAGCACGGCTGTATCTACCGGTGGGCTGCAGGGTCGACGGGTGCTCTGCTATGCTCGCGGCCATGAAAACGACTCTACCCCTTTCCCTCATCGCCGCGCTCGCGCACAACCGCGTGATTGGC
The DNA here is from genome assembly GCA_964543555.1 of uncultured Pseudomonas sp. Lineage (GTDB taxonomy): Bacteria > Pseudomonadota > Gammaproteobacteria > Pseudomonadales > Pseudomonadaceae > Aquipseudomonas. Next base: position 4,099 of record CAZIZA010000112.1, read on the forward strand.
CGCGACAACCAGTTGCCCTGGCACCTGCCGGCGGATCTCAAGCACTTCAAGGCGATGACGCTGGGCAAGCCGATCATCATGGGACGCAAGACCTGGGATTCGCTCGGGCGCCCGTTGCCGGGTCGGCTCAATATCGTGGTCAGCCGCCAGGCGGGCCTGGCCCTGGAGGGGGCCGAGGTATTCGCGACGCTGGAAGCGGCCATCGAACGAGCCGACGCCTGGGCGCGGGAAGAGAATGCCGAGGAACTGATGCTGATCGGCGGCGCGCAGCTCTATGAGCTGGGCCTGGCCCAGGCTGATCGCCTGTATCTGACGCGTGTCGGCCTCGAGCCTGAAGGCGATGCCTTCTTCCCCGAGGTCGACGAGGCTACTTGGCGCATGACCTCCAGCGTCGAGCACCCGGCTTCGGCCGAGACACCGTTCTACGCCTTCGAAGTGTGGGAGCGCCGCGGCGCATAATCCAGCCGAGCGTTTTGGCCGTCTCTGCCGTGTGCTGCATGACGGCCATTTACCGCTGCCGCAACGTCTTTCAGGCATCCTGATGCAGGTTTTTCATGGCTGAGCAATCGCCCAACGCCGAGCGCCCAAACGCGGTCGCCGCACTCTTCGTGCGCCATCCGCTGTGGGAGGATGCCCTGGCCTTGTTATTCGGCACCGCCCTGGTAGCGTTGGGTATCGCCTTCTACGCCCATGCGGGGTTGCTGACGGGCGGCACTGTCGGCATCGCCTTTCTGGTCAATTACCAGGCCGGCTGGTCGTTCGGGCTGGTGTTCTTTTTGGTCAATCTGCCGTTCTACCTGCTCGGTATCTGGCGCATGGGCTGGGCCTTCACCTTGCGCACCGGTTGCGCGGTGTTGCTGGTTTCGTTGCTGGCCGAGCTGACGCCGCAGTGGGTCGCCTTCGCCCACCTCAGTTCGGTTTATGCCGCATTGTTCGGCGGGGCTGTCATGGGCCTGGGCTTGCTCATGCTGTTCCGCCACCGCGCCAGCCTGGGCGGGGTGAACATCCTCGCACTGTATATGCAGGAGCGCTTCGATCTGCGCGCGGGCGTCGTGCAGATGGCCATCGATGCGAGCATCGTGCTGGCGGCGATCTTCGTGGTGTCGCCAGACAAGGTGCTGCTCTCGGTGCTGGGAGCGGTGGTGCTCAATCTGGTGCTGGCGATCAATCACCGGGCAGACCGTTATGTGGGCCTCAGCTAGGGTTCCTGGCAGGTTACATTCAGAATCATTAAATGCGTGATGTTGTATTGCTATTAGCGGTGTGTTCATATTTCTCCCTGCTCAGGTAGACGAATACCTGCTCAACCGCTTCATGGACGAACGCGATGGCACCCATTGCCAGCCTCTTTCCTGAAGTGTCATCTCGCACTCAGGGAGGCTAGTTCTTGTCAGCAGCTGTTTTTCTACCGTCTTCGCGGTTCTTTCGTGCTTCTGCGATTGCTCTGAGTATCAGTCTCGTCGTCTCCGGCTGTGCCAGTGTCGATAATTTTTCCAGTCAACATTCGCGCACCGTCAACTGCCTGGCCGGTGGTCTTGCCGGCATGCTCGTAGGCGCAGCGGCTGGCGCCGCGACCAAGGGCAATAGCGAGCATATTATCGGCGGGGCGATTCTGGGGGCAGCTGCCGGCTGTGGTCTGGCCCTGCTGTACAAGAACAAGCTCGACCGCCTCGAACAACTGGCGCGCGAAGAAAACCTGCAGATGCAACTGGAAACGCTGAGCGTAGAAGGTGCAACGCCCAGTGCTGCACCGCAGGAAGCCGGTATCGTGGCGCAGGTCGAGGACCAGGGGATGTTCCCGGTGGGCAGCGCGAAGCTGTCGGTCGATGGCGAGCGGCAAGTGCGCAAGCTGGCCGGCGCCTTTGCCGGCAAACCAGGAGAAGGTGGCAATACGGCGATTCTGGTCGTGGGGCACACCGATGCCACGGGGCCTGCTGCGGTCAATCAGGCACTCTCCGAGCAACGTGCTCGTGCCGTGGCGAGTATTCTTGCCGAGCAGGGTATTGCTGCCGAGCGCATGTATTTTCAGGGCGCCGGTGCATCGCGGCCGGTTGCCGATAACGCTGACCCGTTGTTGCGCGGCAAGAACCGTCGCGTCGAAATCGTCGAGCTCAACGATACTGCGCTCCTGGCCAAGCGGGTTCGTGCCGAGCGTAACAATCCCAAATACCTCGAGCATGGCACGGCAACGACCAAGGTCGCCGAGCGCAGTACGGCTGCGCGAAGCTCAAGCGAGCCAGTGAAACAGAGCAGCGCCGGGACAGTATCGACATCGCGCGCGTTGATTGACTTCGGTGGTCAGCCTGCCAGTGCGACGAGTTGGGATCTGACCAAGAACATGACGCCGAAGAAGGAGGGCTTCGCCCTGATTTCCTCGGCTTATGCCTCGAACGTGCCGATGAGCAGCTGCCTGCAGGACAGCCCGCGCCTCAGTGGTGAGGTCAAGAGCCTGGCCACAGGCAAGCCGCTCGAGGAGCACGCGACCCGCGAGTACCTACCCGGTATGAATGGTCGGGCCTGGGCCGGGTTGGTCAATGGTCATCTGGTGACGCTCTCGCCGGTAGCGGTGTTGCGTGACAACGCCACTCTGGTACGCGAGCCCAAGGTCTACGTGACCCAGGATTACGAGCGCAACCGTGGCAAGGCCAATCACACACTCGCGGCTTCAGCCAACGTCTACGAGGGCGAGGACGCCATTCTCTATCGCGTCTTCATCGAGCCAGGCAAGCAGACGCCAATGTCCTGTGTCGACGTGGTGCTGCGCAAGGCTGGCGACAAGAGTGTCGACGGCAAACTGTATTACGAAAATGGCGGTGAAGATTTCGCCGCTACTTACACGCCTGTGCGTGGTTGAACCGGGGAATAGACTGGATGGAACTCTTCGAAACGTTATCGGCAGCCTTGTCGGCCTATCGCTACATCGTCTGGCCTTTGCTGGGCTTGATGGTCCTGGTCATCGTGATCATGCGCTGGTGGAACGAGGTCAAGTATTTCCTGCTCAACGTGGCCTGCGCTTTCCCGGTGATCGGCTTCGTCGCCCGCGCTTCGCGACGTGCTCAGGTCGAAGATCGTGAAGAAGGCAGCACTACCACCTGGTACAAGACCGAGCGTGAGCTGTGCGCCAAATACTTCCGCTTCTACGAGCGGGTGAACAAGGACGCCGCCTTCTATGACAAGTGCGCCAACTACCTGAACAAGGTCGAGGAACGCGGTCGAAAACCCACGGGCATGGTGCTGTGGATCGCCAGTATCTTCCTGGTGATTCTGGAGGCTTTCATCTTCGCCCTGGTGTTGTCGCCCTTTATCGCCACCAATATTTCCGCCAACCAGGCAGAGTTTTCGGCCATCGTCATTTCGCTGCTGATCGGCACCATTCTGGTTCCGGCGACGCATTTGATGGGCGCCGAAATTCACAAGAACGGTCTGGTCAGCAAGGCGCGTCTGTGGCACATGCAGGCCAAGCGCGATAACGAGGCGCAGAAGCTGCAGTCCGACAGCCGCATCGATCTCGATGCCACCTACCTCGACGATGGTCAGCCTAAATACCTGCATATCGTCAACCGCGTACAGCACAACGCCATGGTCACTCCGACCTGGTGGAAGACCATCATCGCCATCAGCCTGATCACCATTTTCGCCGTGGGTGCGTACCTGATTCGCTCCTCGACGATCAATGAAATGGAGACTCAGCAGGTCAATGCCTCGCCGTTCAGCCAGGACAGTGCCTCGCCATTCAACGCCGCTGGCAACTCTCCGTTCGAGTTGCCAGGGGAAGCCGTCGCCGATGGCCAGCAGGCCGATGAGCGTGCCGCCAGTGAAGTGGCCGGCGACCGTATCTTTGCCTACAAACTGACCTTTATCATCCTCTCGGTGATTTTCGTCGGCGTGCAGATCATTGGTGTGTTGATCGGTGTCTTCCGTTCCTTTGCCGGTACTCAGTCGAAGGAAGCAGCGGGCTATATCAGCGGTTTCAGCAGTGCCGGCGAGTTTGCCGCGTATCACGAACTCAAGCGTGAGCAGGTGGCCCGCGACGCCGAGGCGCAGTTGAGCGGCCTGCAGGAGCGGATCGAACATCGTCACGCGCTGGGCGCCAGTACCGATCGTGGCAACCGCCGCAGCTTCGCCCTCTACGTACGTGAGGCCGAGCAGGCCAAGGCGCGTAGCCAGGCTGAGAATGAGAGCAAGCGTCTGCAGGAAAGTCAGCGTGTCGAGCAGGCTGAACTGGACAAGCTACGTCGCGAAGTGGCGTTGCAGCGTGAACGCGAGGCTATTCTGGCCGGTGCCGGGCAGCCTCTGTCGCCGACTGCAGCCGTCGCACCCGCAACGGTTGCGCAACCCGCGCCCGAAGTGGCTGCAGCCCAGATCGCGCCAGTTGTCGAGGTATCGGCCGAGCCTGAAGAGGCTGATTTGCAAGCCAATCTGATTGCTGGCCTGGGTGACCTGACCCTGTACTCCGAAGCTGAACTCAACAGCATCGCAAGCGAGCTTGGGGTGGACCATAGGGTCTTGCTGAGCAAGCAGAAGGTTCAGGTGGCGATCAAGCGCGCCAAGGCTGGCGTGTGATGCGAAGGATCCTGCTTGGCTTGCCTTTGGTAGGCATGTTGATGTTGCCGCTGGTGCAGGCCGAAGAACGCAACGACGTTCCGGCCTGCTACCCGTATGCACAGTTGACCCAACACCAGCCAGCGCCCTCAGGGCGTGAGCTGGTGGTGATCATCGATGAAACCGTGCCGATGTCGCAGCCACTGCAGCGAGCAGCCTGGGACAGCGCCCTGCGCTATGTGCGCCCTGGCGACAGTGTCAGGCTCTACCAGTTTTCCGCGTTCCTGCAGGATCACTACATGAAGCTGCTGTTCGCAGGCAAGCTGGACAGTCCGCTGCAAGGCAAGGTGCGCAACAGTATTGGTAGCAAAAGCCTGAAACAGCTCGATAGCTGCCTGCAGCAACAAGCCGCGTTCTTTCAAAAGACCTTTGGACAGCGTTTCGTCGCAGCTTTCGGCAAGCCTGGCGTAGACATTGCCCGCAGCGAGATTTTCGGCAGCCTGCGCCAGATCACCGGAGATTTTGCCGAGCGCCCGATGCGCGAACGCGTCGTGCTGCTGGTCTCTGACATGCTGGAAAACAGTGAATTCAGCAGTTTTTACCAGAGCAATCGGGTGCGTGAAATCGACACCGATAACGAGCTGACCAAGGTACGGCAAAAGAACCTGCTGGCTGATTTTGCTGGCGCCCGTGTTTACGTACACGGCGCCGGGCTGATTGCCGCTGATGCCAAGGGCGCCTATCGCTCGGGCAGTACGCTGCAGCGCCTCGAAGACTTCTGGGGGGCTTACTTGCAGGCATCGAATGGCACGCTGGCCGCTTTCGGCACACCACAGCTGACCATCGACTTGCGCTGATTCTGCGTCTGGCAGAAAGCTCATGTATCGTGCTGCCTATGGCGATTCAGGCGGCACGATATTCCTCTCATGAGCTGCTCAGGCGTTGGACATTCGACGCCCGTGAGTGCCTTTAGCTCACTTCAGTGAACTGGATGATCTCCACCCAGTAGCCGTCCGGGTCCTTGATGAAGGCGATGTCGCGCATGCGGCCGTCGGTCAGGCGTTTCTGGAAAGCGACGCCGAGGTCTTCGAAGCGCTGGCAGGCCGCCTTGATGTCAGGCACCGATACGCACAGGTGACCGAAGCCACGTGGGTCGCTGTTGCCGCTGTGGTAGGCAAACTCCGGGTCCTTCTCGGTGCCGTAGTTGTAGGTCAGCTCCAGCACGCCGGGGATGGATTTGCGCCACTGATGGCGGGCCGCCGGATCGGTCGGAATCTGCGACTTGTCATTGATCAGCGCGAGGAAGTACAGGCTGAATTCGGCGTCGGGGAAGTCCTTCTTCTCCAGCAGGGTGAAGCCCAGCACACGGGTGTAGAAATCCAGCGACTTTTCGAGATCCTTCACACGGATCATGGTGTGGTTGTAGACGAAGTCGGCGGTGGCGAGGTCGGGCTTGGCGGTGACGCCGGGCAGGGTGTTCAGTTCGTCGAGGGTCATGGTGTTCTCCATCAGGCGTGAAAAGCAGTCCCTGCCTAGATGGACGCGGCGATGGCATTTTTCAAGGCAGGTGGTCGGGTTATAGGGCAGCGAGCGACTCGCATGGGTTCCCGGCGGGGTCGAGCGCAGTAGCGCAGGCGTGGTCGGGCGCAAAGCAGCGCTGCTGAAGCCGCTCCTGAAAGGTATGAGTGCGTAGGGTGGGCAACGCCGTTTTTGTCTGCCATGGAGGGCAGGGCGGTGGACGGGGGAAGCGTCGTCCCCCCTACTAGGTTCAGACCTTCAGCGTGATCAGCTCGGCTCGTGCCCGATCATCTTCGATATGCAGAATGCCTATGCCAATGGGCAGCTTGAAGCGTCGCGGCCCGGCGCTGCCAGGGTTGAGGTAAAGCACGCCGTCGCGCAGCTCATGCAGCGGCTTGTGCGAATGGCCGGCGATCACCACGTTGATGCCCTGAGCTGCCGGGTCGATATCAAGCTGCTTGAGATCGTGCAGCACATGCAGCGTGAGGCCGCCAAACGTCAGCGTCAGATGCTCGGGAATGGCATCGGCCCAAGCCTCCAGGTCATTATTGCCGCGCACTACCGACAGCGGCGCGATGCGTTCCAGTGCGGTCAGAATGTGCGGCCCGCCGATATCGCCAGCATGAATCAGGTGATCGACGCCTTGCAGCGCTGCCAGGGCTTCGGGGCGCAGCAGGTTGTGGGTGTCGGCGATCAGACCGATACGCATGATGGGCTCCTGAGCATGGATGTAGGCGCCAGCCTGCTGGTGATCAGCTTCAGATGCAAAATCTTCCGACAATAAAAAAGCCCGGCAAACCAGGCCGGGCTTTTCGCTGTAGCAACGCTGGCGAATCAGCCGTCGAGCATCGCCTTGTTGCGCACTGCGCCCTTATCGGCACTGGTGGCGAGCAGGGCGTAGGCCTTGAGCGCTGTGGTCACCTTGCGGGTGCGCGGTGCGACCGGCTTCCAGCCCTTCTTGTCCTGTTCGGCGCGGCGTGCGGCCAGCTCTTCATCGCTGACCAGCAGGTTGATGCTGCGGTTGGGGATGTCGATCAGTACCTTGTCACCGTCCT
>CAZIZA010000113.1:0-11038 GCA_964543555.1 uncultured Pseudomonas sp.
ATTTCATCCAGCAGTTCAAGGTCGACTACGCCATCGTCGGCATCAGCGGTATCGATGACGATGGCAGCCTGCTTGATTTCGACTATCAGGAAGTACGGGTTTCCCAAGCGATCATCGACAACGCCCGACAGGTTTTCCTCGCCGCCGACTCCAGCAAATTCGGCCGTAACGCCGTGGTGCGCCTAGGTTCTATCGCACTGGTCGACCGCGTTTTCACCGATAGCCAGCCGCCCAGCGCAGTACAACGCTTGCTGCGTGCCAACAAGGTTCAGCTCGATCTGGTCTGATCCCGCTCGGCCTGAGCGACGCCCAACATCCCTCGACGACCGCTCGGCGCGCAATCGCGTGCCGGGGTAGCGAAGCTGCGCATCTTCGACTAGCATATTTTCGAAAGTGAACATAAACACATTCGAATCCAATAGCCGAGCGTGCCCTATGCCCCACGATCCATTCACCAGCCCCGTTGCAGAAGTCTATGACCTCGCCGTGATTGGCGGTGGTATCAATGGTGTGGGCATAGCCGCCGATGCAGCCGGTCGCGGCCTGTCGGTGTTCCTTTGCGAAAAGGACGACCTGGCCAGCCATACCTCCTCGGCCAGCAGCAAGCTGATCCATGGCGGCCTGCGCTATCTGGAGCATCACGAATTCCGCCTGGTGCGCGAGGCGCTGGCCGAACGCGAAGTGCTGCTGGCCAAGGCACCGCACATCGTCAAGCCCATGCGTTTCATCCTGCCGCATCGTCCGCACCTGCGCCCGGCCTGGATGATCCGTGCCGGCCTGTTCCTGTATGACCACCTGGGCAGGCGCGAACGCCTGCCGGCTTCGCGCGGCCTGCGCTTCGGCGCTGGCAGCCCGCTGAAAGCAGAAATCAGCCGTGGCTTCGAATATTCCGACTGCTGGGTGGACGACGCCCGTCTGGTGGTGCTCAACGCCATGGCCGCGCGGGAAAACGGCGCGCATATCCACCCACGCACGCGCTGCGTCAGCGCGCGGCGCAGCAAGGGGCTATGGCACATCCACCTTGAGCGCAGCGACGGCAGCCTGCTGTCCATCCGCGCACGCGCCCTGGTCAACGCTGCGGGGCCCTGGGTCGCGCGCTTCATCCGTGAAGACCTTAAACAGGAGTCGCCCTATGGCATCCGCCTGATCCAGGGTAGCCACATCGTCGTGCCGCGGTTATATGAAGGCGACCAGGCCTACATCCTGCAGAACGAAGACCGGCGTATCGTCTTCGCCATCCCTTATCTGGAACGCTTCACCCTGATCGGCACCACTGACCGCGAATACCAGGGCGACCCGGCCAAGGTGACGATCACCGTCGAAGAAACCGACTATCTGCTCAAGGTGGTCAATGATCACTTCAAGCAACCTCTCGGTCGCGATGATGTGCTGTACAGCTTCGCAGGCGTACGTCCACTGTGCGATGACGAATCCGATGAGCCTTCGGCCATCACCCGCGACTACACCCTCTCACTCTCCGGCACGCCGGGTGAAGCTCCCCTTCTGTCGGTGTTCGGCGGCAAGCTGACCACCTACCGTAAACTGGCCGAGTCGGCCATGCAGCAACTCGCCCCCTACTTCAACAACCTCGGCCCAAGCTGGACGGCCGATGCGCCGTTGCCGGGCGGTGAACACATGCAAGAGCAGAGCGCGCTGGCCGAGGCGCTGTGCGAACGTTATGGCTGGCTACCGAGCAGCCTGGCCAAGCGCTGGGCCAGCAGCTACGGCAGCCGCACCTGGCGCCTGCTCGACGGTGTACATAATCTGACTGACCTCGGCGAGCACCTCGGCGCTGGTCTCTACACCCGTGAAGTGGAATATTTGCGCCGTGAAGAATGGGCCCGCAGCAGCGCCGACATTCTCTGGCGGCGTAGCAAACTGGGGCTGTTCATGACACCTGCACAGCAAGCCCGCTTGCAGGATTATCTGAACAGCCGTGACCCGCATTCGGCTCATGCCGCCTGATCTTGTGCGTGCCCATGCCCCGCGTTGCGGGGCTTTTTTATATTCGTCGGAAAATAAAATAGCGGCGCCATTTTTCACGCACTGCAGCCTGTGCAACTTCACTCAACTTTTATTGCGTCAATTCAATAACTTGGCGCCAAGATGCAGAATAAAAACATTCTTATTCAGTTTAATTTTCGCTTATGTTTCAACTACTTAGGTTTGACACAAAGAGAAACCAGGCCGAAAATTCAAGGTCATCACCGTCATTGAAACAGCAGGAGCGAACATGAAAGGCGACAAGAAGGTCATTCAACATCTGAACAAGATTCTTGGTAACGAACTGGTCGCCATCAACCAGTACTTCCTGCATGCACGTATGTATGAAGACTGGGGCCTGAAAAAGCTCGGCGAGCATGAGTACCATGAGTCCATCGACGAGATGAAGCATGCCGACAAGCTGATCAAGCGCATCCTGTTCCTCGAAGGCATCCCCAACCTGCAGGATCTGGGCAAGATTCTGATCGGTGAAAACACCAAGGAAATGCTCGAGTGCGATCTGAAGATCGAGCACAAGGCTCATGCGGATCTGAAGGCCGCCATCGCCTATTGCGAGAGCATCGGTGATTACGCCAGCCGCGAACTGCTCGAAGAAATCCTCTGCTCCGAAGAGGAGCATATCGACTGGCTGGAAACCCAGCTCAGCCTGATCGAGGCCGTCGGCCTGCAGAACTACCTGCAATCGCAGATGGACGAATAAAGCTTACCCGCTACATAAAAACGGGAGCCAATGGCTCCCGTTCTTATTGCTATCCGCCATTTTGCGGGGAACAGCTTGAAAGCCGCGACAGCATTAAACGCTCGCCGCTAAAGTGCCTCCCACAACTTACTGCGCCTCGCTCTCCTTGACCCGGAACCACGCCGCATAGAGTGCCGGCAGGAACAGCAGGGTCAGCGCCGTAGCGACCACCAGCCCCCCCATGATGGCCACCGCCATTGGTCCGAAGAACACGCTGCGCGACAGCGGAATCATGGCCAGCACCGCCGCCAGAGCGGTAAGCACGATCGGGCGGAAACGGCGCACCGTGGCTTCGATGATGGCGTGCCAGCGATCCAGCCCGTGACTGATGTCCTGTTCGATCTGATCGACCAGAATCACCGAGTTGCGCATGATCATCCCGGCCAGAGCGATGGTGCCCAGCATGGCGACGAAGCCGAACGGCTGGCGGAAAATCAGCAGGAACAGGGTCACACCGATCAGCCCAAGTGGAGCGGTGAGAAACACCATGGCCGAGCGCGAAAAGCTCTTCAGTTGCAGCATCAACAGCGTCAGCACCACCACGATGAACAGCGGGATTCCGGCGTTGACCGATTTCTGTCCACGTTGCGAGTCCTCCACTGTGCCGCCCACTTCCAGCAGATAACCATCCGGCAGCTCGGCACGAATAGGCTCCAGGGTAGGCAGAATCTGCTTGGTCAGGCTGGCCGGCTGCTGACTGCCATACACATCGGCCCGCACGGTAACGTTGGGCAAACGGTTACGGTGCCAGATGATGCCTTCTTCAAAGCCGTACTCCAGGGTCGCCACCTGCGACAATGCCACACTGCGGCCGCTGTCAGTCGGTACCGCCAGGCTCGGCAGGAGGCTCAGCGCCTTGCGCTCCTGCGGCGTACCACGCTGGAGAATCTCGATCAGCTCGTTGCCTTCGCGGTACTGGCTGACACGGGTGCCGGACAGCGAACCCTGCAGAAAGCGCGACAGCTCGGCGGTGTTGACGCCCAGTGCGCGGGCGCGATCCTGATCGATATTGAGGATCACCACCTTGCTCGGCTCTTCCCAGTCCAGGTGCACGTTCACCACATGCGGGTTCTCGCGCACTTTGTCCGCCACCTGACGGGCCAGCATCCGCACTTCGTCGATATGCTCGCCACTGACACGGAACTGAATCGGGTAGCCCACGGGAGGCCCGTTCTCCAACCGGCTCACGCGGCTGCGCAAGGCTGGGAACTCATCGTTCATGGTCTGGATCAGCCAGGTACGCAGACGCTCACGTTCTTCGATGCTCGACGCCAGCACCACGAACTGGGCGAAGCTGGTCGCCGGCAATTGCTGATCCAGCGGCAGATAGAAACGCGGTGATCCGCTGCCGACATAGGCCACGTAATTATCGATACCCGTCTGCTCCTTGAGCAGTTTCTCCAGGCGGTGAACTTCGGCCTCGGTGGCACTCAGCGAGGCCCCCTCTTCCAGTTTGATATCGACCATCAGTTCCAGGCGCCCGGAAGCCGGGAAAAACTGCTGTGGCACGAAGCGGAACAGCAACACCGAGCCGACGAACAGGCCGATGGTCAGCGCAATGACCACTCCACGACGTCGCACGCACCACTGCACCGTGGCACGCACACGGCGGTAAAACGGCGTCGCATAAGGATCATGACCTGCGCCGTTGCCATGTTTGGCGGCATGCAGCTTGGCCAGATCCGGCAGCAACTTGTCGCCCAGGTAGGGCACGAACATCACGGCAGCGACCCACGAGGCGATCAGCGAGATGGCCACCACCTGGAAGATCGAGCGGGTGTACTCACCCGTACCGGACTGCGCCGTGGCGATGGGCAGAAATCCTGCAGCGGTGATCAGCGTACCGGTGAGCATGGGGAACGCGGTGCTGGTCCAGGCGAAGCTGGCCGCTTTGAAGCGGTCATAGCCCTGCTCCATCTTGATTGCCATCATCTCCACCGCGATGATCGCATCGTCCACCAGCAGGCCAAGGCCGAGCACCAGCGCACCAAGAGAAATCTTGTGCAGGCCTATCCCCAGGTAGTACATGGCAGCGAACGTCATCGCCAGTACCAGCGGAATTACCAGCGCCACCACCAATCCGGTGCGCACGCCCAGTGAGAAGAAGCTGACCGCGAGCACGATCACCAACGCCTCCACCAGCACCTTGACGAACTCACCCACGCCAGCCTTCACCGCTGCCGGCTGGTCGGATACCTTGCGCAGCTCCATACCCAGCGGCAGGGTCTGCTGCAGGCGGGCGAACTCGCCTTCCAGCGCCTTGCCCAGGACCAGAATATCGCCGCCGCCCTTCATCGCCACGGCAATGCCGATGGCATCTTCGCCCATGAAACGCATGCGCGGCGCGGGTGGATCGTTGAAGCCGCGCTTGACCTCAGCCACATCGGCGATTCGGAAAGTGCGGTCACCGACGCGGATGGGAAAATCGCGAATCTCCTGCACCGATTCGAAGCGCCCGGTCACGCGCAACTGGATGCGTTCACTGGGCGTCTCGAAGAAGCCGGCAGCGGCTACCGCGTTCTGTGCCTCCAGCGCCTGCTGCACCGCCGCCAACGGCAGCCCCAACGTCGCCAGCTTGGTGTTGGACAGCTCGATCCAGATCTTTTCGTCCTGCAATCCCACCAACTCGACCTTGCCCACATCCTTGACCCGCTGCAGTTGCAACTGCAGACGGTCGGCATAGTCCTTGAGCACGGCGTAGTCGAATCCACTCCCCGTCAATGCATAGATATTGCCGAAAGTAGTGCCGAACTCATCGTTGAAGAACGGCCCCTGAATACCGGGCGGCAGGGTGTGGCGGATGTCGCTGATCTTCTTGCGCACCTGGTACCACAGCTCGGGAATTTCGGCGCTGCGCATGGAGTCGCGTGCCATGAAGGTGACCTGCGACTCGCCCGGCCGCGAGAAGCTGGTGATCCGATCGTACTCACCGGTCTCCATCAACTTCTTCTCGATGCGCTCGGTGACCTGCCGCGATACTTCTTCAGCACTGGCGCCCGGCCAGTTGGTACGAATCACCATGGCCTTGAAGGTGAAGGGTGGGTCTTCACTCTGGCCCAGCTTGCTATAGGACAACGCGCCGACCACGGCAAAGAGCAGCATGATGTAGAGCACGATCTGGCGATGACGCAGCGCCCAGGCAGACAGGTTGAAGCTCATGCAGGCTTACTCCTTGGCAGCCAGTTCGACGTTGCGATTATCGCGGTCCACCGGGCGAACCTTCAGCCCTTCACGCAGGATTTGAACGCCAGCGGCCACCACCCAGTCCGATACGGAAAGCCCTTCCAGTACCGGTACGCGGTCGTCACCGTAAGCACCGACCCGGACCAATCGGCGCTGCACAGTCTGGGTGGCAGGGTCCACGACCCAGACGAAAGGTTGCCCCTGCTCGGCGCTCAACGCCGACAGTGGCACCGACAGCGGTATTTCACCGTTACTGGCAATGAACACGCGCGCGCTCTGCCCCAGCTCAGCCGGTACCTTACCCTCGGTGAACGCAACACGCGCGGCGAAGGTACGCGATTGCGGATCCGCCGCTGGCGCCATCTCACGAATACGCCCGGGGAAACGCTGATCCGGTTGCGACCACAGCTCGACCTCGACCGCCTGACCGATCACGAAACGGCCGAAGCTCTGTTCAGGCAGGCTGATCGACACTTCGCGCTCACCATCGGCCGCCAGAGTGAAGACCGTCTGACCAGCCGCCACCACCTGCCCGACCTCGACCATTCGACGGGCAATCACCCCATCCTGCGAAGCACGCAACACGGCATAGTCGGTCTGATTGCGCGCCACATCGTACTCGGCCTTGACCTGTTTCAAACGCGCCTCGCCGGCACGGTACTGATTCTCGACGTTATCAAACTGCGAGCGGCTGACCAGGTTACGCCCGAGCAGCGCCTTGTAGCGCTCGCGCTCGGCGCGCACGGTTTGCAGATTGGCCTCAGCGGCAGCCAACTGCGCACGCGTAGCCTCCAACTGCAGGCGCACGTCCTGCGGGTCAAGCTCGGCCAGCGCCTGGTTCTTCTTCACCCGGTCACCGATATCCACCATGCGCTTGCTCACCTTACCGGCGATGCGAAAGGCCAGATCCGGCTCATAACGCGCACGCACCTCGCCCGGATAGCTATCGACCGATGCTGCGGACGGCTGCGGTTGTACCACCATGGCCGGGCGTATCGCCTGCTCGGCCTGCTCAGCATTACCGCAGGCAGACAATAGAAAAACGAAACTCAGGGACGCAACGAGCGGCAGAGCATGGCGGGACATGACGAACACCTTTCGGAGAAGGTTTGGGGCTGGCCCCTAAAGCACTCGACGCTGACGCGGCGACGCCTCGGGAATTGCCCTTTGGAATATTTGTACTGGCGGGTATAGTAAAAATAGCAAACCCGCCAGTCCAGTATTAAAATCCACCAATGACTGACAAGTTGTTACAACCTTCCGGCCCCGGCCGACCGAAGGATCTTTCCAAACGCCGTGCCATCCTTGATGCGGCCAAGGGCCTGTTCCTGCGCAATGGTTACGATGGCAGCAGCATGGACGCCATCGCGGCCGAGGCCGGCGTCTCCAAACTCACGGTGTACAACCATTTCACCGACAAGGAGACCCTGTTCTCCGCGGCAATCGAAGCTAAGTGTGAAGAACAGCTGCCGGAACTGCTGTTCGAACTACCGGATGACGTGCCTTTGGAAAGCCAGCTTGTGGAAATTGCCCGTGGCTTTCTGACGCTGGTCAACAGCCGTGAATCGGTGGAAATGCACCGAATGATGATGAGCCTGGCCAGCCAGGGCTCGAAGCTCTCGCAGATGTTCTACGAGGCCGGCCCCAAAAGGATTCAGGAAGAAATGGAAGTGCTCCTGCACAAGGCCGCCAAACGCGGCCTGCTGAGGCTGGATGACCCGCATCTGGCTGCTGACCACTTCTTCAGCCTGCTCAAGGGCGGCGCACATTTCCGCCTGCTGATCGGCTGCGCTGAACCGCTGGAGGGCGCGGCGGCCGAACGTCACGTGCAGGAATCGGTGCAGCTGTTCCTCCGTGCCTACCGGCCCTGAGCGCCTGCGGCGCGCCTTATCCCCCAGGCTCCAGTTTCTTCTTCGGATAGATGTCATAACGGCTGGATTTACCCTCCAGCACATAACCTGGCCTGATCCCTTCGATAGCCGGTGCCTTGCGCGGACGCTTGACCACCACGCGATGAGTGGCCAGGGCCAATGCGGCCTCGAGCAGCGCCGGAGCATCCAGATCGTCACCGACAAAGGGCCGAAACAGGCGCATCTCCTTCTTCACCAGCGCGCTCTTGTCGCGGTGTGGAAACATCGGATCGAGGTAGATCACCTGCGGTGCCTCGCCCTGCCAGGCGCGCATGAGCTCGATGGCATTGCCGTTGAGAAGGTGCATGCGCGCAGCGATGGGCGCCACATCGACATCCCGCAACGCGCGTTGCAAGCCGTCCTCCAGCAACGCTGCCACCAGCGGCTGACGCTCGATCAGGGTCATCTCGCAACCCAGACTGGCCAGCACGAAGGCATCGCGCCCCAGCCCGGCCGTGGCATCGAGAATGCGTGGACGAATGCCCGACTGCACCCCCACGGCCTTGGCGATCATCTGCCCGCTGCCGCCACCGAACTGACGCCGATGCGCTGCAGCACCCTCGACGAAGTCCACCCGCACCGGGCCGGGTGCCTTGTCCCCCAACTCGACCAGTTGCAGCCCATCGTCACCCAATTGCAGGGCGAACTCGGTGTCGCCCACCTGCGGCAGGCCCAGACGTGACGCCCACAGAGCTGCCGTTTCGGCGTGGCGAGGATGCAGGGCTTGAATGCGGATACTGGCGTTATGCCGTTCGTCGGTCATGGGCTCGATCTGCTCAAAAATCACTCAACGCATCGGCAACGCGGCCGATATGCAAAGAGCGGCATTCTGCCAGACCCGGCCGCCAACAGCCGCATCGAGTGTGCACATGTTCGACGCTCTTTCCGCTCCACGCCCAAGCAGCAGCCCTGCCAGCTCTCGCCCACTGGACGGAGAACTCGAAAATGCGGCGAATGAATCGATCAATTATCAGATCCTGCGCCGCACCCTGGGTATCGAAGACGAACAGCAACCCGGTGAGATTGCCCGTGAACTGCGGGAAACCACCGCTCCCCCTGCCGTATCAAGCAGCGCCGCGGTGGTCAGCCAGGCGCTGATCGATCAACGCGGCCTGGTGCTGAGCGTCAACGCCGAGCAGGCGCCGCAACAGGTCGATCCACTGGTGCTGGATCTGGCCAGCAACGGCTTTACCACCAGCGGCCTGAGCCGGCCGGTGCGCTTCGATCTGGATGCCGATGGACGCATGGACTCGATCAGCGTACCCACTGGCGACGACGCACTCCTGGCACTGGATCGCAACGGCAATGGGCGTATCGACGACGGCCGCGAACTGTTCGGCGACCAGCATGGCGCCGCCAACGGCTTCGCCGAACTGGCGCGCTTCGACGATAACGGCGACGGTCGCATCGACGCTGCCGATGCAGTATTCGACACCCTGCGCCTGCTACGTTTCGATACTCAGGGCCGCCAGCAGTTGCAGACGCTGGGCGAAGCCGGTGTCGCCGCCATCGACCTGCGCGTCCGCGACCTCAGCATCGCCCTCGGCGCTTACGACCGGATCGCCCAACTGGGTCGCTTCGAGTTTGCCGATGGGCGCAACGGCCAGGCCGCCGATCTGCTGCTGGCCAAGCGCTAGTCGCGCCGCGTCGACATGCAGGCATGGGTGCGTCGTGCGCACCCTAGGTAAAGCCGTCCACCGACAGACGTAGGGCGACGCCCTACGACTCACAAGCACCTCAGCGGCACATCCGCCACACGCCCATATCCACGTGAAAGTGGTCACGGTGCGCAGCGTTGTATTCAGGGCCGAGGGTGACGTTGAAGCTGTCGCAGGCCGCTTCCTGCACCAGACGCAGAAAGCGCGCCTTGTCGCCCTGCCCCGGCCAGTCGCGCAGCACACTGATGTACTGGCCGTCGCGCAGACGGAAGCCAACCATATCCAGCGCGTTGGCATAGGAATGCTGGCTGGGCCGTTGGCTACCGGCAATGCGGCGACAGGCGAAGCTGCCGACATGCTCGATGCGCGTAACCGGCTGACCGAACACCGCCTGCGCAGCCGGCTGCAGCCCATGCCGCTCGAACAGGGCAAAACTGACCGCCAGCGGGCAGGTAGCCATGAAACTGCTGCTCAGACCAACGCTGGACCCTTGAATACGCACGGCATTTTCAATCGGGCAGCCAGGATGCGGCGTGCTGTCGGGCAGACGGGTAAAACGCAGCTCAGAAGTCGCCAGGGCCAGGTCGCATAGCTCGCGATCCTCACTCAGGCGCCAGAGTTTGAAGGGGGTCAGCAGGTTCGGCGTTTCTCGCACGTCCAGCGGCGCCCAGGGGTTGAAACGCGGCGCCACATCCAGCCAACCACGCCACAGCGCGACCAGCAACGCCGAGCCCAGTAGCACGGAGAGAAAGAGCAAACGGCCGATTATTCGTATCAGCATATCCATGCTCCATCAGAGTAAGCCAAGCTGCTCCAGTTCCGGCTCCGTCTGCAAAACCGGCAGTTCGGGCAAGCCAGGCAGGCGCTGCATCAGCTGCTCATGAAAACGCCGGGCCAGCTCCGGTGCCAGGCGGTTGTCCGAGGTATGAGCGAAGACATAAGGCCGCAGCCCCTGCTCGATCCAGGCGGCGACCTTGTCCAACCAGGGCAGCATGAAGGGGTCGTTGGCCAGCAACTCGGGATGACCAATGAAACGCAACTGCGGGCATTGGCTGAACGCGGCCGGCCGCGTCGGCAGACGCGGCTTCTTGGCCTGCGCATGCAAAACGGCCGGCGCCTGCGAATGGCAACTGAACAGTGCGCGTGAGTCCAGACAGATGCGTTCGATGCCTCGCTCATGCAACAGACGGTTGAGCATGCGCTCGGCGTCGGCTTTGGCGAAGAACTCAGGGTGACGTACTTCAATGGCCAGCGGCCAGTCACCCCAATGCTCGATGAACGCCGACAGCTCCGCCAACCGCGACGGTCCGAAGCTGGCCGGCAGCTGCAGCCAGTAAGGCGCTACCCGTTCGCCCAGCGGCGCCAGCAACTGGCGAAACTGCATGACCCCATCCAGTTGCAGGCAGAGATCCTCGCTATGACTAATGTCGCGCGGCAACTTGGCGCAGAAGCGAAAGTGTGTCGGCATTGCTGATGCCCAGCGCGTGACTGTTTCCTCGCTGGGCCTGGCATAGAACGTGGTGTTGCCTTCCACCGCGTTGAAC
>CAZIZA010000114.1:0-11031 GCA_964543555.1 uncultured Pseudomonas sp.
ACTACCTGAGCAAGGCGGAAACAAAGGTGCGCGATGATAGCAAAGCTGCAGGGTTCTGGAGCATGTCCGGCTTTTCCATGAATTTCATTCATGTTGCTGTGACCATCGTCCCGATAGAATCGCCAGACTTCACTCAAGGATGTGGCCATGCTCAAGCCAGCTGCTCTGCTCATTCTGTCTCTCGCAGCCGGCCTGGCCCGCGCGCAGGCGATTTCCTATGTCGAGGACGTTCAACCAATCCTCACCCACAAGTGCGTGGCCTGTCATACCTGCTATGACGCACCTTGCCAGCTCAATCTCGGCAGCGGCGAGGGCATATTACGCGGTGCCAGCCAGCAACCGGTGTACGACGGTACGCGTACTCAGGCCCAGGCGACCACACGCCTGTACCTGGATGCGCAGGGGGAGGCAGCCTGGCGCAAGCGCGACTTCCATTCGGTGCTCGATGGCGACAACGGCCAGGCTGCGCTGATCAAACGTATGCTGGAGTTGGGGCGTAGTCAGCCCCTGGAGCCTAATGCCAAGCTGCCTGACAACCTCGATATCGCCATCACCCGCAGCAACAGTTGCCCATTACCGGGCGAGTTCGCCGCCTATGCGCAGAAGAATCCCCATGGCGGTATGCCGTTCGCGGTAACCGGATTGAATGATGAAGAGTACGCCACCCTGGAACAGTGGCTGGCGCAGGGAGCGCCGGTCGCCGAGCAGACGCTCAAGCCCAGCGCGGTCGAATTGCGCCAAGTTGAGCAGTGGGAACGTTTCCTAAACGCTCCCGGTGCGCGACAGGATCTGGTATCGCGCTGGCTGTACGAGCATCTGTTCCTGGCGCACCTGCACTTCGAGGGGGGCGAGCCTGGGCACTTCTTTCAAATGGTGCGCTCGCGCACGCCCAGCGGTGAACCCATCGACCCCATCGCGACCCGTCGCCCCAACGATGATCCGGGCACCGCGTTCTATTACCGCCTGCGGCCGATCCAGGGCGTGATCGTGCACAAGACGCATATCACCTATCCGCTGAGCGACGCCAAGCTGGCGCGGGTGAAGGCGCTGTTCTTCGCTGAAGACTGGGCGCTCGATGCGGTGCCGGGTTATGGCGCGCAACGGCGTGCCAACCCGTTCGAAACCTTCGCCGCGATTCCGGCACGTGCGCGCTATCAGTTCATGCTGGATAACGCCGAGTACTTCGTACGCACCTTCATTCGTGGTCCGGTGTGCCGCGGGCAGATTGCCACTGACGTGATTCGCGATAACTTCTGGGCGTTGTTCCAGGCGCCAGAGCATGACCTCTACATCACCGATGCCGATTACCGGCGTGAGGCAACGCCGCTGTTGGCCATGCCCGGTCAGTTCGATGATATCGGCGATCTGCTGGGCCTGTGGCGCAGCTATCGCGACAAGCGCAACGACTACGAGAACCTGCGCAAGAGCGCTTACTCCGACGCGCCGCCGCCTGACTGGGCGCATATCTGGAGTGGCAATGACAACGCGTTGTTGTCGATTTTTCGCCAGCATGACAGCGCCTCGGTGCGCAAAGGCCTGCTCGGCGAGATTCCGCAAACCCTGTGGTGGATGGACTACCCGCTGCTGGAACGCACCTACTACCAACTGGTGGTCAACTTCGACGTATTCGGCAACGTCTCGCACCAGGCGCAGACGCGCCTGTATTTCGACCTGATCCGTAACGGCGCCGAAGTGAACTTCCTGCGTCTGCTGCCGGCGCGCTCGCGTGAGGCTTATCTGGACGACTGGTATCAGAACAGTGGCAAGTTGAAGATGTTGCTGGACTACACCTCGGTCGATCACCGCTCGCCGAGCGCTCTTGAGCTGACAGGCAAGGATCCCAAGCAGCAGTTCGGTGAGCTGCTGCTGCAGCGCTATGCCGCCCTCAATGCCCGCCCTGACCCGATCAACCGCTGCACGGGCGCGCATTGTTATCGCGACGGCTTGCCCAAGGAGTTGCAGCATGCCGAACAGTCGTTGGCGCGCCTGGCCAGTCGCCCCGCTGGTGGTTTGCGGGTGATCGATCAACTGCCGGAAGCGACCATGCTGCGGGTTGAACTAAGCGACGGCTCGCGTGAGATCTACAGCCTGCTGCGCAACCGCGCGCACAGCAACGTGGCGTTCATGCTGGGAGAAGAACTGCGCTATCAACCGCGCCTGGATACGCTGACCATCTACCCGGAAGTACTGAGTAGCTACCCGAACTTCATGTTCAACGTCAAAGCCGGGGAGGTGGATGCTTTCGTCGAGCAGATGCAGGCTGTCAGCGATGCATCATCCTTCGAGCGCATCGTCGAGCGTTGGGGCGTACGCCGCAGTCACCCCGAGTTCTGGCGCTATTTTCATGACCTGGCCGAACACGTCCGCGAGACTCAGCCGCTGGAGGCAGGTGTGCTGGACATGAACCGCTACGAGAACCTCTGAGCGGCATTTTCGGCGCGCACCTGTGTGCGCTCCGGAAATGCCCAGGAAGGTATCGCCATTACTGCGATCAATTCCTACTAATTTACTTGGGCTTTAACCGGGCGACGCTCTGGCGTACACTGCGCCCATGTTCGCGAGGAGTTGCCATGAGCGCCATCACCATTACCCAAGCTGCCGAAGATTACCTGGCTGAGCTGCTGAGCAAGCAGGACACTCCGGGTATCGGCATCCGAGTTTTCATTACCCAGCCAGGTACGCCCTATGCGGAAACCTGCATTGCCTACTGCAAGCCGGGTGAGCAAAAGCCGGAGGACACCGCCGTTGGCCTGGCCAGTTTTACCGCCTGGATCGATGGTATCAGTGAGCCGTTCCTGGAAGATGCCGTGGTCGATTACGCCACCGACCGCATGGGTGGTCAGCTGACCATCAAGGCGCCGAACGCCAAGGTGCCGATGGTCAACGAGGATAGCCCGCTCAACGAGCGCATCAATTACTACCTGCAGACCGAGATCAATCCGGGCCTGGCCAGCCACGGCGGCCAGGTGAGCCTGGTCGACGTGGTCGACGAAGGTATCGCCGTACTGCAGTTCGGTGGTGGTTGCCAGGGTTGCGGTCAGGCTGACTACACGCTCAAGGAAGGCATCGAGAAAACCCTGCTCGAGCGTATTCCCGAACTCAAGGGCGTACGTGACGTGACCGACCACAGTAATCGCGAAAACGCCTATTACTGACAGGTGCAGCACAGATTAAAAGGGGCGACCGAGAGGTCGCCCCTTTGCGTTTCAGGCTTTATGTACGCGTTTGCCGGAAGCTGGAAAGCGTTCGAGCTTCTCTGCCGGGCGGATTGGCCGCTTCACCAGTTCGCCGCCGCAGTTCGGACAGCGAAGTCCCAGGATCGACTCTGCGCAGGCGCGGCAAAAGGTGCATTCGAAGGAGCAGATCAGTGCGTCGGAACTGGCTGCAGGCAGATTGCAGTCGCAGTTCTCGCAGTTGGGGCGCAGTTCAAGCATGGCACTAGGCTCGCAATGATGGGCGACTGCTGCAGTCTGCAGGCTTCCCAGGGCCAAGCGCAACGGGGCACACAAGGCGCCCCGCAAAGGCCTTACTCCGGCATGCTCCATGGTGCCAGGTCGAAACCCTGGCTGCGCAGTTCGTCACGGGAGTTCTGCAGTGCAACTTCCAGTTGTTGCGGGTCGGTATAGGTGGCGCTGGACAGCTGGCGACCGAGCAGACGGGTGTTGGTGCGGTCGATGACGCTGATGGTGACGACGCCGGTGCCATCCTGCGGAGTCCAGGCTACACACTGGAACGGGCGGAAGGCGCGATCGGCAATCAGCAGAGCTTCGTTGAAACGCAGCGGTGTGTTCATGGGTTCGGTTTCTCCGAGTGGATCCCAGCAATTAATGTCGGCCAGCACGTTGGCCTTACATTGCTGTTGATGAGCGCAGTGAACCCATAAGTCACACAACACTGAAAAAAGTTTTAGTGTTGTGCGAAGTGCCTCAATAAAAACTTTTGGCGTCTCGCCGATTACAACTTTCTACTGCGAAAGTTCCGTACCCGGCTCCGCGTCGATCGGTCGCAGCCCAGGCGCAGCGGGGGCTGGAGCGTTACGCTGCTGCCGATAGGCGCTCACAGCTTCGTATACCGACTTGCGCAAACGGTTGATGCCGCCGATTGGGCGATGTTCGGGTAACGCATGCCAGGGATTGAAGGACAAATTGTCGCAGAAGAGGTTTTGTTCGCGACTATCGAAGTCCTGAGGTTGCACGGTAATACGTGCGACACTTTCAAAGGGCGATATCTTTTCGCTCCATTCCACCGTCGGATCTTCGATGGGCATGTAGTACTGCGCGTTCTGTTTTTGCACCTGCAGTTCGAAGCATGCGGGCGCGCGGTCCAGTGACAGCTGCTGGTAAAGCGCATTGCGTAGGAAGTTGGGCAGATTGGTGTTCTGCTCCGGCAGTTCGTAGGGCGGGCAGTTCTGCGGAGCCGGTATGACCCGGTACTTGATGTTCAGCTCGCCGAGCTTGAATGGTGCGATGGAGTTGTAGGTGGTCGCCACCGGGCTTTCCGGCGCAGGCGCCAGGGTCTTCAGGGCGATGAACAGATGACGGATCTCCCAGCTGCGCGGGTCCCAGCTGGGGAAGAACGCCAGAGCCTTCTGCCCATCGGCCTGTGCGGCGAAGTTGCTGCGGTATTCTGCCGCGTCGCGCACGAAGAAGGCGGGGTGGTTGAACATCACGAAATCCTGCTCGCCGGCATGTGCCAGGTTCTTCATGAGTTTCTCGCCTGGTACGTCGAGCAGTTTGATGGCCATGCCGCGCGCATCACGGGCGCGATCGAACTGCGGATAAGCGTTGCCGTTGGACAGGCGCATCCAGGCTTGCCAGGTATGCCCAGGCTCGCTGAACACGCCCTGGCGCAGCGATTCGTCCAGGGTATCGAGCACCTGCACGTCGGCCCTGACGCAGCCGTGTGCCTTGGCATGGGCATCGCGCAGCACGCGGGTGTTGTCACGGTGCTGCTCGACGATGCGCACGGCATCCTCGATGATCAGCCGGCTCAACGCGGCTTCATCCGGGGCGATCTCTTCCTGGGTCGAGACCGGGCCGGAGAATTTCCAGGCGTAATAGGCCTCGCCCAGACCCCAGCCAACCAGGCCGAGCAGTGCGACGGTGAGCAGCAGTTTGCCGAGCAGGCGACCGAGCCAGAGCCAGAAGCGTTTCAACATCATTGCAATCCTTGTTCTAGGTATCGGTTGACATCAGCCTTCGCAGCTCGGGCCGGGCGTCCAGGGGCGCGCCGGTATGTCGCTGAGCCGGGTTTCCAGTACGGGATTGCCAAGCACCTTGAGGTATTCGATTAGCGCCAGGCGTTCCTCAGGCGAGAGGGCGCGTCCGATCACGCCTTCCTGGCGACAGCCGTCGCGGAACTCGTGGCCGCCGTTGCCGTTGCCGGTAACCCGGGTATCGAACAGGAAGCCGCCAGGAAATTCCTCGCTGCGATAGCCTGCGCGTATCGGGTCATATTCGAAGTTGCCAACCCAGAACCGTGTCTGCCGCTCATAGACAGGGGAGAGCAGCTCGAACAGGTTGGGTACCGAGCCGTTATGCAGGAAGGGGGGAGTGGCCCAGATTCCATCGAGCGGGCGGGCCTTGTAGCCACGCTTCTCCTGAACGCCGATTGGCAACCCGTAGCCATCCATTTCCTGGCGCTGACGTGGGCCTATACCGGCATCCTGATAGGCGCGATTCTCGACATAGGCTGTTATGTAGGCCAGCCCTTTGGCACTGGAGATGCTCTCGAAATCGACATCGTCCAGGCTCGCGCCATATAACCGTACGTCCAGTTTCGACAGCTCGTTTTTGGTCCATCCCAGGCGACTGATGTCGAAGCGATGATCCGCGATGTTGTCAGCGGTGGTCGGGTCGGTGCCGACGATGTCGGTCGGTACCACACGCATTCGCCATTCTGGATCACGCAACGGCGCCAGACGCTGATCCCGCGGTTTGGGATCGGGCGCATGGCAGTATGCGCAATTCTCGCTGAAGAGCGCTTTGCCACGACTGGCCAGCGGCAGATCCACCTTGCCGAACAGTTTTTCCGGCCACTGCGGTGGCTGCAGCCGTTTCAGGGTTTCCTCGAGCGTGTAGAGGTCATGCAGGCGCACACTGGATGCATAGCGGTCTGCCTCGACAACGCCTTTGCCTTGTTCGTCGAGCAGATGCAGGCTGGCGCCAACACCAAGCGCCTCGCCGACGTTACGCGCCATAGGCTGCATGGCTGAGCCGTTCCATTGCACCCAGTCGAACTTCCAGATATCCCAGAGGTGCGGATAGCTGACTGGAGCATCGGCAACCCGATAGTTGGCCTCGTCCAGGGCATCGCCAAACACGGTGTTGGCGATACGTCCGAACGCATCCGTGCGGCCAAAGCCTTCTTCGGTAGGATAAAGACCGCGATGCCAGTCGTTGAACGCTGTAGCCAGAAGGCGATCGAGCACCTTCTTGAAGTCTTCGCGCAATTGTTCACGACCTTGCGGGTACTGCTCGCCCAGCACTTCCTGAGCGAAACGCCGGAACTTCAACGGGTTGTAGTAAGTGAACGCCATGCTCATGCCCAGCGCCTGGCCGAAGCCGCCGCCGCGCAGAGTGGGGACGGTGGATGCCAGCGAATGCAGGGCAGCACCGCCGTCGATACGTACGGCGTGACCTTTGTAGCGAAGCTCGCCGGTGTGACAGGCGGCGCAACTGATATCGAGAAAGTGTTCGCCGCTCTCGCTGTCCTGATGGCGGGTAAAACCAACCGGCAGATTACCGGGGTTCAGAATGCTTGGCTGCTGTGCTGGATCGGTAAGAAAACCGAAGCGGGCCAGATAATCGAGGCGGGCGAATTTATCCGTGCCAAATGGCATTTCCAACGCATTGAACCAGTCGTAGCGCAGGCCTTTTACGGTGGTGCCTTGCGGTGTGTAGTAATAGGTCTGGCGCTGTTCGTCGCTCCATTGCGGCAGATAGTGCAGCTCTTCGGGCTGCTGGTAGGTGGGCAGATTGGGGTTGGCCACGTAATACAGCGCCACCGCCAGGCCGATCAATGCCAACAGAATCACGAGCTTCAGGGTGCGGCGCAGCAGAGACATCGGGAACTTCCTTGTAGCGTTCTTATTTGTCCGCTCGTTATGCCAATACAGCCGACTGTTGGCAAGGTGCCATCGTAGCAATCATCACAGCTGCACAATAACCCACAGGAACAAGGCTTATAGAGAAACGATCCATTAGCCGTCAAAGTTCTTGCTAGCGTTACGCTTTAAAGCGCCAATGTATTGTTTTTATTACCATTTCAAAATAATGGCGCCAAGGATGGAGTATGCAGGTCGTTTCCGTCGTATCCCGGCAATTACTGGTGCTCGAACCTTTTTCTGTAACCGACGCCTTATTGTCGGCATTGCACAGCGCAGGGTGGATTCTGCAGCGGTGCACACCTGGCATGCTCGCCAGCCGATCCGGTGACGCGATCGTCATGTATCTCGACCGACAACCCAGTCAGGTGCTGCTCAGGCAACTCCGGCAGACAGGGCTTGCCTGCGTTGTGCTGGCGGATGCCAAGTGGCTGCATCAGGCAGATGAAGCACGACTCGGTGCCTGGTTTTTCCGCATCCTGCCGGCATCGATCGACAGTTCGCCGTTATTGGATGCACTGCAAGAGGCACTGGCAGCCAAGCCCTGGTACCCGGACAGCAATCAACAGCAGCCAGGCCATGGCGATGCACCGCTGACGCTGGAGGACTACATCCTGCGTGCCGAGCGGCAGGCGTTGAGCGATGTGCTTGGACGTTATCGCAACATGAGCCAGGCCGCGCGAACGCTGGGTGTCTCCAGGCCTACGCTGTATCGTCTGCTGCACAAGCATGGCTTACGTTGAGTCTGCCCGGCTGTAACGCCTGCGCAACACTGCTAATGTGCTTGCAACATCCACCATCAAGGAGTCTGTCATGCACCCGTTCGATGCCAAGAAACCGCCGCAACTGGCTTTATTGCTGGGATACGCCGGACTGGTACCGTTTGTCAGTGGTGCGCTGGGTATCTGGGGCATTCCGGTGGGCTGGCGTCCTTTCGTGCTGGAAGCCTTGCTCGATTACGCTGCCGTGATTCTGGCGTTCATGGGCGCCATTCACTGGGGGTTGGCCATGCGCAGCGGTGAAGCCGACGAGCAAGCCAAGCTGCAACTGGGGCTTTCGGTGATTCCCCCGTTGCTGGGCTGGGCCGCACTGGCAGGCGGGCTGCCGATGAGTCTGTCGCTGCCCATCTTCCTGTTTGCCTTCATCGGTCTGTATCTGGCTGATCTGCATGCTGTGCGGGTGGGGCTGGCGCCACAGTGGTATCCGGTATTGCGTACGCCGCTGACCCTGGTGGTGTGCCTGAGTCTGCTAGTGGCCTGGACCAGTGTGTTGATCCACTGAACCCAGCAGCGTTGCAACCTTCTGCAGCGCTGCGTCACGCCGTTCATTCCAGCTGCCGGACAGCTCGCTGAAGGGTTGGGCGTTTGCCAACAGCCAGTCACGGCAGGCGCGATAAAAGACCTGGCGCTCAGCCAGTTGCGGCTGACAACGCTGACCATCGCCAATCCAGGGTACGCCAGCAGGGTCGAGCAGCAGGTGCTGATCATATCGGCGGGCGAGTAATTCACTTTCCAGCCAGTCCGGGCAGTCGCCAAACAGGCAGTGACTCCACAGCATGTTGCTCAACAGGTGCGTGTCTAGAATCAGCAACGCAGGCCGCCTTGCCCGCGCTGCATCCTCCCAGGCCAGTTGGCCATGGGCGATGGCGCTTATGTCGTCGTAGCACGTGTCGCGCTGCCGCTCATCGATGAAATGGCGCACATACTCGCCCACCACCACACCACCGAAGCGCGCCTGTATTTCGCCCGCCAGCCAGCTTTTGCCGCTGGACTCCGGCCCTGTCAGCACGAGTACCTTCATGCGGCGTATCGCAAGGCCGGGTCACGGCGCCAGCTCAGCCAGCCGCTGACGGCCAGGGCGGTAAAGGCGGCATACAAGGCTGCGGTCAGGTAGAGCTCGCTATTCAGGAAGAAGGCCACATAACAGAGGTCCACCAGTACCCAAAGCGCCCAACACTGCAGGCGTTTCTGCGCCATCCACAACTGCGCTACCAGGCTGAAGGCGGTCAAGGCCGAATCCAGCCAGGGCGAGCTGGCATCGGTGTAGGTGGCCATCAGATAGCCAAGTAGCCAGGCGCCGAGCACACCGAATAAAAGGCCGGCGGCAACGCCTGCGTGCCCGAGGCGGGTGACCTTGCGTCCATCGTGGCGTTCACCGCCACGGGTCCACTGCCACCAGCCGTAGAGCTGCAGCGCCGCGAACAGCAGTTGCAGGAGCAGGTTGGAATACAGGCGCCAGTCATAGAACAGCCAGGCGTACAGCACCACCATGACCAGGCCAATGGGCCAGCACCAGGGATTCTGCTTGACGGTCAACCACACCGCGATGATGCCGAGCCCGGCAGCAAAGAGTTCGAGCCAGGACATTCGGCATCCTCAGGTCTACAAAAAGGAGCGATTGTACTGCTGTCGCAGGCTCAGCACACCAGGCTGTCGGCTTGCCGATAGAGCAGCAGCATCTTGCGGGTGATGGTCTGCTGGATATCGTCACGCTCGAAGCTCGACAACCGTTCCAGGCGTGCCAGTTGCAGTCGATGCAAATGAATGTAGGGCATTTGCTGGTCGAACTCGCGCAGATCGCCTTTCATCAAAACAGGCAGGAACAGATCACCGATTGTCTTCTGTTTGCTGATGATCTGTGCCAGCGCCGGCTTGAAGGGCATGGTCCTGGGCGGCGGGCCACCATCCCTGATCTGGGTGCTGAGCAGCAACCCGGGTTTGCCCAATACCTTGCCCGGCAAGATGCACAGGCCCGTCTTGCGAATGGCCTGATTGTCGATGCCGTGCAGCGTGTCGTGAAAGGCGTAGGGATTCGGCAATACCACCATCTTGCGTCCGAGGTCGCGAGGGAAGTGCAGGCTGTAGTTGGTGTAGAGCTGGCCCACCGATTCTGAGTAGACACATAGGCGATTCTCGAACAGCGTGATGAAGCGCTCGGCCAGCTCTCGACGCGCCATGCTGTCCAGATCCCAAATCAGATCCTGATTCTGTGGCCGGCTGAAGTCGACCTCCTGATGCTGCATATCGCTCATCTGCATGTCATACGCGAAATTGGTCGAGCAGGCGATTGAGCTGGTCGGCCAACTGTCTGAGATGCTGACTGGCTGCGCTCGACTGCTTGGCAGCCTCGGCGGTGTTGTGCGCCAGCGCTGCGGTCTGCGTGACGTTCTGATTGATGTCTTCTACGACATGAGACTGCTGCAGGGTCGCACTGGCGATGGAAGCATTGAGGCCTGTGAGGTTGCGCAGTGACTGGCTAATCTGAACGAGGCTTTCACCCGCCTGACGCGCTTGCTCCACGGTCAGTTGGGAGGCGCGGCTGCTTTCATTGATCACCTTCACCGCTGCCTCGGAGTTGCCCTGCAGACGTTCGATCATGCCTTGAATTTCGGCAGTGGAGGTTTGCGTGCGCTGCGCCAGCAGGCGCACCTCATCTGCGACGACGGCGAAGCCACGGCCCTGTTCCCCGGCGCGTGCGGCCTCGATTGCGGCATTGAGGGCCAGCAGGTTGGTTTGCTCGGCAATCGAGCGGATCACTTCCAGCACGCTACCGATCTGAGTGCTTTCGCTGGCCAGTGACTGGATCACCTCGACCGCCTTGTCGATGGTGCCGGAAAGCTGAGCAATCTGGTTCAGGCTGGCCTCGATATTGTGCTGCCCCTGACGGGCCTGATCCTCGGCCATGTGCATTTCACTCGAGGCGTGCTCGGCGTTCTTCGCCACATCCTGCACGCCATAGGTCACTTCATTGACCGCAGTTGCCACCAGTTCCATCTGTTGCGCCTGTTGCTGGCTGTGGTGCTGCGCCTCACTGGAGATGTCGCCAAGCGATCGGGCCGCCTGATCGAGCGAGCCGGCTGAGTCGAGCATCTGCCGGATCACATGGCGCAGCTTTGCGGTAAAGGCATTGAAGTAGGTTGCCAGGGC
>CAZIZA010000115.1:0-10000 GCA_964543555.1 uncultured Pseudomonas sp.
GGGCGATCTTCACATGGCAGTCAGACGAACCCGGCGAACGGGATGAACGATGCCGACCCCATGCACACGCATGATCCAGACAGTTTCAACGACGAAGACGCCACACTAGCGGCCAATAGCCATCTATTCCTGTCGATACGGGCCGACAGCAGACAGACATTGCAGCCTCCCACGGAGTTCACTCGGGGCTGCAGCGCAGGATGGATGGCAGCTCGGCTCAGCTGTTATGGCGCTGCACGAAGGCACAGAAATCCGCCAGTGGCATCGGCCTGCCAAGCAGATAGCCCTGGAACTGGCTACAACCATTGTCAGCTAGAAACCGCCGCTGCGCCTCGGTTTCCACACCCTCGGCGATCACCGTCATGCCCATGCTCTGGCCCAGGGCGATGACCGTACGCACGATGGTCTCGCTATTGGTATCGGTGAGCACATCGCAGATGAATGAACGGTCGATCTTCAGCTTGCTCAGTGGCAGGCGCTTGAGATGACTCAGGGAAGAAAAGCCGGTGCCGAAGTCATCCAGCGAGAAGCGCACGCCCTGCTCGACGAGGGCGCTCATCTTGCGCGTCAGATCTTCCATGTCACGCACGATCAGCGTCTCGGTCAGTTCCAGTTCCAGCCGCTGCGCATCAATACCGTGGCGCTCGATCAGGCCAAGAATCTCGGCCACGAAACTGCCCTGAGAAAACTGTCGCTGGCTGATGTTGACCGCCAGGCTCAGGTCGCCGAACAGCGCATCTTCCCGCCACTGTCGCAGGCGCGCGGCCGTCTGTTCCAGCACCCACTGACCGATAGGGATGATCAGCCCGGTATTCTCGGCGTGATCGATAAACTCGCCAGGCGCCAGCAGCCCGCGCTGCGGATGCTGCCAGCGGATCAACGTTTCCGCACCAATGACCTGCCCGGCAGCATTGAGCTGGGGCTGGTAATACAGCACGAACTGCTGCTCGCGAATGGCCGCGCGCAAGTCACGGTCCAGTTCGGAACGCTCGGCGGTATCACTCTGCAGAATGTGCAAAAGCAGGAAGAACAGCGCCATGGCTACGCCTGCCTGCAACCATGAGCCAATGCGCCTTACATCATCGGGCAATGCGTAAAGATCGGTTGGCCGCCAGTTCGACGCCGCCAACGCGACGAATAGCAGCAGACAGAGCAGCGAGACGCCATACCGCAGCCACAGTGGATCGTCACGAAAAGCCATCAGGGCACCCACGGCCACCGGCAGCAGATACAGGTGCGTGGCACGCGGCGCCGTGAGCGTGGGGGGATCGAGCAACAGGGTCGAGGCGACGACCACCAGAATCAGCGCGCTGAACAGGATCAGGTTGGCCCTGCGTGCCCGGTTGCCAAGGGTCAGGGCGAAGACCGCAACACCACTGAGGATGATCCCGACATCCATGATGACGATTGCCCAGTAGCCGCGCGAGGAAAAGAACACGCCCCAGAGCAAGCCCATCGCGATCATCACCAGGCTGGCCAGCATGCGCATGCGTCGCTCACGGCGCTGGCCGACCAGCGCGAGGTCAGCCCCCTGCCAGAGTTGGCGAAAGCGTCTGCCGAAGCTCGAGAGTGATCGCATGCTGAAATCCTGATCCGGTCCCTTCATTCTTGAAGCTGGCTGGCCGAATGCAAGTTTCTGGCGCAGCTTTTAATCCACAGCTGCGCGTTGTTCTGGCACGCAGCCCGACAATCAATCAATTGCTGCGGTCGCCTGGGCCTTCAGAACCATGCCTTGGCCCATGACAGGGATATCGACAATCCGCGTAACGCAGTGACGTCGCGAGCCGGGATACGGGGTTAACGACGATGCCATCGTGCCTTCCTCAACGGCCAGATGACAGCCGCATGGAGTTGAGTAGCTACGTGCCCTGACAAGCGAGAGGCGCCGGCCTTGAAACCCTGTACTGCATGGCGGGGCTGGAATCGGGACGCTTAACGAGTACCTGCCAGTGGTTGGTGATCATACTCACGCCCCAGGAGCCCGGGCACACCTGAGACGCTGTCGGGCACTATCGCCTCGAGACGGGCAAAACCTGTACAGCCTGCACAACCCCATGCGTGACGCAGCAGTCATTGCACGAACGTGCTCAAAAGGGCTTGCAAAGGAAGAAAAACAGCTATACAAAAGCTGTACACAACAAATCCTTGTACAGCTTTAGGTAAATCGACATGCCGTCCTACCGTGCTCCGCTGCGTGACATGCGCTTCGTGTTCGAAGAACTGCTCGACGCCTACACCCAGCTGCAAAATCTGCCCGAACACCGTGAATTCAGCGCTGATCTTGGCGGTGCGATCCTCGAAGAAGCTGCCAAGCTGGCCGAGAACGTGCTGGCACCGCTGAATGGCCCAGGCGATAAGCAAGGCTGCCAGTACGATCCGCAGAGCCGTAGCGTGCGCACACCGGATGGGTTCAAGGCTGCCTACAAGCAGTTTGCCGAAGGGGGCTGGACAGCCCTGGCCTGTACACCCGAGTTTGGTGGCCAGGGCCTGCCACACGTACTGAACATGCTGGTCGAGGAAATGACCTGTTCAGCCAACCTGTCGCTGGGCATGTACCCGGGCCTGACCCATGGCGCCATCAATGCCCTGACCAGCCATGGCACCCCCGAACAACAGGCGCAATACCTGCCGCGTCTGATCAGTGGTGAATGGACCGGGACCATGTGCCTGACCGAACCGCAGTGCGGCACCGACCTCGGCCTGATCCGCACCCGCGCCGTACCGCAGGCCGATGGCAGCTACGCCATCACCGGCACCAAGATCTGGATCACCGGCGGCGAGCACGATCTGGTCGACAACATCGTCCATCTGGTGCTGGCCAAGCTGCCGGACGCACCGGATAGCGTCAAAGGCATCTCCCTGTTCCTGGTGCCCAAGGTGCTTGAAGACGGCAGCCGCAACCCGGCCTTCTGCGGTGGTCTCGAGCACAAGATGGGCATCAAGGGTTCGGCCACCTGCGTGATGAACTTCGAAGGCGCCAAGGGCTGGTTGATCGGCGAACCGAACAAGGGTTTGAGCTGCATGTTCACCATGATGAACTCGGCCCGCCTGATGGTCGGCATGCAAGGGCTGGGCGTGGCCGAGAGCGCCTACCAGGTCGCCCTGGGCTTCGCGCGTGAGCGACTGCAGAGCCGTTCAATCTCCGGCCCGAAAGCGGCCGACAAGCCCGCTGACCCGATCATGGTGCACCCGGATGTGCGGCGTATGTTGCTGCGCCAGAAGGTGATGATCGAAGGCTGCCGCGCCCTCGCCTACTTTGCTGGCCTGCAGCAGGATATCGCCCACGGCGCCGAGGACGCCGAAGCCCGCACCCGTGCCGACGACCTGGTGCAGTTGCTCACGCCTGTGGTCAAGGCCTTTCTCACTGACGAGGGCTTCACCTGCGCCAACGAAGGTCTACAGGTGTTGGGCGGCTCGGGCTTCACCGAAGACTGGGGCATCGAACAACTGGTGCGCGACAGTCGCATCACCCGCATTTACGAAGGCACCAACGGCATCCAGGCGCTGGACCTGGTAGGCCGCAAGCTCGCACTTGGCGGCGGTCGCGCCGTGCGTGCCTATTTCGCCCTGGTCGAAGGCTGGCTCAAGAGCAATGCCGATGCCCCGCACGCGGCGGCGGTCACCCAGGCACTTAAGCAACTTCAGCAAGCCACCCTATGGCTGGCCAGCGAAGGCAGCAAGGATCCGGAGCAGGCCGCCGCTGCGGCAACCCCTTACCTGCGCCTGTTCGGCCTGGCCAGTCTGGCGTGGTTGTGGTCGCAACAAGCCAAGCTGGCCCAGCATCACCTCGATGCCGGCACCTCGGAAACCCATTTCTATGCAGCCAAGGTCAAGTCTGCCGACTTCTTCATGGCACGCATCCTGCCGGAAACCGATGCCCTGCTCAGCGAAATCAAGGCTGGCAAGGCGACGCTGATGGCCTTCACTGACGAGGAATTCGCTGCCTGATTGCAGGCAGCGTCAACAAGCTGCGCAATCCGGCAACCCACTTCTCCCCTTTTGGTTGTCGGATTTTTTTATTCTTCACCTGCGGCCAGTGACTGGCCGCAGTCACATTCAACTGCGGAGCGATGAGCCATGGCAACACCGAGATCACGCCTCTGTTCAGTCCTGCTGCTATCGCTGGCACTCGCTGCTGGAGCGGCACAGGCCAATAGCCCGAGCGGTTGGCGCGAACAACTGCCACAAGCGACGCTGATTGGCAGTGGCGACTTCAGCTGGTTCGGTTTCTCCGTCTACAACGCCAAACTGTGGAGCCCGGGCAATCAGGTGGACTTCACCCAGCCCTTTGCTCTCGAACTGACCTACCGCCGCACCATCAGCCGGGAAACCCTGGTCGACACCAGTCTCGACGAAATCCGCAGGATCAACGGCCAACCGCTGGACCCTGAACAGCAGACCGCCTGGACAGAGCAGATGAGCAAGGCCTTTGTCGACGTCAAGGACGGCACGCGTATAACCGGTGTATTCCTGCCCGAGCAGGGCTGCCGCTTCTATGTCGATGGCCAACTGCAACACGTCATCGATGATCCGGAGTTCGCCCGCGCCTTTTTTTCCATCTGGCTCGACCCGCAAACCCGCAGTCCCAAATTGCGCTCGGAATTGCTCGGCCTTAACCCCTGAGGTGTTGCATGAAAACCCTGTTGATTGTGCTGACCAGCCTGTTGCTGATCAGCTGTGGCCAGGTTCCGGTGGAGCGTTATGCCAACGAGAAACCTGTGCTGGATCTGCCCAGCTATTTCTCCGGTCCAGTGCAGGCCTGGGGCATGTTCCAGGATCGCTCCGGTGAAGTGATCAAGCGTTTTCACGTCGACATCCAGAGCCGCCGCGATGGCGAAAAACTGATTCTCGACGAGCGTTTCCTGTACAGCGACGGCACCCGCCAGCGCCGGGTCTGGACCCTGACCCCGGACGGTGAAGGACGCTGGATCGGTACCGCTGACGACGTGGTTGGCGAGGCTATCGGCGAAGTCGCCGGCAATGCCCTGCGCTGGCGTTATCACCTCAACCTGCCAGTGGACGATACAACCTATGTCGTTTACTTCGACGACTGGATGTACCTGATGGATGACGACACCCTGATCAACCGCTCGGTCATGAGCAAGTTCGGTATCGAGCTGGGTCAGGTCACCCTCTTCTTCCGTCGCGGCGCTGCCACGCCATGACCCTTAACAGCCTCGGTAGCGGTTACAAGGCACTGGTCATCGGCGCCAGCGGCACCCTTGGCCAGGCATTCAGTGCATTACTGCGTGCTGATCCCAACTGCGCCAGTGTGCGCGAGCTGAGCCGCGCCAGCTCACCGTCACTCGACCTGGAGGTACCCACCAGCATCGCCGAGGCCGCAGCGGCATTGGCGAATGAGGGGCCGTATCAGTTGATTCTGCACACGGCCGGGCTATTGCACCGCGACGGTATCGCCCCGGAGAAGAGCCTGGCTGCCATCGAAGCTGATGCGCTGCAGGCGGTATTCCAGGTCAATGCATTGGGGCCGGCGCTGGTGCTGCGTCACTTCCTGCCACTGCTCGACAAGCAGGGCGCCATGGCCATGCTGTCAGCCAAGGTCGGCAGCATCGGTGATAACCGTCTGGGCGGCTGGTATGCCTACAGATCGTCCAAGGCCGCGCTGAACATGCTGATCAAGACCGCCGCCATCGAACTGGCCCGCAGCAAGCCCAGGGCCCGCCTGCTGAGCCTGCATCCCGGCACCGTGATCTCGCCGCTGTCGCAACCCTTCCGCGGCGCCAATGCGGCGCGCCCAGCCGAACAGGCAGCAACTGACATGCTGCGGGTGATCGATAGCCTTGGGCCTGAGCATAGCGGCAGCTTCCACGCCTACGACGGCCAACCACTGCCCTGGTAGCGCCTACAGGCCACCGAACAGGTCGAAGGAGTCCAGCAGGCGCCAGGCGATTTCCGGTTTGCGCTCCATGGCCCGGCGGATCGCTGCCGGTACACTTTGCCGCGTTTTGCGGCACAACCCCGGATGCGCCTCGAAGTGCATGTGGATGCCGCGCAAGCTGCGCACCTCGCCATATGCCGGTTCGATGTGCAGGCGAATCCCCAACTGCTCGAACATGCGTTGCCGCATGCGCTCGAGCTCTTCCAGGCTCTGCAGGGCTTCCAGGCGCTCGAGCAGGCGCTGCTCCTCCTGCCGGGTCAGCAACAGGATGCGCGTATCGGCACCGACGGTGTCCAGCAGTTCATCACGCTGACAATCGCAGGCACCCGGCGGGCAGGGATTGCGAACGGGAAGGGGTGAGTTCATGGCAGCGATCATAACCACAGCCACAGGCGCTGCCCATGGCTTTGCTTGCCTGCATGGCAGACTCCGTTAAGCTGATACAACCCCCACGATACAAGGAATACCCTCATGCTGCGTCTCACCACGTTCGCCGCTGGCCTGCTGCTGTCAGCCAACGTCTTCGCCCTGTCCCTCTCCGACCTGAGCCAACAGGACGCCAGCGGTGGTCTCAGGGACGCACTGATCCAGGGTGCGCAGGTGGCCGTCAAGCAACTGGGCACGCCCGGTGGCTTCAGCAACAACCCGGATGTGCGCATCGAGCTACCCGGCAAACTCGGCAAGGCCGCCAAGACCATGAAGATGATGGGCATGGGCGCCCAGGTCGATCAGCTCGAAGCCAGCATGAACAAGGCCGCCGAAGCGGCCGTGCCGCAAGCCCAGGCGCTGCTGGTCGATGCGGTGAAAAAGATGACCGTGGCCGACGCCAAGGCCATTCTCAGCGGCCCGCAGGACTCGGCCACGCAGTACCTGAACAAGAGCAGCCGCGAGCAGATCCGCGCCAAATTCCTGCCCATCGTCAAGCAGGCCACCGACCAGGTCGGCCTGGCCCAGCAGTACAACGCCTTCGCCGGCCAGGCCGCCAGTTTCGGTGTGGTCGACGCCAAGAGCAGCACAGTGGAAAGCTACGTGACCGAACAGGCACTCGATGGCCTGTTCGAGATGATCGCCAAGCAGGAAGCCGGCATCCGCCAGAACCCGGCCGGCGCCGCCACCAGCCTGGCGAAGAAGGTCTTCGGGGCACTCTGAGGCATCCCCTGACGCCGGATGCCGGTCAGCAGGTTTTGCGCGGGTGCCACGCCCCGGGGCACGGCATGAGCTTGGCCGCTCAGGGCAGGTAGAGCCTGTCCTGCGCTGGCCTGGCAAACAGGTAGCCCTGCATGTAGCGGATACCCAGCTCTTTCAGGGCATCACGTTCACCGGGGGTTTCAATGCCCTCGGCGATGATGCGAATACCAAGGCGCTGGGACACCAGCACGATACCGGCGACGATCGCCTGACGTACCGGATCCAGATCAATACCCCGGGTCAATGCCATATCCAGCTTGAGCAGATGGGGCTGGAACTCAGCCAGCAGATTGAGCCCGGAATAACCGGCCCCGAAATCATCGATGGCAGTGGTAAAACCCTGCTTGCCGTACTCGGCAAAGATGCGTTTGAGGTGCTCGGCGTCATGAACCTGCTCGCCCTCGGTCACCTCGAACATCAGGCGTTGCTGAGGAAAATCGAAATGCCTTGCCGCCTCGAGGGTTGCACGAATGCAGGTCTCGGCGCGATACACCGCATTGGGCAGAAAGTTGATGCTGAGCAGACAGTCCGGGATATCGAGCAAGCCCAGTTTGGAGGCCTGCTCGATGGCCTTGACCCGGCAAGCCTGGTCGAACCGGTAGCGATTGCTGTCGTTGACTCGGCCCAGCACCTCGCCTGCTGACTCACCATTGATGCCACGCACCAGCGCCTCATAGGCGAAAGGCCGCTGCGCCTCGATATCGACGATCAATTGAAACGCCATGGTGAAATCGAACCCCAGCGCTTCGGCGTTTCGACACTCGGCGCAGCCCACAGCCCGAAACGGCTGTGGAAAGATGCTCTGGCTGTCACTACCCATTGCTGCTTCCTTATCAGGACACGACTGGTTGGAATACACGTGTCAGCCTAGTCAAAAACGGAAGGAAGCCACGTGTTTCTCCAGCGATACTGCCAGTTGTTGCAGCCCCTGCGCTGTACGCGAGGTTTCAGCCACAGCCTCGCTGTTTTCCATCGACATCTGAGCGGTGCGCTCGACATTACGCGCAACGTCCTGACTGGCAACCGTCTGTTCACGCAGTGCCAGGGAGATCTGATCGACCACGCCAACCACACTGGCAGAAGCCTGGCGGATGGTGACGATGGCCTCGCCGGCCTGGCTGGCTTGTTCCACCCCACTGCTGACTTGCTGCACACCGATTTCCATATTGCTGACCGCACTGCGCGTACCCAGCTGGATTTTCTTGATCATCTCGGTGATTTCCTGGGTCGAGTTGGCCGTGCGCTGTGCCAGCAGGCGCACCTCATCAGCCACCACGGCAAAACCACGGCCCTGTTCACCGGCACGCGCCGCCTCGATGGCTGCGTTGAGTGCGAGCAGATTGGTCTGATCGGCAATTTCCTTGATCACGTTGACGATCGAGGAAATCTGGTCCGAGTGCTGGCCAAGCTCGGCGATCTGCGCCGCAGCGTCCTGCACGGTTTCGGCAATGCGCTTCATGCTGACCAGGGTTTCCTGAATCACCGCACCGCCTTCCTCCGACTGCCGGCCCGAATCGCTGGACAACCCATGCGCTTCATTGGCGTTGTCGGCCACATGGTTGATGCTCACGGTCAACTCTTCCACCGTCGCCGCCATGCTCGACGCTGCCTGCGACTGCTCCTGCGTCGAAACTGAAAGCTGGGTGGCAGCGCTGGAGATATTCTGCGCAGCGCTGACCAACTGCAGGGCTCCGGCGCGGATCTGCCCGATCATCTCGCGCAAGCGTTCCTGCATGGTGGCGAAGGCATCGAGCAACGTGCCGATCTCGTCACTGCCGGCCCGCTCGATGTTCGAATCGAGACGCCCCTGAGCGACATTACGTGCCACCTCGACCACCTGCTGCAAACGCCCGGCAATACTGCGCGAGAGCATGAAGGCCACACTGATGGCGAGCACCGTCGCGATAAGCCCTCCCAGGAGCAGGATCGTCAGTGACAAGGATTTGGCTGCGTTCATGGAGGCCGTGCGTTGCTCCAGCAAGGCGCTCTCCTCACGCTGAATCTCGCTCAGAATGCGGCGCATGGCATCCATCTTGAGTTTGGCGCCCCCTGCCGAGCCCCGCTCAATCAAGGCATCGAAAGGCTGCGTGCCTGCACTCACCTGGCGGCGCAACTCAATATTGCCGGTGATATCTTCACCCAACCACTGGTCATGCAATGCCTGTAGTTCGCCAAGCCGGCGCTGCTGCTCGGGGTTGTCCGAAGTGAGCTGGCGCAGTTGTGCCAGTTTCGCTTGGAACGCTCTCTCGCCGGACTCCAGAGGCTCCAGAAACTGGTCGCGTCCGGTGATAACGAATCCCCGCGCACCGGTTTCAATATTGATCAGGCTACTGAGCAGCTCAGCCGACTCGTTGATCACTTCATAGGTGTGAATGTTCAACTGCACCGAATCATCGACCTGCTCGAAGCCGCGCCAAGTGGAAAGGACCAGCACCAGGATGATCAGTAGAACGACACCAAAACCCGCATACAGCTTCTGGGAGATGCTGAGATTGGCAAACATGAGAAACTCGCTTGTGAGGAGATTTATGGGCGCACGAAAGGGCCGTGCCAGAGCCAGGGGCTCGGCAGCGCAAAGCATTGATACGATTGGCGACAGCCACTGAAGGTGGCGATGAGGATTATGCACGAAGCAAAAAATTGTACAAACAAAAAATCATGTACAAGAAATGTGTAAATCCAACAAAAAACCCCGCCCGGCTTTTGCCGGGCGGGGTCTTGTAGAACCGTTGCCAATCAGGCGCAGGCGGCTTGCATCTGCTTATGCGTGTCGATCAGGTGCTGTACCACGCCAGGATCGGCCAGCGTGGAGATATCGCCGAGTGCATCGTATTCGGCAGTGGCGATCTTGCGCAGGATACGGCGCATGATCTTGCCCGAGCGGGTCTTCGGCAGACCAGGCGCCCACTGGAT
>CAZIZA010000116.1:0-10960 GCA_964543555.1 uncultured Pseudomonas sp.
TCATGATGATGCCGGTGGCGTTGGCCCCGGCAGCGCGGGCGGTGGAGCGAAACAGCACGTCCACCGAGGGTTTGTGGCGGCTCACAGGCGGGCCGTCGACCACTTCGACCAGGTACTGCGCGCCGCTACGTTTGAGCAGCATATGGCGACCACCGGGGGCGATCAGGGCGCGGCCGGGCATGACTCGGTCGCCGTGGCGCGCTTCCAGCACCTCGATCTGGCACAGGCCGTTGAGGCGTTCGGCGAAGGCGGCGGTAAAACGCTCCGGCATGTGCTGGACGATGACGATGCCAGGGCAGACGCGTGGCAGGGCGGTGAGGATGTACTCCAGCGCCTGGGTGCCGCCGGTGGAGGTGCCGATGGCCACCACGCGCTCGGTGGTGCGGGCCATGGCCGGTTGGCCGGCCGGGATCACGGCATCTGCGCCCAGTTTGGGCTGCACCGGTGTTTTGCTCTTGGCCAGTTGGCGCATGTTGGCGCGTGCTGCCGCTTTCACAGCGCCGAGTAGATCATCGCTGGCATTGACCAGAAATTTGCTCAGGTTGACCTGGGGCTTGGTGACGATGCTCACCGCGCCAGCGGCAAGGGCCTGCATGGTGGTGCTGGCGCCTTTCTCGGTGAGGGTCGAGCAGATCACCACCGGCGTTGGGCGCTCGGCCATGAGTTTCTTGAGGAAGGTGATGCCGTCCATGCGCGGCATTTCCACGTCGAGGACGATCACGTCGGGCCATTCGCGTTCCATCTTGCTCAGGGCAAACAGCGGGTCCGCCGCGGTACCCAGCACTTCGATGGCTGGGTCGGCGGCAAGTACAGATGCCAGGACCTGGCGCACGACGGCAGAGTCGTCGACGATCATGACTTTGATGGGTTTCATGCGGAGTGCACTCCAGTTTGGCGTCCACTGCCGGATAGGTGGGCCGAATGTTTAAGCGCCAGTTGCCCGCTCCAGATATCGAATATCAGGTGGCGGTGGCCTGTGCCGCCAACATGTTGGCCGTGATTCACCAGGCCATGTTTGGCGATCATCTGGTGAGCCATGTCAACGTTCTGCTGGCCGACATGTCGATGTGCTTTAGATCGTAAATTGGGAAACATGTTGCCTCCCCCGAAAATTCTTAATTGGTACTCGGCCGGTCGTGTGCCGCGGGCGTGTATGGCCTCCAGAAGCATGAGCATGGCTTCGTCGCCGTAGCGTCCGTCCAGACGGGTACTGGGTTGGCCTCGAGTAGGCAGCATGTAATGGCACATGCCGCCAAGACGATGACGCGGGTGCCAGAACACCAACGAAACGCAGGAGCCCAGCAATGTACGGATGCGTGTACCAGCGCCTGCGAAATGCAGATCACCAGGTTGCAGATAGACTTCACGGGGTATTGCCGGTTTAGACATCGGGTTTACGGTAGATCGAGGGCTTCACTACCTTGAGCGTGTCATCGACGCCGTTGAGGCTTTCCGAGTGACTGATCAGGAAGTAACCGCCTGGTTTCAGGCGGCTCACAAGGCGCTTGACTACCTGACGCTTGGTGTCAGCGTCGAAGTAGATCATCACGTTGCGCAGGAAGATCACGTCGAATTGGCCGACCTCCGGTAGAGGGTTGTTCAAGTTGATCTGTTCGAAGCGTACTCGTCTGCGCAGTGCAGGAGAGATCAGCAGTCGTCCGTCGTTGGCGCCGACACCCTTGTAGCAATGGCGGATCAGCATCTGACGAGGGATATCCTCGCTGTCTTCAAGCCGATAGACCCCTGTGCGTGCTTGATCCAGTACGCGCTGGCTGATGTCCGAAGCAAGAATCTCCCAGGGCCGATCCCCCAGCACATCAGCCAAGAGCAGAGCGATGGTGTAGGGCTCTTCGCCGCTGGAACAGGCACCGCTCCAGATGCGCAGGGGTCGACCACTCGGAATCAGACCAGGTTGAGCGAGTTTTTCGCGGAGAAAGTCAAAGTGCTTCGGCTCGCGAAAGAAGTAGGTTTCATTGGTGGTCAGCAGATCTACACAGGTCTGCAGCTCTGTCGGGTTCTGGCTTAGCTTGCGAAAGTATTCCCCGTAGCTTCCTAGTTCAAACTCGCGCACGCGTTTGTTGAGCCGACCTGCTACCAATGGCTTTTTGGCCTCGGACAGACTGATACCTGCGATTTCATGTATCAGTTGGCGAAATTGAGCGAACTCGCGATCACTCAGCGTTATGGCTGTTGAGCTGCTCATGTCGCCAGGGCCTGGGCCGGCTCTTGTTCTTGATGAGTGCTGGCCTGCTCCAACAGTGCGATCTCGTCATCAGAAAGCACTCGGCCGACGTCCAGCAGTACCACCAGGCGATCACCGAGCTTGCCCATACCGCGGATGAAGTCTGCGCGGATACGATTACCGAAGCTGGGTGGGGGTTCGATCTGGTCGCCATTGAGCTCCAGTACCTCGTTCACCGCATCGACCACCATTCCGATGATCTGGAGATTGCCACCGCTGGCAATCTCCAGAATGACGATGCAGGTCCGAGGACCGATGGCCGTGGCCTTGCCACCAAAACGCAGTCCCAGATCGATTACGGGCACCACTGCACCACGAAGATTGATCACGCCGAGAATACTCGGCGGCATCATGGGCACGCTGGTCAGTCGGCCGTACTCGATGATTTCCCGTACGGCGTGGATGTCGACGGCGAACAGCTCCTGGGCCAGAGTGAAGGTCAGGTACTGGCCGGCGGCATGATGGGTTCCGGCAGCCATACCCTACTCCTGAAAGCGAACGTAGCCGGCTGGCAGCCCTGACGAACTCATCGCCAGGTCATCCTCCTCCATCGCGCTGGCACGTGCCTGGCTGCCTTTACGCTGCGGCTGTGCTTGCATGGCCTGGCGTTGCGGGCTTCGTGCGCCGCTGCTGTTGAGTTTGAAGAAATCCATCAACTGTTGGAGCTGTTCGGCCTGGCCGCTCATCTCTTCGGCAGTGGCCGCTAGCTCTTCAGAGGCCGAAGCGTTCTGCTGAGTGATTTCGTTGAGCTGGTTCATCGCGGTGCTGATCTGGCCTACGCCGGAGCTTTGTTCTTCCGATGCGGCGGATATCTCTTGAACCAGGTCGGAGGTCTTGCCGATGGACGGAACGATTTCGTCGAGCAAGGTACCGGCGCGTTCGGCCAGCGAGACGCTGGACTTGGCCACTTCGCCGATTTCCTGAGCGGCCACTTGGCTGCGTTCGGCCAGCTTGCGCACTTCCGCGGCCACTACAGCAAAGCCTTTGCCGTGTTCGCCTGCGCGCGCAGCCTCGATGGCAGCGTTGAGTGCCAGAAGGTTGGTTTGGTAGGCGATGTCATCGACGATGCCAATCTTGTCGGCGATGGTCTTCATCGCGCTGACCGTTTCCTTGACGGCCTGGCCACCCTCACGGGCCTCGCCAGATGCCTTGCCGGCCATGCTTTCGGTA
Source organism: uncultured Pseudomonas sp. (assembly GCA_964543555.1). Classification (GTDB taxonomy): domain Bacteria; phylum Pseudomonadota; class Gammaproteobacteria; order Pseudomonadales; family Pseudomonadaceae; genus Aquipseudomonas. The sequence goes on from CAZIZA010000116.1 coordinate 3,413, forward strand.
ATCTTGGCGTTCTCGGTGTTCTGTGCAATGGAGGCGGACATCTGTTCCATCGAGGCGCTGGTTTCTTCGACCGATGCAGCCTGTTCGGAAGTGGCCTGGCTCATGCTCTGAGCTGTCGCGGAAATTTCCTCGGAAGCGCTGGTCAGCGCATCAGCCGAGCTGCGCACCTCGGAAATGATCTGCGACAGGCGTTGCGACATGTCTCGGATGGCCAGCAGCATGCTGCCAGTGTCACCAGGGCGGGTTTCGACCTGCACACGCAAGTCACCTTCGGCAATACGGGTAACGACTTCGGCTGCATAGCTGGGCTCGCCACCCAACTGGCGTATCAGGCCGCGAGTGATCAGCCATCCAAGCAGAATGGCGATCAGTACAGCGACGATGCCGATGATGATCATTTGCAGGCGAGCGGACTCGTAGGTCGCTGTCGCTTCATCTGATGCTTGATCCATCAGGCTGCCCTGGAAGGCGGCCAGACGCTCTGCGATCTCGATCAGCGCGTTGTTCGCAGGTGCGAAGGTGCTGTACAGAAAGGCAGTGGCGCGTTCTTCGTCGATCTGCAGGAGTCGCTCAAGCTCCACGTAATGTCGGTCAAGTACTTCGCCAGCGCTGCGCATTTCTGACGCCATGGCGCGACCTTGCTCGGTCGTTGCACTGGTTACAATTTTCTCGAGAAGCTGTGCCCGGGCAACGCGACTCTGTTGAATGCGATCCCATTCAGCCTGACGGTCGTCTCCGGTTCGGAGCAGGACGTTTCGGACGTAGCGCGCCTCCAGCAAGAGGCTCGCGCGCATGTTGAGCGCGTTGAGGGCTCTTGGATAACGATCGTCAACGATAAAGTCGCTGGCGGCGTTGATGGCGCTCATGCGGAAAATCGCCAGTACCGTGGCCAGTACCAGTAGAGCTATCACCGTGCCGAAGCCCAGGCCAAGCTTTGTCGCTACACGCAAATCTTTGAACATGCTAACTCCCTCCCTATTGCCGTGCGCGTCAGACGCCCAGCGGTTGTTGCCCGCTGGACGAAGCCGCAATCTCGGCGACCGCTAGGGCGTTTTCTATTGTTAGTAGAACGATGAAATCGTCTTGCACGCGGACCATTCCGCAAATGAAGTCGTCACGAATCGGATTGCCGAACGCTGGGGCTGGGCGGATCTGTTGCGGCGCTACTTCGAGCACCTCGCTGACAGCATCAACGATGATTCCCAGCACCTGGGCTCCTTCGTCGTCTGTTACTTCGACGATGATGATGCAGCTGCGCTTGTCTATTCGGCTTGAGCCTTGGTTGAAGCGAAGGCTCAGGTCGATGACGGGGACGACCGCACCGCGCAAGTTGATGACGCCATGGATGCACTTCGCCGCCATCGGGACGCGCGTCAGCTGCGGATATTCGATTATTTCCCTGACGGAAAGACCATCCAGGGCATAGCGCCGATCATTGAGCTCGAATGTTAGATATTGATGCGTTGCGTCCTCGCTTTGCTGGGAGAGCGCTGTTGCTGTGCTTGTCGACGGAGCAGGAAATTGCTCATTGGCGGGCGCATCGCTTGAAGGGGTCATGGCTCTGGGTTCCAGTTTCTAGATTCAGGCTTCGCTGGCAAGCAGCGCGTTGCTGGGGGCAGAACTGGTCAACTCACTGAGCAGGCCAGGAATATCCAGAATCAACGCCACGGCGCCGCTGCCCAGAATGGTGAAGCCGCCGACACCACGGCAGGTGCCGAAGAGCTTGCCCAGGGGTTTGATCACGGTCTGGAACTCGCCCATCAGGCTGTCGACTACTAACCCTGCACGAGAACCCGCATAGCTCACGACCACCACATTCTCTCGACGCGGGGGTTGGCTTTCGTCTTCGAACAGATCTCGCAAGCGGATGAATGGCAGCACTTCGCCTCTTAGAGAGACATGCCCCCGCTCCTGAAGATCTGACGTTTCCAGCTCGATGCATTCCTCGACCAAATCGAGCGGTATGACATAGCCTGCTTGCCCGACGCCGACCAGGAAGCCGTCGATGATGGCCAGTGTCAGTGGCAGGCGGATACGGACACAGGTGCCCTGGCCTAGAACGCTGTCCAGCTCGATGCTGCCGCGCAGTGCTGTGATGTTGCGCTTGACTACATCCATGCCGACGCCGCGGCCGGAAAGGTTGCTGACCTGATCCGCGGTTGAAAAACCGGGCTCGAAGATCAAGTTGAAAATCTCTTTCTCGCTCAGAGCCTGGCCTTCAGCAATCAGGCCACGCTCTTGCGCCTTGGCCAGAATTCTCTGTGGATCGAGACCGCCGCCGTCGTCGGTCACTTCCAGCACGATGCTGCCCGCGTCATGGAAGGCATTCAGACGCACATTACCCTTGGCTGGTTTTCCCCGGGCCTGGCGGACCGCTTGCGGCTCGATGCCGTGATCCATGGCGTTGCGCACGAGGTGAGTGAGTGGGTCGGTGATACGTTCTACGACCGTCTTGTCCAGTTCCGTTTCGCCGCCGCTGATGCTGAGAGCGATGTCCTTGCCCAGCTCATGGGATACATCGCGCACCACGCGCTGGAAGCGATTGAAGGTGGCCCCGATCTGCACCATGCGCAGCGTCAATGCTGAATCACGCACTTCTTCTACGAGCCGAGACATTAGCTCGGTGGCCTCCAGCATTTCTGCGTGGCCACATTGTTGGGCGGTCATGCGCGCACCCGCACCAGCAATGATCAGTTCGCCTACCAGATTGATCAGTTGATCGAGCTTGCCGGCGTCGACCCGAATCAGGTTGCTCTCGTTGCTACGGTTTTCCTTGACCTGCTGCTGCTTTTGCAGGGCTGCTGCAATCACCGGCGGTTGTACCAGGCTCTCTTCCATCAGCACTTGGCCAATGGGACGTGATTCGGCGTCCTGCTGACCCTGCACCTGGGCATGGAGTACGTCCTGTAGCTCGGCAGCGGTAAGCGTGCCGCAACGCATCAGGATCTCGCCAAGACGCATGTCTTCTTCAGGCAGGCCACGGATCAGTTCGAGGTATTCGTTGGACTTGCTGTGCGGGGGCAAAATGCGGATCAGGCTGTCTTCGCGGACGAACTCGAAGGCGCCCTCGATGGTGGCTTTGTCGGCTTCACTGGCAAAGGCCACTTCGAAACTGAGGTAGCAGGTCTCGGGGTCCATTTCCGCGGCTGGTGGTACGCGATCTAGCAATGGAACGATGTTGACGATACGACCGAAGGTGTTGAGGTAGCGCAGCAGCGAAAGGGGGTCCATACCGTTGCGCAGGGTGTCGGGGCCGAAGCGTAGCGATAGGTGCCAGTGGTCTGCGCTTAGACCACCCTGAGCGCTGCGTTCGATCAGACGCTCTTGACTGGTTGGTAGCCCGCCAGACTGGCGTGCTGGCGTCATGTACTCACTCAGGCGTTCACTGAGCAGACGATTCTGCTCGAGCTTTTCCTCATCCAGATGTTCGAGGTCGTGACCGTCATCTATCAGGGTGATGAGCGTGCCGAGGTGGTCACCCACCTGCAGGAAAAGGGCCGTGAGCGTTTCGTCGAAGTGCAGCTCGCCATTGCGTATGCGATCGAGCACGCTTTCGGCGATATGAGTGAAGGCGACGATCAGGTCGAGACCAAAAAGACCTGCCGAGCCCTTGATCGTGTGGGCGGCACGAAAGATCGCATTGATGATGTCTGCGTCTTCGGGAGCGCTCTCCAGCAGGAGAAGCGCGTCCTCCATTTGTTCGAGTAGCTCACGGCTTTCAGCGATGAAGATCTTGAGTACTTCGTCCATATCCATACTAAGTCACTCGCCGCTGGGTTTGATCAGGATGGGGTCGCCGAAGAACGAAACGAGCCCACTGAGCTCCAACGCCTCGATGACAGCTGGGCTATGGTTGCTCAGGCGCAGCTCGCAGCCTTGCCGAGCGGCTTCTTGTTTGGTCAGGACAAGCAACTGAATACCTGCGCAGTCGAGCTCATCCAGTGCCGAAAGGTCGACCTCGACTTCCGCTCCGGGGCTCAGGGCTCGTAGCAGCAATCCCATGTGTTCACTGACGCTGTAGATGGTCAGCCCGCCTTCCAGCGGCAGGATGCGATACAGGTTTTCGCCCGAGGCTTCAGTCATGACTTTGGCCTCAGGGCAGGATCAGCTTGGAGACGGCGCCGAGCATCTGGGCGGGCTGGAAGGGTTTGACCACCCAGGCTTTGGCGCCAGCGGCACGGCCTTCTTCCTTCTTCGCTTCGCCGGCTTCTGTGGTGAGCATGATCACCGGTGTGAACTTGTAGGCCGGCAGTTGCTTGACGTTCTTGAGGAAGGTGATGCCGTCCATGTTCGGCATGTTCACGTCGCTGATGATCAGGTGCACCTTGCGCCCATCAAGCTTACCCAGTGCATCCTTGCCGTCGCAGCCTTCGATCACGTCGTAGCCAGCGCCCTTGAGCGTAATGCTGACGACCTGGCGGATGGATGCGGAGTCATCGACGATAAGTACAGTCTTGCCCATGGGTTACCTCAGAAGAACGTGATTTCAGAATCGTTGCGTTTGCCGGGGTTATCACCCCGGTGAATGTCGAATTGCTCAGGCATGGTGTAGGTTTGCGCCAGTTCGCTGAGCCAACGATCAGCATCCAGTGCTGGAATCGTTTCGCCGCGTTGACGTTGCTGGTCGCGTTCATCAATGTGCAGGTGAAGCTTTTCCAGGTCATTGCGCACGTGCCCGAGCATCTGGCTGATGCGGTCCTGGAACTGCAGAGCGACCAGGACTTCGGCAATTTCCTGAGCCACGACCTCGCTCTGGCTGCGCATCATGTCGTTATGGCTGACGATGCCGCCGGCGCTCTGGTGGAAGCTGGTGATCACGCTCTTGATCACTGCGCTGGCCTTGTCGAGCGTCTGGGCGTCAGCCCGGGAGTACTCGCGAGAGATATCCAGGGTTTTGCTGATTGCGCTGTTTACGGTTTCCACGGTTTCACCGATGCGCTGGCCGGTTTCGCCAGAGAGTGCCGAGAGCTTGCGTACTTCGTCGGCGACTACAGCGAACCCTCGCCCTGATTCGCCTGCACGCGCAGCTTCGATTGCGGCGTTGAGGGCAAGCAAGTTGGTCTGCTTGGCGATGTCCGCTACGCCCTGAGCCATCTCGCGCAGTTGTTCAGTGAAGCCAGACAGGCGCGTCACCTCTTGGAGCAGCGACTCTTTGCTGGCAAGGGCCTCGCGTAGTGCGATGATGATCTGGTCCAGGTCATGTTGACTGGCCGTCAGCAAGGCGACCAAGCGATTGCCCGCCTCACGACCCTGGCCGCTGCCAAGGCTGTTCTGGATGCGCCCAGAAAGGTGGGCGAAGCGATTGCTCAGCGCACTGATGGCTTCTTCTGTGTGGGTCCGAGCCGTTTCGATCTGCTGTGACCATATTGGCAGGGTGCGGGCACAGACGCGGTCGAGTGCATCATCAGTCTCTATGGTGTGGGCTGGTACTTCCTCGGCATCCGAAGGTTGTACAGCGCTTCTGCGTCGAAGTTGCCAATAGGCCAGTGCAGTGACGAGGGCTATCTGGAGACCGATCGCTGTCGCGACAGAGAGGCTTTGGGTATGCACCAGCAATGTCGCTGCAATGCCGGCTATGAGCATTGGTAGTAACAGAGCGAGTGGTTGGATAACGACTTGATCGCGCACTGCTGGGCTCCGCGACGATACTGGGAAAGTTTGTCTCGGAGCGATTGAGGAGAGCGGGGAGGTCCTTGCGGACTACAGCCATCGTTCCGTCGACGACTGCAGCATGCATGAGGCAGTCCGACCGGCGGCATCGGAAGATACTGGAACTGCCTTCATATTATTTCCGGTAAGTAGCTAGGATTTTCCTGATGACTTCTTGGCGTTTTCCAATCCAGCGGCGTACTTGATCAAGTCAGCGTTACTGGAGAAGCCCATTTTCTCCATCAGATTAATCTTATGAGTACTGACCGTCTTGTTGCTGATCATTAGTTGCTGGGCGACCTCGTTTACGCTGAAGCCATCTGCCAGCAGTCGCATGATCTGGAACTCTCTGTTGGTTAAACTGTCGGGGCCGCAGCGTGACACGGGCTTAAGACTGCTGAGAGCTATTTGTTCGAGCAGCTCTGGATCGATGTATCTGGCGCCGCTCTCTACCTTGTGAACGGCACTGATGAGCGTTTCTGGGGGTTGGCTCTTGGTGATGTAGCCTGTTGCGCCAGCACGCAGCACGCGGATCGCCAACTGCGGATCGCAGTGCATGCTGAGCACCAGAATGGGCAGCTCCGGATACTGATGACGAATGCGGGATATCAGTGCCTCGCCACTTAGGCCTGGCATGCTGATATCCAGAAGCAGGAGGTTCACAGGAAGATTGCGCAGTTGTTCTAGTGTCTGAGTGCCGTTGGCAGCCTCCCCAATGATGCGGATGTCCTTGTCCAGTTCGAATAGTCGCTTCAACCCCTCGCGCATGATCGTATGGTCGTCGGCGATTATCAGGTCAATCATTGGGTGTCCTTAAGTTTTGCGGTTCAGGGTGATGGGGAAAATCGCCTGAACGATGGTGCCATGTCCGGGGTGGCTGAACACGATCACTGGCCCACCCAATTGGCGGCCACGCTCGCGCATGCCGGAGAGGCCATTTGAATCCGGTAGCGTGTCATTCAGCGCGAAGCCTCTACCATCGTCCGCGATCTCCAGTACGTAGTCGTGCTCTCGCCGCTCCAGGATGATCGCAACTCGAGAGGCCTCTGCATGCCGTAGAACGTTGGTCAGTGACTCCTGAACGATGCGGTACAAATGTGCGGCCCGGTGGGACTCCAGTTTTACCTCCTCGACCGGAAGATCGAGGCGACAGTCGATATCGTTCTGACGGCGGAAGTCTTCGATAAGCTGATGCAGCGCGACGGCAAGGCCTCTTTGAAGGCTGCCCGAGGGTATGCCTGCAGATATGTCGCGAGTTGCGTTGATGGCCGAGTGGGAAATGCTCACCAACTCGCGCACCAGTGGTGCGAGTTCTGGTCGGTCACGCTCTAGTTGAATGCGCAAGACCCCCAGCCCTTGTAGCAAGGCCGTCAACTGTTGTCCTAGTTCGTCATGTAGTTCGCGCGCTATTCGCCTGCGCTCTTGTGCTCGTGCGGAGAGACAGCGCGAGCAGCCGACCTCATCCTTCTGTAAAACTTGTAGGGACGCGGCGTGGCGGGAGAGCGTCTTAGAGTTATTCACTGGGGACCTTCTCTTTCTTTTTATGCATTGCGCATATTGCTCGAAACGGTCGCTGCGCTTGAGTGTTATGGGGCGCAGGCTAACGGACGTCGTACCAGTATATTAGCGAGCTACCTGGTTCTCTGACGCATATAAGTCAAAACGAGAATTTTTGACTGGGCAGGCGGGGTCAGCGCCGCGCGAGAGGCACGCAGGGCGCTGGGGAGGGGGGATCTTGGTGCGAGATATTTATGAAGGACGTTTCGCAGTTAGCTCAATGCGGTATTTCGATCCCGCGCATGCGCTCCGCGCGGCGACGCAACAGTTCGATGGTCACCAGCAGGGCGATGGACACCAGAATCAGCAGGGTGGCGATGGCCAGGATGCTCGGGTTGATCT
>CAZIZA010000117.1:0-10871 GCA_964543555.1 uncultured Pseudomonas sp.
AGCAGGATACGCCACTCCCTCTATCCCTCCGTACACCAGAAATGACCATAACTCGAAGCGAAGAGGTAACACCGGCAAGGCGGGGACTCCAGCCCCGCCTTTTCGGGGTTGTTCAGATGGCTTGTTCATGGTCGCAAGCACCCAACCTTTTTATGGCGGATGTCGGGGGAAACCAAACCCTGTTGCACTGAGGATGGCCGTTTACCCTCCTGACATCCGCCACCCCATGAGTAAGTGATGATGAGCCTGAAACAATACCAGAACTACCTGTCCCATTACCTGGTGAGTCGCCGGGATGGTGACCATGCCCTGGCCGCGGAGCTGGCCGGGATGATTTGCGGCTACTGGACACAGCAGGGTAACAGCGCTGAATGCAAGAAGTGGCAACGGGTGCAGGAGCAGCACCTCGAGAGCATTGACTGAGGTGCTGCAACAATCAAAATCGCCATCTGAACAATCAATATCGTATTTCAATTAATCGCAAGCTGGCTCACAGGACTCAAGCAATCGCATGTCACGGCTGGGCTTTGAGGAGCGGCATCTTTTCGCTGCGACGAACAAGCCAGCAGGCAAGCGAAGCGCGGCAGTTTAAGGGCAGACACTGACCAGCTCCCGCTGTTCTCCCCTTGGGGGGATGGGGTAGGCAACGTGATGGTCTTTCACCAATCCGGGTAGATAATGTTGGGGAGGGAACCTGTGCTTTCAGGGCGCGTTCCTCGTCGCGTTAACGCAATGGCCTGCGCCTGGATCTCCCTGTATCTCTGAGCACCATCTCCGTTGCCAATGCCCAGAGCATGCAGGCTGCCATAGCGAGCCAGCCAGCGCCGTGGTTTGAGGGGATCCCATCGCTTGATCGCTTCTCGGAGCAGCCTATCCAGATAGGTATTCTCTTCATAACTATTGCAGGGCATCTTGCCACTCTCCATGGGCAGCGAACCCATCAAGGTTCCGCTCGGTCTTACCTCTCCTATCGGCCCACACTGACTGCGCTATACTCATCCAGACAAGTGCAGCTCCGTATGGTTGCATCTGTCATAGAGCTTCTACGACCAATAGACATTTGAGGCCATTTAATGGCCTTTTTTTTGCTCTCGACAACGCATCAGAGCAAAAAAAAACCCGCAACCAGGTAGCCGCGGGGCAAAGTGGCACATATCCATGCAAAGATTCAGAAAGGAATACCACACAGCGCCTGATGGTTCAGGCAGCACCAGACGCCGAGCGATGCGCCCATCATAAAGAATCAAATGAAGCCAGTCCATGGCTGCGTATAACTTTCCGTGAGAACTCATCTAATGGGGCCAATGGCCCCATTTCTACACAACACCGCGATAGAAAGTACCGCGACCGCGAAGCACAAGTTCTCCATCGGTGAGTTAGTCGCGAGAATGGGAAGGATGTTGAACAGAATGATTGGCATGTTTATCTCCTTGAGGTGGTTGCATTCTATTGTGCGTATTTAGTCTCCCATCACGACATCATCGGAAGGCGCCAACACCACCGCCAAACTTTCCGTGAACACCGCTCAGGGCCTGCTGGTATGATCACCAAGAGGCTCTTTTCCTTCTCTCTCCGTCCACCGCCGCAAACCGGTATTAAACAGAGAGAGTCCCATGCACTACACCCCGAAACCTGCAGCTCGTCATGCTGACGCCCTTCGCCCTGGGCAACTTCGCCATGTGATCCGGGTCGCTTCGATCACTGGCCGCCAGCCCATCAGTGATGTGATGCTGCTCTGGTTGACCCATTCAACCGGTGTGCGCGTCACCGAGCTGGCCAGCATCGAGTTGCCATATAGCGGCATATGCTTGACATATGCCATAAACGAACATAGATTACATATGCCTGACATATGCAGGAGGGTTTATGCGTACTGTATCAATTTTCAAGAATGGTAAAAATCAGGCGGTCAGACTGCCAAAAGATATGGAGTTTCAGGGGGTTAATGACCTTGAGATTATCAAAAATGGCGACACGATCACGTTGCGCCCAGCCCGCCCAGATTGGTTGTCCCTGGCAGAATGTCAGAAGGTGGATGCTGATTTCTTGCAAGAACGTACCGATGTGATCAGCGATGAAGGACGGTTCGCCCTGTGAAGACGTTTATGCTCGATACCTGCATTTGCTCCTTCATCATGCGCGAAATGCCAAAGTCAGTTCTTGAGCGGCTGGCCGCAGAGGTGGCCAGCGGCAATCGGATTGTGATCTCGGCCATCACCTACGCCGAAATGCGTTATGGCCAGATCGGCAAGAAGGCTTCTCCGAAGCTGGGGCCAGCCATTGATGAGTTTGTTCGTCGCCTCGATGGGATCTTGCCATGGGACGCTGCCACGGTCGATAAGACGCTCGAAGTGCGCCAGCAGTTGGCAGCATTGGGCACTCCGATCGGCAATAACGATGCAGCCATTGCCGCCCACGCCCTGACGGTTGGCTGTGTACTGGTGACCAACAATACCCGCGAGTTTTCCCGAGTGGCGGGGCTGCTCTATGAAGACTGGGTTCACTGAGTTTGTAGAGTAAAAACTCTATTTTTCATGTCACACAGCCCCAAGACAGAACAGAGCCCAGTGCATGATCAAGCAGTTAACGAAGACTGACGCCAAGCACGCCATTGTTGTGACACTGCGTTGATAAGGATAGGACTCAATGAACAGCAAACTGAAATTGCCAGCGTTGAAGGTCGCAAGATGGGCGCTTAAACATGGTGAGTTCTTCGATCTTTACGATGTGTCCTATCTGCTTGGGATACCATCCAGCGATGCAAGCAAAGTGGTGCTCTATCTGAGATCTTTGAGCTATGTGGATAAATTGGCCGAGACTCGATGTTGCAAACCGGAACCTGGGCGAATGGCACGTCGCCGAGTCTTTATCAAAGTTCTGGCCATTTATCCGGAGCCAACAAAAACGCAGGTGCGGGCTCCGGTATTCAATTCAAAAATTGCCGGAGGCAAATAAATCGGCCTAAGTCAGAGGAACAAACGATGAACGGGTTAGCCCGAAATGCTAAAGGACACTGGGTAGCCACCCACATGGGCCAGCGCGTAACATTCACCGAACAGCGCTTCGGCGATGCTGCGGAGTTACTTGCCCGCCGTGTCCTACTGGCGATGCAGGCCGGTACATACGACGAGTTGAGGGATAACGCCCTGCTCAAGCAGAGTTACAGCCGGGAGCTGGCAGCGAAAATGTTGGGTATCCACGTTGGTGAGCTGAATGAATGGCTTCTGAGTGGCATATTGCGTGGCCGAGAGATAACCCCGCCCCGCCCAGATGACCGAAGAGGGGCTGGAAAGATTAGTGGCTACCAGCTGGCTATCGTGCAAGAGCGCATGAGGACGGGGTTCTCTCTGGTCGAGAGTTAAGGAGAAACCATGATTGAAGTGACAACCGAGTACCACATCACCAGCTCGGACTTGGATGAACATCCGATTTACAAATGCAAGGGTACCTGCAAAAAAGTTTGGTGGAGAGAAAATATTGAACAAGCCCCATTCGGGGTGCAATTAGATTGCCCTATGTGTGGCGGAGCATTATCTACGGCCAAGGAGGATCTTGATTTCAAGATAACCAAATTCCAGCCGGGGGTGGCTCTGATGCCAGGGAGCACAGTTCGAATTAACCACGCCTCCAACTTGCTCGAAGAGTTCATACCGTTACGGGAAAAGTATGGCTGGCGTTAGAAACCAGGAGAGGACGCCCGATGGCTATGGTACCAGAGACCGGGATCGAACCGGCAAGGGCTTATGTGCCCGGCGGATTTTAAGTCCGCTGTGTCTACCAATTTCACCACTCTGGCGTTGTGGTGGGCCCAGCAGGATTCGAACCTGCGACCAAAGGATTATGAGTCCTCTGCTCTAACCAACTGAGCTATAGGCCCGCAAAGAGGCGGAACCTTAGCAAAGGTCACCACGTTTGACAATTCTCAACACATCCCCATCCAGCGCCAGCCAGATAAAACCAGGAGAGGCCATTGGCAAGCCATCCAACTGACAAACCCCTTCCCCGCACCTTGCAGGTAGCCCACTGGCTCTATGAACAGCAACGCCTGGTCAGTACTCGAGAGGCCGCTGCCATATTAGGCGGTTCCGCTTGGTCTATGTGGTATACCTTCACAAAAATACGCCTCTTGTCCGACGTCTTGGTCATTGATGAGCAGAAGGTTCCCAGTAGAGGGGGCCAGCAATGGTTGCTGCGGATAGTCCACATCCATCCCTACACGCTTGATGAAAATCAGCAACCCCATCGCCAGAGCAACGGTACATACAATACCTCCCCGCTCACATGGCATGACCTACTCTGCCGTCCTTGGGCCCAGCTGGCACAGATGCAATCAGCTCGTAGTGACGATTAATCCGAATCACAGGAAGGGCGTTAGTCATGGCCCAATGCGACCGCAATAGATCGTTTGCGCGTCGCGTTTGTGCAAGAGGGCATCCCTCCTGAAGTTTTGTCACATTATGTTCCAACTGGACCATTTGCATTTCATAGTATAAGTGACTGGTTAAGTGACTCACTTTGACGAACAAGCGCTTTCAATTCAAAATGTCACATAATCGAACGTATATGTGACTGGTGTGACTATGCTGATTGGCTATATGCGGGTATCGAAAGCAGATGGTTCACAAGCAACTGACTTACAGCGTGATGCGCTGTTGGCTGCAGGTCTCGATCCCTCCCATCTCTACGAAGATCAGGCTTCCGGTAAACGAGAAGACCGTCCAGGATTGGCAGCCTGTCTGAAGGCATTGCGCGAAGGCGATACATTGGTCGTATGGAAACTGGATCGTCTCGGGCGAGATCTGCGCCACCTGATCAACACAGTCCACGACCTCACTGGGCGTGGCATTGGCCTCAAAGTGTTGACCGGCCACGGAGCGGCAATCGATACCACCACTGCCGCTGGCAAGCTTGTATTCGGCATATTCGCTGCGCTTGCTGAGTTTGAACGAGAGTTGATCGCCGAACGAACCATTGCGGGGTTGGCATCAGCACGGGCACGCGGCAGGAAAGGTGGCCGACCGTTCAAGATGACCGCAGCCAAGCTACGGTTGGCGATGGCCGCGATGGGGCAACCAGAAACCAAGGTCGGTGATCTGTGTCAGGAGCTAGGGATCACTCGGCAGACCTTATATCGACATGTTTCGCCAAAAGGCGAGCTACGTGGTGATGGCGTAAAGCTGCTCAATGGTGGATGAAGCATTTTGGTAGTGCACTCGGCTTTCGACATTCTGTGCAATCGTCTTCTGAAAATGACACCGTGCATAGCCTATTTTCATGGTTAAATTGGGGTTATCGGGTGGCGCAGGGGAACCTCCCCCCTACGCTCCCACGGAACCGTACGTGACACTCTCGCGTCATACGGCTCTTGTCGCTGAACCATTCAGCTTTCATAGGCCAAGCACCAATGTGCGAACAACTTCGGGCTGTCACGGCGAATACGCCGCAGCCATTCGAACGCCCGCGCAAGGCTTCGTCTCGCTCGCTTGTGCTTACGGACGATCCACTTGGCCAGATGCAGGTCAACCTGTGCCATCACCGGATACAAGGCTGATTGATAGAAACGGCCATAATACGTTATCCACCCTCGTATTACTGGATTGAGCCAGCGCGCAATATCCCCAAGGGGGATTGGGGCTCGCCGTTGCAGTCTCCAGTTTCGTACGGTTTGGCGGATTGCCTTGGCCGCTTTACCACTCATCGCTGGCAGAAAGCTTAGGAATACCGACCCATCTCTGGCTTTCGCTTTGCGGGGTCGAAACGTATACCCCAGAAAGTCAAAGCTGATCTCTGGGTAAGCATCCGTTCGCTTACCATCCTTGCAATAGACAATCTTCGTCTTGCTCGGACTGAGTTCCAGCTTGCAGGCCGCAAGGCGGCGCTCCAATTTTCCTCGCAGCATCTCAGCTTGCTTCAGGGTCTTACAATGGATCACAACATCATCGGCATAGCGCTCAAACCGAATGATCGGAAATTCCCGATCCATCCAGGCATCGAATGCATAATGCAGAAACAAGTTAGCCAGCAGTGGGCTAACCACCCCACCTTGTGGCGTTCCTTTGTTCCTTTCCCGTAGCGTTCCATCCGGCATTTGTACCGGAGCAGTTAGCCATCGTTCGATGTAGAGTAAGACCCACTTGCAATCGGTATGCTTGCATACTGCCTTCATCAGAAGTTCATGGTCGATGTTATCGAAGAACCCTTTGATGTCCACATCCAGCACCCAGTCAGTATGCCAGCATCGCTGCCGGGCAACTCGCAGGGCATCGTGCGCGGATTTATACGGTCTGTATCCATAGGAGTCACCGTGAAAGCAGGGCTCTAATATGGGTTCCATCACGTCTTTGACCACCATCTGCGCTATGCGGTCTGCGACCGTAGGTATCCCCAACGGTCGCGTCCCCCCTGACGCTTTCGGTATATCAACACGTCGCACCGCTGGCGGTATGTAGCTGCCCGATGCCATTCGATTCCAGAGCTTGTAGAGGTTACCTGTCAGGTTTTTCTCAAACGCTTCGATCGATTGACCATCTACCCCTGCTGCGCCGCGATTGGCTTTTACCCGCTGATACGCATTCCAAACAGCGTGTTTGGAAATTGTGAATGATTTTGGCTGACTCATGGGCTCCTCCCTATTTTCCGGTTGGCCAATAAATCAACCCCAACGACTGACCCCCTTCGCTCCACGCCCATTACAGGCGCTTCCTCACTACTACGAGGCCATCTGCCCCTGTGCCCCGCATCGGTACTCAGGCACTCGCAGTGCCTCTGCTCCGCGCTGCTCCCTTGGCATCGGGACGACAGGTTCCCACGTTCCGTACGAAAGCCTGTGTTGCGTTCATGCTGCCTATATGCCGGATGCCGCCCAGCCAGTAACCAGATCCCCGCTGGACTTGTCACACGCTGCTTAGAAAGCGTGCTTTCGACATCATCTAGAGGTTCATTTCGACACTTCATCGGCAGTTCACTTTCGTTCATCTCCACAACACGTACCTGACGCATGTTCTGCGCCTTTTAACCTTGACGCTCACCACCACCGCTCTTAACAGCAGCAGCTCAAGGCGGTTTGGAGGCTGCGTCTGGACGCCGCCTCCGAGGGGCCGACCCTCATCTTTCATACAGCATTGCATCCATCATTAAGCCACTGGATGCATTCGTGGCACACCTAAGCCCAAACCCCAGATTTTTCCGTCTGGCCCGCAAAGCCAGGACTGGCGAGGGTTGTCGGTAAACAATTTTGTTTGGCGTTGATGGTTCATGCAGCATACTGTTGTCGAGCCTTAGCCCGGAGAGAGCAATAGATGCAAGAGCTGAAAGCTAAGTCCGGGTATTTGAGCAAGATGGTTTTGCCAAGACGCTGATAGCTTGCGCACAGATAATGGCCAGCAGCCAATGAAAATTCGTTTTTGTTCCGGGTCAAAGCAGCTCCGGGATATCCCCCACCTAACATCCCGCATGGTAGAATAGTTGATTGGATATCAACGGATGCCTCTTGTTTACATCTGATGCCGTTGAAAAGGATGGTTGGCACATTGACTGATGAATGGGTGGCATTTTGGGCTGGTGCGCTTTCCACCGCGCTATTGATAATGTTTAGCTGGTTGAAGCGCCATCGACGCCCAGATGGCGTGCAACAGCCAGTATCCCCCCCACAAAAAAACCTATCCAGCGCACACGCGCCAGCGACGAGACAACGTACAAGCCAAAAAAAGCGCAAGCGCCGCCCAGGCAAAAAGCGACCTCGTCGTTAGGGGCAATGCGGGTTCTGTTGCATTAAGGGATAGAGCGCAAGAAAGTTTGCAGCGCCTCTTTTTTAGGCAACCATCAGATAGAACTGCTCTGCCGTGGACAGACCGTCCCCTTCAAGATGTTGAGTTCACTCGGCTTTCGACATTCTGTGCAATCGTCTTCTGAAAATGACAACCCGTGCATAGCCTATTTTCATGGTTAAATTCCGACTAACTCATTTAAAAGGCAGGTTATCGAACTTTGATATGGCAAACCAGTTCCATGAACCAATTGTCGACCAATCTATACAGTCAAACCCGAATTTCAGCACGGTCGCTTAAAGTATTAAAAAACGATGGTATTTTCGAACCGCTTTGCTGAATTGGCAGTTCCGTTGCCCCTGAACCCCAGAGTGAGGGGTTGTACGTCTGAACTACCGAAATTTCCGTCAGGTCATGTGTACTTGGGGTAGCCAACAACGGTAATCCGCCGCTTTGGGCGCTTAGTTGACGCGAGCTGGAACCACCTTGCTGATTTTGCGATTTTGCGATTTTGCGATTAAAATGTTTTCTTTAATTAAGTTTTTCTGTATTGATAAAGCGACCACTTCTCTGTAATATTTCACCGCAAAAACACAAATGCGATTTTACGGAAATCATTAAATCATCAGGAGTGACACATGATCATCTCTCTACTTAATCAAAAGGGTGGTGTTGGAAAAACCACACTGAGTGTAAACATCGCGGCGGGACTCGCTGCCAATGGGGCTCGCGTTTTATTGCTCGACGTAGACCCACAAGGAAGCTCTCTAGATTGGGCAGCCGCACGTGAGGGTGAGTCATCATTTCCCGTTCTCGGGTTACCACGTGCAACGCTGCACAAAGAGATCGGCAAATTTACTCACGACTACGATCATATCATTATCGACGGGCCGCCCAGAGTCACTGATCTCGCCCGTTCAGCTATCATGGCGGCAGACCTAGTTCTTATCCCCGTCCAGCCAAGTCCGTATGATGTATGGGCGGCTCAAGAGGTGGTGTCGCTGATCCATGAAGCTCAGGTCTATAAAGAAAACCTTAAATCCGCATTTGTAATAAATCGCAAAATCGTAAACACAGCTATTGGGCGAGATGTTGGCGAAGCTCTCGGTACATATGAAACTCACATTCTGCGAGCTTCTGTATCCCAACGAGTTATTTTCGCTGAGGCGGCAGCAGTTGGAAAGGCAGTCTTTGAACTAGAGCCAGATTCGGCTGCGGCAAAAGAGATTGGTGTTCTGATCAACGAAATTATGGAGCAATAACCATGAGTGGTAAAAAAGTGGCCTTTGGCGCGAAACCATTAAAAACAGCTCCTGATGCAGATGCTTGGGTAGATCATCGAGCCATTGAGGAGGTTACACCTCCACCTGAAAAAATGAAAAGACTCACCATCGACATTCCAGAGAGTCTTCATAAAGCCATCAAGTCATCTTGTGCCTTACGTGGCAAAAAGATTGCAGATGAAGTGCGGGAGCTGCTTTACAGTAAATACACAAACGACTGAAACACTGATTTGCGATTTTCCGTAAATCTGTGTTTCAGGTGTTGCGTTTTTAGGGGGTTGAAGTCGGGGGCACCTCAGAATTCGGAAATTAAAGGGGTTTGGGCTTAGAACCCCTCAAAGCGACACCATCAAAAATGGAGTGACTTGAGTCCCCTTCGTGAGAGATGATAAGCCCGCGTTGCTGCTACCCGATGGTAACGCCATGCTCTTCTTGGCCGCTCCAGTAGCGGCCTTTTTTTTCCCATCGCCTCCTCACATCAAAAAACCAATATCGAACAATCATTATTTAATTTTGATTGTTCATGTAGCATACAGTTGTCTGACCAGGAACAAGCAGCAACAGAGGGAACAGGATGCAAGAGCTGAAAGCAAAGTGGGTATTCGAGCAGGGTGGTTTTGCCAAGGCGCTGATAGCCTGCGCGCCGATGGGGATAGGTTATCATCTGCACCTGGTGAAGTTTGGGCGCAATAACGAAACCGAGATAATAGAACGTCAACGAGGCGGCTGGCGGTTATTCAAAACCATCGATGCGGCAGTACAAACGGCTAATAATATCGGTTTTCGGCGGGTAGAAATCGATCTGACAGGTAAGCGGGATTGAATACCGGCCCCGCCAGCGAGGCGAGGTCATCAGTTCGAGCTCGAACGAGGGGCAGAATGACCACGATAGCCGCCCCTTGCCACGAGTCTTACGGTACGGCCTCAATCAATAATGCTCGCCACATGGGGCAGGACCCCTTAAGAAGCCATCTGTCTTGAAACTGCGGATGAAGATGTTCTAGGTTCATGGGGCGCGAGTGCTTTACGCTGAACGCGGCGCAAAGCCAGCTTTGCTTGGTGAGCTTCTATTTTTGCAGAGATAAGCTGACGTTCACGGGCGATATGTGCTTCGTATTCTGCGATGCGTTTATGACTTTCCTTGAGGTCCTTGATAAGTCCGCTCAGCATCAGCTCTGCGTTATCAGCCATGAGTCTCATAATAAATTCCTTTTGGTGAATAAAATTTCAGGTCGCGCAGAGTAACGAAAATGCATCGTGATTGATAGCTGTCATATCTGACAGCATTTCACCAACATTCTCGATATGTATGCTTAAAAAACAATCGCTCATTGAAGGCCATAGGATTAAAGTTATGAAACGACAGCGACTAACACATAGAAAGTTGCACAGTAAGTATCACGAGCTCTCTCAGGCGGCAGCACATTTTGAAAGAACCATGCAATTTGCCAAAGCACATGCCTTATGGATAGACGCATCCATGCATGCTACAAACGAAAATAACTATTGGTGGGCATCGAATCGAGCCGCATCATGCCAAGTAAATTTGAATAAAATTTATCGCAAGCATGGCCATGCGTATTTGAGAACAAGCCAACAGGCAAGCGTAGCCCAGACAAAAAGCGACCTCATTGTAGGCGCAATGCGTCATAATGGAGAGTTCTCGTCACGGTGACGAAATATTCTTATTAGCCACCCCGCCCTTTCTTGACGCCAGCACATCGGGCCATCCACTTTAATGGACGTTTTTGTCAATGCTCAGATGAGTTAGGGAAGGTGCGAACAAGTCCCTGATGTGAGATCATGAGCCCCACTTGGCATC
>CAZIZA010000118.1:0-10775 GCA_964543555.1 uncultured Pseudomonas sp.
CTGGAGAAGCTGCAGCACGTCAACGGCACGATCCGCAGCCGCGTGCTGTTCTAAGCAACAAGCCGCCATGAAAAGGGCGACCCTCGGGTCGCCCTTTTTCGTTTGACTTGGCCCCTGGCCCGATCACTTCACCGTCACGCTGATCTTCTCCGACATCACCGGCGGATCCAGCGGCACGTGGTTCTTGTCACCCACCAGCAGCTGCAGGGTGTGCTTGCCCGGTGGCAGAGTCAGCTCGGTTTCGGTCTGGCCCTTGCCGAAGTGGCGGATGGCGTCGGTCATCGGCAACGGCGCGTTCATCGCGGGCGGCGTATCGACATCAATCAACAGGTGATGGTGCCCGGTAGCAGGAGCATCGACGCCGGCTGGCGCCACACCCATGCCCTTGAGGCCGAACTTGACGGTGAAAGTCTGGCCCACCGTCGCGCCATCGGCCGGCTCGATGAAATACACCCTGGCACCTTCCGGTGCAGGCGTGCGCGGCATATCGGCCCAAGCCGTTGCGCTGGCGCCCAGCAGCAAGGCGGCACAGAGGGAAATGCTATTCAGGGTTCGGGACATCACGGCATCCTCAAGCAAGGCAGAGAACGATGGACTCTAAACCGCGTCAGACGTTCCCGCTTCGCCCTCCAGCGCCTGCAGGGCTTGCCGCGCCGCGTCGAGTTGCTGTTCGTTGAACACCTGCACACCGGCACGACGCAGCAGCGCTGCCGTCACGCCCTCGCCCGCGACACGCACGCCGCTGAAGGAGCCGTCATAGTTCTCCAGGTTGCCGCAGGACGGGCTGCGCGCCTTGAGCAAGGCCAGGCGGATGCCATGGGAATGCACCAGTTCCAGCGCCTGCTGCGCCCCTGCGACGAAGGCAGCGGTGACGTCGGCGCCGTCGATCGTGAGCACCGGCAGGCGCCCATCCAGCACCTGCGCGCCCCGTCCCCCGGCGATTTCGGCAGGCGGACGAGGCGTCGGCAGCCCGCCGGCCACTTCCGGGCAGAGGGCAACCACCCGCCCTTCATCCAGCCACTGCTGCAGCAGATCGAAAGGGCCATGCGCCCCGCCGTCATAGCGCACGCGATGGCCCAGCAGGCAACGGCTGACAAGAATCTTATGCATGACTCAGAGCGGACGCTCGCCACGCCGCCGGAACCAGCCTGTCAGTGACAGGCGCTCGCGCGTGGCCGGCAACACTTCATGCGGCATTTCGGCAGAGAGAAACAAGGCCAGGGTGCCGGCCTGTGGCAGCACATCATGCTCGCGGCCATCCGTCAGGTACAGGCGTAGCGCACCGCCTTCCTCGGGCCGCCAGTCATCGTTGAGGTAGAACACTGCCGAGACAGTGCGCCGGTCGTCATCACGAAAACGGTCAAGGTGGCGTTGATAGAACGCGCCAGGTGCGTAACAGGCGAAGTGACACTCGTAGTCTTCAAGGCCCAGGTAAAGCGTGCGGTTAAGCGCTTGGCGCAGATCGTCCATCAACTGCAGATACTGGTCACAGGCCGCATTCTGGCCGGACTCCAACCACTGGATACGGTCGCCACGAATACCTTCCTGCACCTGTTGCGCTCCGCCACGACCGACGCTTGCGGCATTCAGTGCGCCGTCATGTGCACGCTTGCGGCACTCAGCGGCCAGTTCACGGGTCAGAACCTCAGGGGCGAACAGCGCCCGTTGCGACCAGCCATGGCTGGCAAGATCGTCGATAAGGCTGGCAAAGGTGTCATGTTGCGTGGATTCGGTCATGAGGCAATTGTATCAGTCGTGACTCGACAAGCCTCCATCGGCCACCGAAAATAGCCGGCCGCAGCCGCTTGCGGCCGGTCAGGAAGTTTGCCAAGGAGTTTTCGATGCGCGTTCTGTTTGCCCTGTTGCTGATTGGCCTGACCCTGCCGACGCTCGCCGACGACCACCTGCGCCTGTATCAGACGGCTGGCTGGCCACAACAGCGGGAGCATTTCAATCAGGCCCTCGACGCCGCCCAGCAGCGCTATCGCAGCACCTTGCCCCCGGCAGTCTTCCAGGCACTGGTGGATAACAGCAACCGGCGCTTCGCCGCTGCCGCCATCGACCAGCGCGCGCAACACAGCCTGCGTCTGCAGTTGGCCGACCCGCAGCCGGCGCTGGCCTTCTTCGAGTCCGAACTGGGGCGCAAGATCGTCGCCGCCGAGACACTGGCCACGCGCCGCGACCAATTGGCCAAATACGAAAATGGCCTGCCGCGCACTGACGCTGATGCCACCCGACGCCTGCTGGTTCGCCATCTGGCGCAGGCACTGCCAGCCAAGGAAGCCGGCGCCGAGGTCAGCCTGGCACTGGCCGGCGTGGCAGCTGACAGCCTCAGCCAGATGATCCCCGGCCTGCTCGGCGGCGGCCAGGCTCAGGGGCTGCTCAACGGTCAGCGCGAACGCCTGATGACGCAGATCGAACAGGATCTGGATAACACCCTGCTGCACGTTTATCGCGACCTCAGCGACCCGGAGCTGGAGCAATTCGTCGAATTTGCTCAGTCCGATGCCGGTAAGGCCTATTACCAGGCCGCGCTGCAGGCGCTGCGTGCCGGCCTTGCAGTAGGCATGAGCAGCAACGAGCTGGAGCCCGCCCCCCAGGGCATCTGATAACCCGCATGAGTGGGACCCTCATGTGGCAGCGCATTCATTCGCATGCCTGCGGTTCCGGCGCTATCGCCCGTTGCGGATAAATCCGCCCCTGCCTTTTGCAGCCGCAGGGAATCAAACCAGACGCTCGCGCAGGAAATCGAAGTAGCGCCGCCGCAGCCTTTCATTCTCGTTGGCCAGATGGTGACGCGCCTCCGGTAGCCGCAGAATCTGCGGCTGATGGAACTTGTCCTGAAGAACTTCAAGGTTGTGACGCCAGTCTACGGTCATGTCTGCCTCACCCTGAATGATCAGCGGACTGTGCTGGCTGCGTCCGGCGGCCTCGACACGCGGCACCCACTGGCTCAGCGCCCCAACCCAGGCCGTTGGCAGGCTGCGTGGCTGCAGCGGATCGAGGTTGTGGACGAAGTCGATGAAGGTGGCGTCGCTGGAGTTTTCGCTGAAGCGCCGGGGAATCTCGCGCACGAAGGGGCTGAGCAGACGATAGCTGAGTTTCGACCAGCCCCAGGAACGCGGTCGCACCAGCGGCGCCAGCAGGATGCTCTGCCCCAGCTCGGGGCGCTTGCCGTCGGCGAGCAGATAATCCAGCAGAATCGCTCCCCCCGTGCTCTGCCCACACACATGCCAGGGCTGCGGCAGCCCCAGCTCACTGGCCTGCTCGAACAGGCCAGTGAGCACCTGCTGATATTCGGCAAAATCACCGATACTGGCGCGCGCACCACTGGAGAGGCCGTGTCCTGGCAAGTCACAGGCCAGCACGGCGAAATTCATGCTCAGCGCCCAGTCGACCACATGGCGGTAAAGGCCCATGTGGTCGTAATAGCCGTGCAGCAGCAGCACGGTGCCCTGTGGCTCGGCTGGCGCCCACAGTTGCACGGCAATCTGGTAGCCGGCGGCATTGAAGCTGCCGAGGCGGTTATCCAGCCCGGCAAATCGCGCGGCCAGGTCAAAACCATAGAAGCTGCGATACGCCTGTAGCGCCGGCAAATCCAGGTGTGCTGCGGCCAAGGGTCGCAGCAGGGGGCGTAACTGATCGGGCTGAAACGGCTCTGACATAAGGCTTTCCATCAGGTGCAAGGGCCAGTGCCGGCTCCCCGCGACGACTCCTCGAATGCTGCGATATTCAGCTGCCAGGCGCATCGTGGCAAGCTACACGCCCTTTTCTGCCTGGCTCGATCATGCTCCGCCTGTCCCGCAAGAACCTGCTCATCACCCTGCTTATCCTGGCCTGCATGGCCGGTCTGGCGCTGGCCTACCGCTGGTTCGAAACGCGTTACCTGCGCACCTTCGACGAACGCGCGGCGGTGTTCTCCGGCGCTGAACTGCAGTTGCCTGCCGAGCTGAGCGGCCCTGGCGAAATACGTCTGGTGCACTTCTGGGATCCGGCTTGCCCGTGCAATGTCGGCAACCAGCAGCACCTGGCCGAGCTGACCAAACAGTACATGCCACAGGGCGTACAATTTCATGTCGTGCAGAAGCCCGGCAGCCAGGGCCGCCTGCCTGCCGAACTGGCCGCGCTAAAGCCCCTTGACGAGTTGCCCGGCAGCGCCAACCTGCCAGCCAGCCCCGCTGTGGCAATCTGGGACAAACAGGGCCAGTTGGCCTATTTCGGCCCCTACAGCGAAGGGCTGGTGTGTAACTCCAGCAACAGCTTCATCGAACCCATACTCGAAGCGCTGGCGGCCGGGCGCAACGTGAATGCCAGCAACACCCTGGCGGTGGGCTGCTTCTGTGAGTGGACCAAGCCGACCAACGATTGACCCCGTAGGGTGGGTTAGCGGCGCCTCAGGTGAATCGAGGAACGCCGCGGAGGTGGAGCGTCGCGTAACCCACCAGGCGGTAGATCGCCTTACGCCGGCGGTGGGTCACGCCGCAGCTAATATGGCGAATCGACTGATCAGTACGTCAGGCGGCTAACCCACCCTACGCGAGGGCCTCACCGCCAGTCGATCCATGGCGCGATACCAGACCGCGCGGCGTCCCGCCCTGCCAGCGGCGAAAGGCGCGGTAGAACGGCGACAACTCGGCGAAACCGCAGGCCCGCGCCACCTCGCGTACGCCCACGCCCTGATCCAGCAGGCGCAGTGCGCGCAGGCGCCGCACCTCATCGTGAAGCGCACGAAAACTGCTGCCCTGCTCGCTCAGCGAACGCTGCAAGGCACCGCGATTGCTGCCCAGCGCCAGTGCACAGGCCTCCAGGCTGCAGGTCGTAGCACCCAGATTGACCTCCAGCCAGTAGCGCACCCGCGCCAGCAACTGGTTCTCCACCAACCCTGCCAACTGCTTCTCGGCTTCTTCGCTGAGCACCTCGAACAGCCTCGGGCTGGCGCTGCGCGAAGGCCGTGAGAGCAGCGCACGCGGCAGGATCAGCACATCGTGCGGCTGCGCGAACCGCGGCTCGACCCCAAGCAGACGACGATGCTCGGTGAGCCTGCGTGGCGCCTGGTGACGAAACTCGACACCCAACAGCGGCAGCTGATCGCCCGTGGCCGACGCCAGCATCTTGCCCAGCAACACGGCCAGGCACTCCATCTGCTGACGCAGCGAGCCGACTCCGCGGTAATTGAGGTCGATCACCAGTCGCGCCTCGTCACCTTGCTCCTCCAGTCGCGCGGCGAATCCGCCTGACAGAATGTGCTGGAAACGCACGAACGCTTGTACCCCCTGTCGCAGATCACGTGCGGCCAGCAACAGATAACCCACTACATCCAGCGGGCGTGGCTGCATGACCTCACCGAGGTGCAAGCCGATGTCCACGTCACCACTGATGCCCTCGAGCGCCTGCCAGAAACGTGGGGCGTTGTCGTGCTCTTCACGCGCATCCAGCAACGGCGCCGCCAGCGTGACACCGGCATAGGCATGACGATAGGTATCGGTTGGATCCAGCCCCAGCGCTGCCAGGGCTTCATAGAGCAGGCGGCGCAGGGTCGAGGAATGGGTCAGGGCAACGAATGGGTGATCAGCCATGATGGTTCCCTTGAGCAATTGACCATAGACTTTCAACCTTGAAGCATAGGGTCAATGCCACTGCCTGCGAGCCCGCGCAAAATGCCCGCACGCTTGCCCACAACAATAAGGATGGCTGGATGAAACGTTCCCTGACCGCCCTGGCTCTGGTAATTGCCACCACAGCCGGCGGCCTGACCTGGTATCTGCATGACAAGCAACCGCAACGCGAGGGTGAACGCGTCCTGAGCACCCTGCAGGCGCCAGTCACGGTCGACTACGACGAGCGTGGCGTGCCGCATATTCGCGCGGCGAATGAGGCTGACATGTACCGCGCCCTGGGTTTCGTGCACGCTCAGGACCGCCTGTTCCAGATGGAGCTGCTGCGACGCCTGGCCCGCGGCGAACTGGCCGAGGTGCTCGGCGAAAAGCTGCTGCCCACCGACCGCCTGTTCCGCACCCTGGAAATCGCCCGCCATGCCGATGCCTACGCCGCCCGGCTGGACCCCGACAGTCCGTCCAGCCTGGCACTGCAGCACTACCTCGAAGGCATCAACCAGTACCAGGCCAGCCGCCCGCTCCCCCTGGAGTTCGACCTGCTGGGCATCGAGCCACGCCCTTTCACCATCGCCGACACACTGAGCGTCGCCGGTTACATGGCTTACAGCTTCGCCGCCGCGCTGCGCACCGAGCCGCTGATGACCCATATCCGTGACCAACTGGGCGCGGACTATCTCCAACTGTTTGACCTCGACTGGCATCCACAGGGTGTGCTCGGCAACGCCCTGAGCGCTGGCGACTGGAAGGATCTGTCCGCCATCGCCCAGCTCAGCGATACGGCGCTGGCGGGCAGCGGCCTGCCACAGTTCGAGGGCAGCAACGCCTGGGCCATCTCCGGCAGCCGCACGGCCAGCGGCAAACCGCTGCTGGCGGGCGACCCGCATATTCGCTTCTCCCTGCCAGCGGTGTGGTACGAAGCGCATCTGCAGGCGCCCGGCTACGAGCTGTATGGCTACCACCACGCGCTGGTGCCCAGCGCCATGCTCGGCCATAACCGCGATTTTGCCTGGAGCCTGACCATGTTCCAGAACGACGACCTCGACCTGATCGCCGAGCGCGTCAATCCGGATAACGCCAATCAGGTCTGGTTTCAGGGCCACTGGGTCGACCTCGAACAACGCAGCGAAACCATCCGGGTCAAAGGGGCCGAGCCGGTGCAGATCACCCTGCGGCGCTCGCCACACGGGCCGATCATCAACGATGCCTTGGGCAAGACCAGTGGCAGCACGCCGATCGCCATGTGGTGGGCCTTCCTCGAAACCGACAATCCGATGCTTGAGGCCTTCTACCAGCTGGGCCGTGCCGACAGCCTGGACAAGGCCCGTGACGCCGTCGAGAAGATCGAAGCCCCCGGCCTCAACGTGGTCTGGGCCAGCGCCAGCGGCGACATTGGCTGGTGGGCGGCCGCCAAGCTGCCGCTACGCCCGGCCGGGGTCAACCCAACCTTCATTCTTGACGGCGCCAGTGGCGAAGCGGAAAAGCTCGGCTATCACCCTTTTAGCGCCAACCCGCAGGAAGAGAACCCCGAGCGCGGCTATATCCTCTCGGCCAACTACCAGCCTGTGGCGGCCAGTGGTATCGAGATTCCCGGTTACTACAACCTGCCTGATCGTGGCCAGCGCCTGAACCAGCGGCTCAGCGACGCCTCGGTGAAATGGGACACGCAAAACAGCCAGGCGCTGCAACTCGACCCTGGCACCGGCTATGGCCCGCGCCTGCTGGCGCCGATCCTCGCCGAGCTGCGCGCAGCAGCGGCGAACGATGAGGAGCGCGCGCTGGTGGATCAACTGGCCTCCTGGAACGGCGACCACAAACTCGATTCCGTGGCTGCCACGCTGTTCAACCAGCTGACCTACCAGCTCGCCCACGAAGCCATGGCAGACGAGCTGGGCGAGGTGTTCTTCGACAGCCTGCTCCAGTCCCGCGTACTCGATGTCGCCCTGCCGCGCCTGACCGCCAATGCTGAGTCACCCTGGTGGAATCGTCAGGGCAGCGAAGGGCACGAAAGCCGCGCACAGATCGTCAACGACGCCTGGCGCGCCAGTCTGGAGCATCTGCGCCGGGTGCTCGGCGATTCACCCGCGAGCTGGACATGGAGCCGCGCGCATACGCTCACGCACGATCATCCGCTTGGCCAGCAACCGCTCTTGGCCCACTTGCTGAATATCGGCCCGTTTGCCGCCCCGGGCGGCCATGAAACGCCGAACAACCTCTCGCACAAGATCGGCCCAGCGCCATGGCCCGTGGTCTATGGCCCCTCGACCCGGCGCCTGGTGGACATGGCCGATGCCAGCAAGGCGTTGGGCGGCATTCCCGTCGGTCAGAGCGGCGTCCCTCTCGATGCCCACTACGCTGATCAGGCCACTGCGCATGTGGCTGGCGAGTATCAGCCGCAGCACCTGAGCGAAGCGGATGTCAAAGCCAACAGCCAAGGCACGCTGACGCTGCTGCCACGCTGACAGCCACGCAGCGTGGTGCACCATCGGTGCATCGCGCTGCACGCTGGTGCAGTCCCTCTGCCGCCCATGGCCCTACGTTTGCCCGCGCAGACCTCGAGCCCAGAAAAATCGGGGCTTGCAGCCCCAGTCATAAAACTGGCACACCCCCTGCATATGCTAAGGCAATCCAGTTTATGGGGGCCTTGGTACAGGCAGGCCGGGGAATCCCCTTCTTTATTCGATGCGCCAACCGCGCCAGATGTGCGACCAGCGCCATGAGTTCGGCGCCACCCGTTTCGGGGACCTTGGTACAGGCAGGCCGGGGAATCCCCTTCTTTATTGGGTACGCAGCACCAGGCGCGCACGCCAACGCCCATCCACCTCGCTGGCGCGCCATTCCCCGCTCAACGGACGGGGGGATACCAGTACCAGCAGCAAATCCCGTCCGTCACGCTCGATGCGCCAGTTCACCAGGCCCAGCGGCAGTTTAAGCTGGCCGTCACGTACCCGCCCGTAGGCATCCCCATAGCGATACACCAACGCCCCCTCGACATGTTCGGCCTGCTGCGGCGGTTCGCGGTTGAACCAGACCTGCAAGCCCTGCTCCCAGGGTTCGACATCCTCGATACGCAGCCGTGGCGGGTCGAACACCCGGCCAATCATCACGCCAACAAGAAAAGCGATCAGCATCACCGACGCGACAAAACGCCAGCGCAAACGCGGCCTTGGATCTTCAGGCGGCGTAGAATGGCACTCGTCCCAGCGCTCGGAGTGTTGCATGTTCCACGTCATCCTCTTTCAACCGGAAATTCCGCCGAATACCGGCAACATTATCAGGCTGTGCGCCAACAGCGGCTGCCAACTGCACCTGATCGAACCGCTGGGCTTCGAGCTGGACGACAAGCGCCTGCGCCGCGCCGGTCTGGATTATCACGAATACGCCACGCTCAAGCGCCATGCTGACCTGCAGAGCTGCCTCGACAGCCTCGGCCAGCCCCGCCTGTTTGCCTTCACCACCAAGGGCTCGCAACCCTTCCATGAAATCGCCTACCAGCCCGGCGATGCCTTTTTATTCGGCCCGGAAAGCCGTGGCCTGCCGGAAGAGGTTCGCAACGCCCTGCCGCCGGAGCAGCGTGTACGCCTGCCCATGCGCGCCGGTTGCCGCAGCCTTAACCTGTCCAACACGGTTGCAGTCACCGTTTACGAGGCCTGGCGGCAGAACGGCTTCGCTGGCGCCGACTAAAGCCGCGAGCGGACACAAAAAAGCGCCCCGAGGGGCGCTTTTTCATACAACCGAGCCGCACTTAGTGAGCGGTGGTTTCGCCGGCTTGCTGCATGCGCTGCAGCTCCTGGGCGTAGAGCGCGTCGAAGTTCACCGGCGACAGCATCAGAGCCGGGAACGAGCCACGGGTCACCAGGCTGTCCAGCGCTTCGCGAGCGTAAGGGAACAGGATGTTCGGGCAGAAGGCGCCGAGGGTGTGGCTCATCGAGGCAGCGTCGAGGCCTTTGATCAGGAAGATGCCGGCCTGCTGCACTTCAGCGATGAAGGCGACTTCTTCGCCATTCTTCACGGTCACCGACAGGGTCAGCACCACTTCGTGGAAGTCACCTTCCAGCGCTTTCTGGCGGGTGTTCAGATCCAGACCAACGCTCGGCGTCCACTCCTGGCGGAAGATTTCCGGGCTCTTCGGCGCTTCGAAGGACAGGTCCTTGACGTAGATGCGCTGCAGGGAAAATTGCGGATTCTGCGACTCGGCAGCGGCTGCGCCGCTGTTGGCTTGCTCGGTCATGGCGTGTGCTTTCCTTAACGTTGAGGTTTCAAGCGGGGCTCTGCAGCAGCGCATCGAGCTTGCCGGCGCGCTCCAGGGCATAGAGGTCGTCACAGCCACCGACGTGGGTGCTGCCGATCCAGATTTGCGGCACCGAGGTGCGCCCGGCCTTGCGGGTCATCTCCGCGCGGATGGCCGGCTGGCCATCGACGCAGATTTCCTCGAAGTCGACCCCTTTGCTGCTCAGCAGTTGCTTGGCACGCATGCAGTAGGGGCACCAGTCACTGGAGTAGATGACCACACCGGCCATGTCACTTCACCAATGGCAGGTTGTCACCGCGCCAGGTGGAAATACCACCGGACAGCTTGGCGACGGTGTAGCCGGCCTTCCTCAGTTCGCGGGCAATACTGCCGGCGTGCTGACCCATGGCATCGACGATGATGATGGTCTTGGCCTTGTGCTTGTCCAGTTCGGCGATGCGCGCTGCAACCTTGTCATAGGGGATGTGCAGCGAATCGACGATATGGCCGGCGGAGAAGTCCTTCTGCGCGCGAATGTCCAACACCACGCCTTGCTCGC
This sequence comes from uncultured Pseudomonas sp., assembly GCA_964543555.1. GTDB lineage: Bacteria > Pseudomonadota > Gammaproteobacteria > Pseudomonadales > Pseudomonadaceae > Aquipseudomonas. The sequence goes on from CAZIZA010000118.1 coordinate 10,403, forward strand.
TGTTGACCAGCGCGGTGAGCTCGCGGCTCGACAGGCTCTGCCCGCCCTTGCGCATTTCAGTCACGATCAGCAGCACCAGCAATACAGCGAACGTACCGCTCAGCGCATAGTGGTTAATGATGAATTCAATCAGGTTGGCGAACATCTCTAGGGCCCAGGACGGTAAAATGCCGGCCAGTATACACAGCCCCACAGGTCGGCCAAACCCCGTCTGGCAGTGACGCGCCAGACGCTTGGCCCTAAAATGTCGGGCTGTTTCCTTGCCCCCTCAGACGCAGAGCGAGCCAGCTTAATGAGTGCCACGCCAAAACCCTTGGTCCTGATCATCCTCGACGGCTTCGGTCACAGCGACAAACCCGAGTACAACGCCATC
>CAZIZA010000119.1:0-10770 GCA_964543555.1 uncultured Pseudomonas sp.
CCTGGCGGCTGAAGCGGGGGAAGTTGCTGAGGAAGCGATCCAGGCGCATGGCTCAGTCGTGCTCGTCGCGCTTGGCGCTTTCAACGGCACCCGCGCAGGCCGGGCACAGGCAGACCTGGTTGAGTTGCTCGGATGTCAGGCGCTGCAGCGCGGCAGGGTCTATCTGCGTGGTGAAGCACCAGCAGGGTTCGTCACGCCCGGCGGCGATGCTGCACTGGTTGCTCTTGCCGCACAGCGGGCAGTGTTGCGTGTCCATCCGCTATCGACGCCAGCGTGTTTGCGCCGGGCCAGCCTGGCGCGGTTGCTGCGACCGTGCAGGCGCCTGCCAGCGAGTGGATAGCGCTGTTTGAGGCAGTCCGGTAGTCCGCTTATGGGCGGTGTGCGGGTCTATGTGGTTGCACCGCAGGAGGCATGCTGCGTCACGCCTGCAGCGCAGAAGGGCGGGCGCGCGCGGCGATACCGAGGTGGATGGCGTGAGCCGTTGCAGGCGCGGGGGCATGATGGGATCCGGGGTGGTTGAATGGCGTGATGCTAGCGTGCCGGTGCGCGATAGCGCCAGTTGTGGCCACGATCAGTGTGGTTGTGGGGGATGAAATCTGGGAATCCGGTAAGGCGAGCAAGGCAGCCTTACGTAGGCGCCCCGCCTCGGGGCGAAGCTTTGCGAGCCAAGGTTAGTCAGGTTCGCGGCGGGCGCCGCTCCTACAGGTTGGGTGTATCTACATTTGACCGGGTGGCTGGTTTTCCCGGATTGCATCCGGGCTACGGACTGTAGGAGCGGATTTATCCGCAATTGGTTTGCGGGTATTGCGGTGGGGCGTAAAGCGGTCGCGGCTGAAGCCCCTCCCACAGGTAGTCGGCGTTTGTGGGGATCGCGGCTGAAGCCGCTCCTACGCGATCGCTGTTGAAGCGGAATGCCGCTCAGCCGGTCCCACAGTTTGCTGGCGCCTCCCACGGTGTTGTGCGAGGCGCTTCAGCGGCGAGCTTTCAGGCCTCGTCCAGCACCACCACACGTTGCCCGGCGCGCACGGGCGAACCCGGTTGTACGCGTACTTCGCGCACGGTGCCGGCCATTGGGGCGGTAAGCGGAATCTCCATCTTCATCGACTCGAGGATCACCAGCAGATCACCCGCCTGCACCTGGGCGCCGACTTCGACCTGCACCTGCCAGAGGTTGCCGGCGACATGGCTTTCGATGGCGTGTTGGCCGGCTGCCAGTGGTGCGTCCTCACCCTGCTCGGGCGCGGCTTCCTCGACCTCGAAGTGCGCCTGGCCGCTGTCGATCCAGCGCTGACGTTCGGCATCGAAGGCGGCGCGCTGTTGCTGGCGGAAGGCGTCGATGCCCTCGGCTTCGGCATCGAGAAACTGCTGGTAGTCGGCCAGGGCCAGTTCGCTCTGTTCGATGCGCAGCGGGTAGCGGCCCAGCGGGAAGTCGCGGCGGATGCGCAGCAGTTCGTCTGCCGATACCGGGTAGAAACGGATCTGATCGAAGAAGCGCAGCAGCCAGGGCTTGCCGTCGAAGGCTTCGACCGCGCGGTAGCGGTTCCACATCTGCAGGGTGCGGCCAACGAACTGGTAGCCGCCGGGGCCTTCCATGCCGTACACGCACATGTAGGCGCCGCCGATGCCGACGGAGTTTTCCGCCGTCCAGGTGCGCGCCGGGTTGTACTTGGTGGTGACCAGGCGATGGCGCGGGTCGAGCGGGGTGGCCACCGGTGCGCCGAGGTAGACGTCGCCCAGGCCCATGACCAGGTAGCTGGCGTCGAACACCGTGCGGTAGACCTCATCAAGGTTCGGCAGGTCGTTGATGCGGCGGATGAACTCCAGGTTGCTCGGGCACCAGGGGGCGTCCTTGCGCACGGTGGTCATGTACTTGTCGATGGCCAGTTGGCAGGCCGGGTCGTCCCAGGACAGCGGCAGGTGGACGATACGCGACGGTACGCGCAGGTCTTGCGCAGCGCACACGGCGTCCCACTCGCCGGCGACGATATCGAGCAGCGCTTGCAGGGCCAGGGTTTCCGGCTGGTAGTGCACCTGCAGCGAGCGGATGCCGGGGGTGAGGTCGATCACGCCGTCGAGCTGCTTGGCCTCCAGCGCCTGCATCAGCGCATGGCCGCGGAAACGCAGCACCAGATCCAGTTCCGGCTGGCCGATTTCCAGCAGCAGGTGGGTGTCGCCGGAGAGGCGCGCGACCAGGCGGGTGTCGGCTTGGCCGATGTCGAGGACGATGGGGCTTTGTAGCCCGGATGCAATCCGGGGGCTGTTCGTCGCGGCTTCGCCAAGGTCGAGGATGATGGGGGCGGTCAGCTGTGTAGGAGCTGGCTTGCCAGCGATCCGCGTTGGTGGCTGATCGCCCGCAAGCGGGCTCCTACAGAGTTCGGCGTATTCACGTGCGTTGTTCTGCGCTAACGCCCGCGCCATGGCGATATCCACTGGCACGAAGCGCACCTTGTCGCCGGCTTTGAGCTGGCCGAGCTGCCAGAGGTCGGCCTCGATGATGGTCACCAGGCAGACGAAGCCGCCGAGGCTGGGGCCGTCCGGGCCGAGGATCACCGGCATGTCGCCGGTGAAGTCCACCGCGCCGATGGCGTAGGGGTTGTCGTGGATGTTGGACGGGTGCAGGCCGGCTTCGCCGCCGCTGTCGCGCACCCATTCCGGTTTTGGGCCGATCAGGCGTACGCCGGTGCGGCTGGAGTTGAAGTGCACCTCCCAGTCGGTGGCGAGGAAGCGGTCGACATAGCCGGGTGTGAAGTATTCCGGCGCGCCGTGCGGGCCATAGATCACCCGCAGTTCGCGCACCGCTGGCAGTGGCGGGCAAAGTTCGGCGGGCAGTTGTGCGCCGCTGCTGGTGTCGCTCAGCGGCAGCAGGTGCAGCACGTCGCCTGCGCGCAGGGCGCGGCCGCCGTGGCCGCCGAACTGGCCGAGGGTGAAGGTGCTCTTGCTGCCCAGATAATCCGGCACCTGGATGCCGCCGCGAATACTCAGGTAGCTGCGCGCACCGCTGCCAGCAATGGTGCCGAGGGTCAGGGTGCTGCCGGCCATGATCAGCAGCGCGGTGTTCATGGGTTGTGCCGCGCCATCGAGGCTGACGGGAATTTCGGCGCCAGTCACCGCGATCACGGCATCGGTGTTGAAGCGCAGCATCGGGCCGCTCATGGTCATTTCCAGCGCGGCAGCGCCTTCGTCATTGCCGAGCAGGCGGTTGCCCAGGCGCAGGGCGCGGCTGTCCATCGGCCCGGACGGCGGCACGCCGACAGCCCAGTAGCCGAGGCGGCCGGGGAAGTCCTGCACGCTGGTCTGGGTGCCGGCGCTGAGCACTTCGAAGGTGCTGGCCTGGTAGGCGAGGCTCTCCAGGCAACGCGTCCAGGGCGAGCCGCTGGCGAAGGGCGCGTCGCTGAGGATCTGGCGCAGGTAGTCGCGGTTGCATTCCACGCCGTACAGCACGGAGTCGGCCAGGGCTTTGTCCAGCGCTGTGGAGGCTTCATCGCGGCTGGGCGCCCAGGTGATCAGCTTGGCGATCATCGGATCGAAGTAGGGCGGAATCTCGCAACCGGCTTCGACCCAGGTGTCGATGCGCAGCGCCTTGCCGTCGGCTTCGGGAAATTGTACGGCGGTGAGCAGGCCGGGGCTGGGCTGGAAGTCCCGGCCCGGGTCTTCGGCGTACAGCCGCGCCTGGATGGCGTGGCCGGACGGTTTGAGTGCTTTGGCCAGCTCGCTCAGCGGCGGCAGATCGCCGGCGGCCAGTTCGATCATCCAGCGCACCAGATCGACGCCCCACACCTGTTCGGTGACGCCGTGCTCGACCTGCAGGCGGGTGTTCACTTCGAGGAAGTAGAAGCGCTCGGCCTCGCTGTCGTAGACGAATTCGACGGTGCCGGCGCTGCGGTAATTCACCGCCTTGGCCAGCTTGATCGCGGCGGCGCACAGTTCGTCTGCCATGCCGGCGGGCAGGTTGGGCGCCGGGGTTTCTTCCAGCACCTTCTGGTTGCGCCGCTGCACCGAGCAGTCGCGCACGCCGATGGCGAGCACCTCGCCCTGGCCATCGCCGAACACCTGCACCTCCAGATGGCGGGCGCGCTGGATGTATTTCTCGATGAAGACGCCGCTGTCGCTGAAGTTGTTCTGGCCCAGTCGTTTGACTGCCTCGAAGGCGTCGCTCAGTTCCTCTGCCGAACGGCAGACGCGCATGCCGATACCGCCGCCGCCAGCGGTGCTTTTCAGCATTACCGGGTAGCCGACCTGCTCACCTGCGACCAGCGCGGCGTCGAGGTTTTCCAGCAGCTCGGTGCCTTCGAGCATGGGCACGCCATGTTGTTTGGCCAGGGCGCGGGCGGTGTGCTTGAGGCCGAATACGCGCAGTTGCTCGGGCGTCGGGCCGACGAAGGCGATGCCGGCGGCTTCGCAGGCTTCGGCGAAGGCGGCGTTCTCGGAGAGAAATCCGTAGCCGGGGTGGATGGCGCGGGCGCCGGTGCGTTTGGCGACGTCGAGAATTTTCTCCACGACAAGATAAGTCTGCGCGGCCGGGCCGTCGCCGAGGGAGAAGGCCTCGTCGGCCTGCTGGATATGCAGGCTGGCGGCGTCGGCTTCGGAATATACGGCGACGCCGCCGACGTTCAGCTCACGCAGGGTGCGCAGGATGCGGCAGGCGATGGCGCCACGGTTGGCGATCAGCAGTTTCTCAAACATCAGGGTGACCCTCGAAGGTCATGGCGGGCCGTCCCGCCGTCATTCGTCATGTGCCACGGTCGTCCGAGGCAGAAAAGTCCGGGTGGCTTGTCTCCCTCTCCCATTCATGGGAGAGGGCTGGGGAGAGGGGCGGTTGATGACATTACCCTCTCCCCCGGCCCCTCTCCCGCAAGCGGGAGAGGGGAGTGCATCAATTAATCCCACACCAGCACTTCGGCCGGCGTCGGGTTCCAGCCGTTGCAGGGGTTGTTCAATTGCGGGCAGTTGGAAATCAGCACGATCACATCGGTCTCGGCTTTCAGCTCCACGTACTTGCCGGGTGCGGAGATGCCGTCCTCGAAGGTCAGGCCGCCTTCGGGGGTGACGGGAACGTTCATGAAGAAGTTGATGTTGGCGCCGATGTCGCGCTTGCTCAGGCGGCCGTCGTGCAGGCTGGCGCGCAGGAAGTTGTCGCGGCAGCTGTGCATGTAGCGCTTGTCCAGGGCGTAGCGCACGGTGTTGCTCTCCTGCGCGCAGGCGCCACCAAGGGTGTCGTGGCGGCCGCAGGTGTCGGCGACGATGGTCAGCAACGGTTTGCCCAGGTTGGAGTAGAGCACCGTGCCGGTGGTCAGGTAGACGTTGTTCTGCTTGCGCAGGGTGCGCTGCGGATCGAAGCGTTCGCGCGGGTTTTTCGCGGCGAAGAACAGGGTGTCGATCGCCTGGTTGCCTTCCAGGTCATGCAGGCGCAGGGTCTGCCCGGCCTTGACCTCGAACAGGTAGGGTTCGCCCGCCGGGATGGTGTGGCGGAACGCGGCGGTTTCGGGATGCAGGTTGCTGGCAGTAAGGCTCATTGCAGTGTCCTCGATAGCGTTTACTGGGCTCCCGCCTTCGCGGGAGTGACGAGGTCGGTGTCATCCCCGCGCAGGCGGGACGGTGCTTGCGCCGAACGCCCTTCAGGGCGGCCCGGAGGGCGAGCGCAGCGAGTCACCCATTCAAATGTACTGGCGTTCGGTGTTGTGGAAGCCCCGGCCGTTCTCCGGGCGCGAGGTGCGGCAGAGCACAGTGATGCCGTCGGTGTCGCCCCTGCTCCAGGTCAGTTGCACCGGTTTGGGGGCGTACTGCGGGTTCGGGTCCATCGGGTGTTGCAGGGCGGTGAGCACCACCAGGGTGTCCATTGGCGCGTACAGCTCGATGTAGTCGCCGGCCTTGCTGTTGCCGGGCTGGAAGTGGAAGGCGCCGTTTGCGTCGACATCCACGCGGCTGAACAGGTTGAGGTTCATCAGCAGGTCGAGCAGGTTCAGGTCCCACTTGCCCATTTCCACCAGCAGGTTGTCCATGCCATTGCGGAAGAAGCCGTTGCGCAGTTCCTGGTAGCGGCCCTGGCCGTATTTCTCCAGCACTTCGTCGGCGTTCAGCACGCCGCCGAAGCTGTCGTGCCAGCCGCAGGTATCGGCGGTAATGGCCGCCAGCACCTTGCCCATGTCCGAGTACAGGCAGTGGCCGGCGGTGAGCTTGGCGGTGTGCTGGCCCTTGAGGGTGTCGGGCAGGTTCAGGCGCTCGCTTTTCTCGGCGGCGTTGAACAGCAGCAGGCTGACGTTGGCGCCACCCTCGATATCGGTAATGCGCAGCAGTTGGCCGCGCTTGAGGATGAATGAGGTGTGGCCGCCGCCGGGGACGGTTTCCTCATAAAGAGTGGGGCGCAGGGTGAGGGCAGTCGTCATGGGTACCTCGAAATCAAAGCCTGGTCGTCAGGCGCCGGCAGGGGCGCCTGATCATCGTTGCGATACGTGTGGTTTAGGGCGGCTCTAAAAACGTTGGCGAGGCAGTCAGCACAAGGCAAAAACAGGCGAAAAACGATCGGAGTCGCGCTCGACTTTACGAGTAGTAAATGAGCATTTTGATCGGACTCGCTCACGAGCCTGTTTTTAACGCAGTGATGGCAACGCAGGTAGTTTTTAGAGTTGCCAGTCAGAGCTTGCCGTCGACGGCCATCTGTACATAGCTCGGGTCAAAACGCAGCTTGATATTGGCGCTGTCGCCGGTGGTCACGCCGCCGGCGAAGGTCATGCCGATGGCGTCTGCGCTGCGCGCGCCTTCACCGAGGATGCCATGCTCAAAACTGAAGTTGGCGACCCTGGTCATGGTCTCCGGCAGGGCCGGGCTGGTGACGAAATCCAGGGTTTCCTTCGGTGTGTAGAACAGCTTGGTGGTCGCCAGTTGGCTCTGGAAACCGGCCAGGTCTGTGCCGGAGGCCTTGGCCATTTCAGTCAGTGCTTCGGTGGCTTCGGGCGTACCGGATTGCATCAGTTCGAGGATTTCGAACCAGGCGCCGACCAGGGCTTTGCCGAAGTCCGGGTTGTCCTGCAGGGTCTGTGTATTGACCACCATCATGTCGAGGATCTCACCCGGGATCTTCGAGGAGTCGAACACTTGAGTGTTGCCAGGTTGGGCGATGATCTCGGCGAGCATCGGGTTCCAGGTGGCGGCTGCCTGCACGCTGGACGTGGAGAAAGCGGCGATGATGTCGGCGTCGGAGGTGTTCACCACCTTCACATCGCGCTCACTGAGACCGGCGGTTTCCAGAGCGCGGGCGAGGAAATAGTGGGAGACCGACAGCTCCACCAGGTTGACCTGCATGCCTTTGATGTCGGCCAGGGTCTTGCCTTCACCCTTGATGACCAGGCCGTCGTTGCCATTGGAGTAGTCGCCGACGATCAGTGCGGTGCTGTCCACGCCACCGGCGGCGGGGATGGTCAGCGCATCCATGTTGGTCATGGTGCAGCCGTCGAACTGGCCGACGCTGTATTGGTTGATGGATTCGACGTAATCGTTGAGCTGTACGACATCGATGCTGATGCCATATTTCTTCGCCCATTTGTCGACGATGCCGGAGGTGCTGGCATAGCCCCAGGGCATCCAGCCGGCGTAGAGCGTCCAGCAGACGCTGAAGCTGTCTTTCTTCTCGGCATGAGCGCTGAAGCTGAGCACCGCAGCCAGACCGGCAGCGGCGAAGGAGAGCAGACGGTACTTGCGCATTTGGAACCTCCAGTCTTGTTGAGTACGGGCAGGAGTCGCGGCACGTTTCGAATCGTTCGAAAGGCGCGTTCTCCCGGGCTTTTATCCCGCCGTGTAACCTCACTGGAGGTCGATGACTCTCGGACCAGCACTTGCCAGGCAAGTCGGAACCCTAGTCATCCATTTCGCAAATTGTGGTGCCGCGATTCCGGGATAACCCGGTTGGAACCTGCACACCCAAGCTTTAGCGAATAGCGTGCCAGCTCTCCAAGGCCTGTGATTGGGCGCGCGGGCGATGTGGGCGTTGCTGTACGTGCTGCCTGATGGGGCTTGAGTGGCATTTATTGCACCGTTCGGGGGCAATTCGGCTCGTGGCATGGCGCCCTGGCGGCGTCAGGGCGGTGGCATGGAAATCGCTATCGACCCTGTTGCAGGGACGGCCTTGCTGCCGCTCTCGGGACGACCCGACCCGCTGCTCGTCTGGACGACCAGGTCACTCACTGGTTAAAGGGAGATTGCCATGGCGCAAACCCACTTCACGTCCATTCCTCTGATCGATATTGCCGGGCTGTATGCCGATGACCTTGCCCAGCGTCAGCTCGTTGCCGACGAACTGGGCCGCGCCGCGCGCGAGGTCGGCTTCCTGCAGATCACCGGGCACGGCATTTCGCGCGAGCTGCGCGACGGGCTGATCCAGCAGGCACAGCATTTCTTCGCCCGCCCGCTGGAGCAGAAGATGCGTTTCTATATCGGCCAGTCGAGCAACCACAGCGGTTACGTGCCGGAAGGCGAGGAGCAGTTCGCCGGCGGCAGCAAGGACCTCAAGGAAGCCTACGACGTAAATTACGACTACACCGAGGCGGCCCAGATCTATCCACTTCTGGGGCCGACCCAGTGGCCGGACTCGGCGGACTTCAAGCGTGAGGTCGGTGCCTACTACCGGGCGGCGCTGGCATTGGGCGCTACGCTGTTTCGTGGCTTCGCCCTGGCGCTGGGGTTGGCCGAAGACAGCTTCGCTGCCATTACCCGCCACCCCACCAGCCAGTTACGCCTGATCCATTACCCGCTCGACCCCAATCCAGTGGCCGACCGTCCTGGTATCGGTGCGCACACCGACTACGAGTGCTTCACCATTCTGTTGCCCACCGCCGAAGGCTTGCAGGTGCTCAACGGCGATGGCCAGTGGATCGACGTGCCGCTGGTGGAGGATGCCTTCGTGATCAATATCGGCGACATGCTCGAGGTGCTCAGCAACGGCCAGTTCGTCGCCACCTCGCATCGCGTGCGCAAGGTCAGTGAGGAGCGCTTCGCCTTCCCGTTGTTCTGCGCCTGTGACTACCCGACGCGCATTGCGCCGATTGCCGGCTTGCCGGCGCGCGGCGAGCGGGTGTACGCGCCGGTGAACTGTGGCGACCACCTGTTCGCCCAGACCGCGCAGACCTTCCGCTATCTGCGCGAGCGGCTGGAGGATGGTTCGCTGCAACTGCCCGATGGTGCGGCGGGTTTGTCCAGCTTTGGTCAGGGCCGCCAGGAGGTGACGGCATGAACCTGCTGGAATTGGCTGCACGTTACCCACAACGCGCCGAGGGCGGCGTGCCGGACTGGATGCTCGGGCACTTTCGCCGCCGCACCATCAGCTTTGCCGATGGCCGCAGCGACGAGCGCACGCAGGTGCATTGGCTGCAAAGCCGCACCTTCACCATCGACCTGCGCTTGCCGGATGCGCCCGCGCTACCGGTGCGGGCCTGGCAGGACTACAACGGCGCCGAGCTGCGCCAGCTTGCCAACCATGAAGGCTGGGTGGCCGATAGCGTCTGGGAGAACGGTTATCTGAGCTGGCACGGTGGCGTGTCCCTGCAACTACACAACCGCTGGCCGGAACCGGCGCAGTTGCAGCGCATCGGCAATTGCATGATCGAGTTCGGCACCACGGGCGCCTATGTCGAGGATTGGCGTTTGCAGGCCAGCAGCGGGCCGTTGATCGGCCTGCGTTTGCTGGAAGAATGCGACGCCGAAAGCGGCGAAGTGCTGCAGCGCGGTGGTGGCCTGATTGTCTGTGGCGACCGGCTTGGCTGGGTGCATGGGCCGGCCGTGGAACCGGGTGAGCCCTCACTGCAACTGCGTGAGTGCGCTGAGTTGGCGCAAGGTGATGGCGAGGCGTTGACGGTATTGTTCGACTGCGAAACCTCGCTGGCTTACGCCGATCAGCAGGGGCGTTATCAGGTGGCGTTGTCGACCATGCCGGCACGGGTGGGGCAGATGGTTTCGCTGGAGGGCTTCGAGCTGCCTGGCGCGGGTCGTGTCTGTCAGCACCTGCAACGTCCGGACGGGCGGGCGGTGGTGCGTACCTTCATCATCGATACGCTGGAGCCGGACTGGCGCGCGGAACTCGCCACGCCGACAACCGGCGAGGCGCAGCGCTGGTTTGCCGCGGAGAGCGAAACGCTATCGCGTTATCTGGAGGTGTTGCGCTGATCGGCGACAGGTTTTGTAGGAGCCCGCTTGCGGGCGATCAGCACAAGCAGCAGCGAATCGCCCGCAAGCGGGCTCCTACAGCTCCGTAGCCCGGATGCAATCGGGGGGAAATGTGCCGGTGTCCCCGGATTTCATCCGGGCTACAGCTGCGCCTCTGTGACCGGAGGCGCAGGCGGTGCGCATGGCGCACCTTACGGTTTATCGCGGTTTGCGCCTCGTAGGGTGTGTACCGAGATGGCAGCTCCGTAGCCCGGATGCAATCCGGGGAAAATGTGCTGGTGATCCCCGGATTTCATCCGGGCTACAGTTCGTCGCGTGCCGCAATACGCTCGGCCAGCTCGCTGGGCAATTGCACCTGTGCCCGGCGCGTCTCGTTCAGCGGGATGTCGTAGGTGATGCGCGCGCCGTAGGCGTTGGGCGCCTGCGAATCATGGCGCACCTTGTCGAACACCAGCAAACGGGTGCCGAGGCTGAAGCCTTCGGACAGGTCGTGGGTGACCATGAACACGGTCAGACGGGTCTCCTGCCACAGCTCCAGCAGCAGTGCGTGCATGTCCTTGCGAATGCCGGGGTCGAGGGCGCCGAAGGGTTCGTCGAGCAGCAGCATGCGCGGTTGCA
>CAZIZA010000120.1:0-10736 GCA_964543555.1 uncultured Pseudomonas sp.
GAACCTGCATGGCGAGCTGTCGCTGTACTGCTCGGTCACCGCGAGCTACAGTTTTCTTTACGACATCCTCAGCAGCTTCCGCCGGGACTACCCGCGCATCGAAATGAAACTGCACACCGGCGACCCGGCCAAAGCAGTCGAGCGCGTGCAGCAAGGCCTGGAAGACCTGGCCATCGGCGCCCTCCCCGACAGCCTGCCGCAGGGCGTGGTGTTTCAGTCGATCACCGGCTCGGAATTGCGCTTCATCGGTCCGCAAGCACCGCAGCTATTGAACGACGAACAACTGCAGCATCCGAACGCAGAGAGCTGGAAAGATGTACCGATGATTCTTTCGGAAGAGGGCCTGGCACGGACACGCACCGATCGCTGGTTGAAAAGCCACAACATCAAGCCGCGCATCTATGCCCAGGTCAGCGGCAACGAAGCGATCGTCAGCATGGTCAGCCTGGGTTTTGGTATCGGCGTGGTGCCGCAGATCGTGCTGGACAACAGCCCACTGACAGCACGTATTCGGATCTACGACATTCAGCCACCACTGACTGCTTATGACATTGGTCTGTTCGCGCTGGAAAAACGCCTCAAAGACCCACTGATCGCCGCCTTCTGGAATCGCCAGCGCTGAATGTCGGGCAATAAAAAGCCCCGCACCAGGCGGGGCTTGTTTCACCATGACGATCAGATACTCAGTACCTTGTCGCCACGGGCGATGCCGGTGACACCACTGCGCACGGTCTCCAGGATCGATGCGGTGCCAATGGCCTGGATGAAGCTGTCGAGTTTGTCGCTGGTACCCGTCAGTTGCACGGTATACACACTGCTGGTCACATCCACGATCTGACCGCGGAAGATGTCGGTGGTGCGCTTGACCTCAGCACGCTGGGCGCCGGTAGCCTTGATCTTCACCAGCATCAGTTCTCGCTCGATGTGGGCGCTTTCCGACAGATTGACCAGCTTGACCACCTCGACCAGCTTGTTGAGGTTCTTGGTGATCTGCTCGATCACCTCGTCATGGCCAACAGTAGTTAGGGTCAGACGCGACAGCGTCGGGTCCTCGGTTGGCGCAACGGTGAGGCTTTCGATGTTGTAGTTACGCTGGGAGAACAGACCAACCACGCGCGACAGGGCGCCCGGCTCGTTTTCCAGCAGCAGGGAAATGATGTGTCGCATCTTAGGTCCGCTCCGTCTTGCTCAGCCACATGTCACGCATTGCGCCATCCCGAATCTGCATTGGGTAGACGTGCTCGCTGGTATCGACCGCGATGTCGAGGAAGACCAGGCGATTTTTCAGTGCGAAGGCCTCTTCGAGACCCGGCTTGAGATCCTTGAGCTCAGTGATGCGCATGCCCACATGCCCATAAGCCTCGGCCAGCTTGACGAAGTCAGGCAGCGACTCCATGTAGGAATGCGAGTAACGGCTGCTGTACTGCATATCCTGCCACTGACGAACCATGCCGAGCGCGCCGTTGTTCAGATTGACGATCTTCACCGGCAGGTCGTACTGCAGACAGGTCGACAGCTCCTGAATGTTCATCTGGATGCTGCCTTCGCCGGTCACGCAGGCTACATCGGCATCCGGGAAATTCATCTTGACGCCCATCGCAGCAGGGAAACCGAAGCCCATGGTGCCCAGACCGCCCGAGTTGATCCAGCGATTGGGCTTGTTGAAGCGGTAGTACTGCGCCGCGAACATCTGATGCTGACCGACGTCGGAGGTCACGAAGGCATCGCCTTTAGTCACTTCGCACAGCGTTTCGATCACGGCCTGTGGCTTGATGATCAGGCCATCACCCTCGTTGTAGGGGAACAGACGGCCGCTACCGCGCCACTCTTCGATCTGCTTCCACCAACTGGCGACGGTGTCCTTGTTCGGGGTTTCGCCGATTTCCTTGAGGATGGCGACCATTTCGGTCAGCACGCTGTCCACTGGGCCGACGATCGGAATGTCAGCCTTGATGGTCTTGGAGATCGAAGCCGGGTCGATATCGATATGGATGATCTTGGCGTTAGGGCAGAACTTCGCCGCGCCATTGATCACGCGATCATCGAAGCGCGCGCCTACCGCCAGGATCACGTCGGCGTGATGCATGGTCAGGTTGGCGGTGTAGCTGCCGTGCATGCCAAGCATGCCGATGAACTGACGGTCAGTACCCGGATAGCCACCGAGCCCCATCAGGGTGTTGGTGACCGGCAGGTTGAGCATCTGCGCCAGCTCGGTCAGCGGCGCGGAAGCATTGCCCATGATCACACCGCCGCCGGAATACATCACCGGGCGCTTGGCGGCCAGGAGCATCTCGGCCGCCTTGCGGATCTGGCCGGAGTGGCCGCGTACCGCCGGGCTGTAGGAGCGCAGCTTGACCTTCTTCGGATAGACGTACTCGAACTTCTGGGTTGGGTCACCCATATCCTTCGGAATGTCGACCACGACCGGACCGGGACGACCGGACTCGGCGAGGTAGAAGGCCTTCTTCAGTACCTCGGGGATTTCCGACGGGTGCTTGATGATGAAGCTGTGCTTCACGATCGGGCGGGAAATACCGACCATGTCGGTTTCCTGGAAGGCATCGGTACCAACCATGTTGCTCGGCACCTGACCCGAGATCACCACCATCGGAATGGAATCCATATAGGCAGTGGCGATACCGGTGATCGCGTTGGTCGCGCCCGGGCCAGAGGTGACCAGCACCACACCGGCTTTGCCGGTGGCGCGGGCATAGCCGTCAGCCATATGGGTAGCAGCCTGTTCATGACGCACCAAGATGTGGGTCACTTCCGGTTCTTTGAACAGGGCATCATAAATATGCAGGAGAGCACCGCCTGGGTACCCATAGATGTACTTAACGCCTTCGTCACGCAGGAAGCGGACGACCATTTCAGCGCCGGATAAAAGCTCCACGTTGTTCACCTCTTGAACGCCAGTGTGCCACCCACAAACGGGTAGCCCTAAGTAGGTTCTTACTGTCAGCAGACACGCACGACGGTGATCGTGGATTCGAAACATCAGCTTGACGAGTAACGGAGCAGCCCATGGTCTTGCGGGGCTGGCCCTCCCAGCGCGAGGTAACGCGTTGCGGGTGTCACGGTTCGGCGCGGGTAGCGCCTCTTTTCCCGGAGCTGGAGGACGCTTGCGGCGGACTCCACTTCGGGTATAGACGGATTGTTCGGGTTCAGCGTGGGCAAGTCAAGCGATGTACAACCGATTATTCGACATGCCGCTGTGACGCAGCGCAGAATGAAGATTGCCGCCTTTTGGTTATAGTAACCAACGTACCGCAGTTCTCGATAAAGGAAACAGCATGCGCCATATGATTCTCACTGGCACCCTGATGCTCGCTCTGAGCACCACCGCCATGGCCAGCCAGGTTTACAAATGGGTCGATGAAAAAGGCGTGACTCACTTTGGCGCGCAACCTCCGCAAGGCCAGCAAGCCACGACGATCAATACCGCTGCACCACCTCCCCGTCAGGCCGCCAGCGAACCGGCGCCGAGCATCGAAGAGCAGCTCGATCCCGAACAGGCGGCCATCGACAAGAAAGTCAAGGAGGATGTGGCCAAGCAGGAAGCCGAGCGCAAGCAGTACTGCGAGGGCGCACGCACCAATCTGGCTCAGTTGGAAAATAACCCGCGCCTGCGCATCGAGAATGACGGTGAGGTTCGTCGCATCGACGAGAACGAACGCCAGGAACGCATCAGCGAGCTGAAGAAATCCATCGCCGAAAACTGCCAATGATGAATGGCGCGCACACCCTCAAGATGTGCGCGTAAGAAGACGATCGAACTCGCCCAGCAGTTCCAGCAGCCGGCGCGCAATGCCTGGCTGCTGCTGATAGACCATCTCTGCCATCGCTTGAATACCCGATACCGACGGCAGCGGAGCAGCACTTTCCAGCAGCATCTTCATGCGCGGCAGGAAAATCCACTGTAACCACTGCTCAAACGTCAGCGTATCCACGCAGAACGGCTCCGGACTGGCCAGCGCCTCCGCGCTCGGCGCCGTTTCCTGCCACCAGCCCAACAGGCGCAACTCTCGCTCGATCAACAGCAGGTGCTCGGCCAACGCGCTTACACGAGCATCCATCAGAGATTGACCCGAGCACGCTCACGAGCCTGGGCAGCACCTGCGGAATCACCCTGACGCTCGCGAGCGCGGGCAATCAGATCCCACAGACTGGCCTGCAGCGCCGGGCGCCCATTGGCCTGGGTCAGACCACGGCGAGCCAGTTGCTCGGCCTGCGCGGCATCGCCCTGAGCCATGCGAACCTCGGCCAGACGATAAAGCACCTGCGGCTCACGCGGGGCGATGCGCTGGGCGCGCTCCAGACTGGAGGCAGCCCCATTGAGATCACCCCCACCCTGCTGTTGCTGGGCAGTGGTCAACAGAGCCAGCACCGGGCCATCCAGTTGCTCATCGGCGGCCAGGCCGCCGCCACTGGGGATACCGCTGGGCATACTCGGCGCCGATGACCCGAAGCTGCCCTGGCCAGGCACGACTGGCTGGCTGCTGACAGGCGGATCGAAAGTGAGGCCGCCACTCGAGGTAATCGGCTGCACATCCGTCTGCAAAGGAGTAGAGACAGCCCCTTGCGGCACCATCACCACCACACCTGAGTCTTCCTCAATACGCTGCGGCGAGGCTGCAGGGCTTGGGCTGGACATCGCACCAGAGCCGCCGGACGACAGCGGTGAGCCTGCATCGATCACCGGAATAGAGCCTTGCGGTACGGTACTGCAACCACTGAGAACCGCCGTTGCCAGCAGTGAGGCAAGCCACTTTTTGTTCACATCCAATCCTCTTCAGATAACACCGGGGCACAATACCCGGCCGTCATTCCAACCAACCCTTGACCCAATCCATCACAGACTCGACTGGCGCCTGGATGCCGCAAGCGGAGCCCGGTGCAGGTTCGCTGCCGCGAATATAAGGCATCTGCACGGCATTCGGGCAGCCCGAAGCCGACCCAAGGCCAGTCTGGCGATCAATCCAGACCTGGGTGACGTTATCCGGCATCGGCATGTCCAGTGGTAACGGGTCCGCCTTGCGCATGAAGCTCGTCCAGACCTGCAGCGCCCCGGTCGCCCCGGTCAGCGGGGTCGGGCCGTTGTCATCGCGCCCCAGCCATACCACCGACAGGAGATCCTGACTGAAGCCGGCGAACCAGCTGTCACGCGAATCGTTACTGGTACCTGTCTTGCCCGCCAGGTTCAGCGAGCTGGGCAACTGGCTGTACACCGAACGCCCCGTCCCTTCACGCATGGTGCGCTGCATGGCGTTCTGTACCAGGTAAATCGCCCCTGGATCGAAGCGCTGCTGGATCTTGAATGGATAGCGCCCGAGTGGCTCACCATCAGCAGTCAGCACGCTGCGAATACCGCGTAACGGCGTATTGAAACCACCATTGGCAAGGGTCTGATACATGCCTGCCACCTCCATCGGGGTCAGCGCACCCGCACCGAGCAACATTGATGGGTAAGCCGGCCACTGACGCTCCACCCCAAGTCGTTCCAGGGTCTTGAGCACATTGGGCACGCCGATTTCCAGGCCGAGCTTGGCTGTGGACAGGTTGTAGGATTGCGCCAGCCCCTGATACAGGTAAATGGTGCCGTGAGCTTTGCGGTCGTAATTCTGTGGTGTCCAGACCTGGCCGTCCTGCCCCTTGATGGAGAAAGGCTCATCCTCCAGCCAACTGGTCAGGGTGTATTGGCTGGGACGCTCCAGCGCCGAAAGATAGATCGCCGGCTTGATCAATGAGCCAATCGGCCGTACCGCATCCAGTGCCCGGTTGAAACCGGCAAAACGTGGCTGGCGGCTGCCAATCAAGGCCTGGATTTCACCTGTTTCGGGGTTGGTCACCACCATCCCGGCCTGTACTTCGTCGACGCCTTTGCGCCCAGACAGACGCTTCAAGGACTCGGCCAGCGCCTCTTCGGCCTTGAGCTGCAGAATCGGATCCAGGCTGGTGAAAATACGCAAGCCTTCTTCGGTCAGATCCTGATCCCGATAGTCTTCACGCAATTGACGCTTGACCAGGTCCAGAAATGCCGGGAACGAACTGTCGGCCATGCTGCCGCGCGAGGTCACGCCCAATGGTTTCTGCTTGGCAGTTGCTGCCTCTTCGGGGGTGATCGTGCCCTGCTCGGCGAGCAGGTCGATGACCAGATTACGCCGCGCCAGGGCACGCTCGGGATTGCGTCGAGGATTGAAAAAGGTTGGTCCCTTGACCATCCCCACCAGCAGCGCAACCTGCTCGAGCTTCAGCTCGGAAACTGGCTGACTGAAAAAATACTGGCTGGCCAGCCCGAAACCATGCACGGCACGCTGTCCGTCCTGACCGAGGAATACCTCGTTCATGTAGGCTTCAAGAATCTCGCGTTTGTCGTAATGCAACTCCAGCAGTACAGCCATCATTGCTTCGGTGGCTTTGCGCGCCAACGTGCGCTCATTGGTCAGGTAGAAGTTCTTCACCAACTGCTGAGTCAGGGTACTACCACCCTGCACCAGACGCCCGGAAGTGGCGTTGACCCACATGGCACGGGCGATGCCCTTGGGCGATACGCCGAAGTGATCGAAGTAATCGCGATCTTCGACGGCCACCAGTGCCTCGATGAGATACGCCGGAACCTGATCCAGCTTGATCAGGATGCGGTCTTCCTGATGCGCCGGATAAAGCCCGCCGATGAGCACCGGCTCCAGCCGCGCAACGGCGAGACTGCTGCCATTGGCCTGAGTCAGCCCCGCAACGTAGTCACCAGAGAAGCGCACACGCACCCTCTGTGAAGGCTCAGCACCCTCATAAAATTGAAAACCGCGACTGTGCAGTTCAATCGTGTTACCGGCAACTGACACAGCGCCTGGCCCATTGACGGTACTTTCTCGACGATAGCCGAGGGCATCGAGCTCACGCAGAAAATCATCCTTGGCCAGTTTCTGGCCAACGAACAGCTCCAGCGGCCTGGCGTAGACCTTGGCAGGCACGGTCCAGCGCTTGCCGGAGAACTTCTCCTGCACCACGGCATCGAGATAAACGGCAAAGCCAGCCAGAATGACCAGACCGACAAGACCGAGCTTGAGCCCCCAGGCAAACCAGGTACGCATGCCGGAGGAGCGGGATTTTTTATTTGAGCGGGGGGAACGTTTTCGAGTCATGGCGGGATTATACGCACTTTATATAGCGGCCAGCAGGCCGCCCGAATGGTTTGCAGAGCAGCTCACAGCGGCCATAATGCCCAGCTCGAACAGCGTCTAGAACAAGGATCGAACGTGAGCCAAGCCCTGATTGCCGCATTACAGAACCCGGCCCTGTATCCGCATCCTGTGGAAGGGTTTCAGGTCATAGAGACCCACATTTCCTGGGTTTTGCTCACTGGCCCCTATGCCTACAAGATCAAAAAACCGGTCAACTTCGGTTTCCTGGACTTCACTGAGCTCGATGCACGTCGCCATTTTTGCGAAGAAGAGCTGCGCCTTAATCAGCGCCTGACCCAGGATTTGTATCTGGACGTGTTACCGATCGGCGGCAGTGAAATCGCGCCCAGCTTGGACGGCAGCACACCCGCCATCGAATACGCACTGAAAATGCGCCAATTCCCGCAGGAGCAACTGCTCAGCGCCATTCAGGCCCGCGGTGAACTCAACGATGCGCATATCGATGCACTGGCCGAGCAGATCGCCACCTTCCATATCAATGCCCCCAAGGTACCGCTGTCGCACGAGCTGGGCAGTGCAGAAGCGGTCATGGCCCCCGTGCAGCAGAATTTCGAACAAATTCGCCCGATGCTCAGCGACCCCGCAGATCTGCAGCAACTCGATGCACTCGAAGCGTGGGCGCAATCGAGCTACGCGCTTTTGCAACCCCTGCTGAGCGAACGCAAGGCGCAGGGTTTCGTCCGTGAGTGCCATGGCGATATCCACCTGGGTAATGCCGCCCAGATCGAGGGCCGCGTGGTACTGTTCGACTGCATCGAGTTCAACGAACCCTTCCGCCTGACAGACGTGACCGCTGACATCGCCTTTCTGGCCATGGACCTCGAAGATCGAGGCCTCAAGTGCCTGGCCCGACGCTTCATCAGTGGCTGGCTGGAGCGCACCGGGGACTATGCGGCACTGCAGTTGCTGAATTTCTACAAGGCCTACCGCGCCATGGTACGTGGCAAGGTCGCCCTGTTCCGTCTGGGCCAGGAAGAAAGTTCGGTTCAACGCGCGGTGATTCTGCGCCAGTACCGTAGCTATGCCGCTCTGGCAGAAAGCTATAGCGCCATCCCCTCGCCCTTCCTGGCCATCACCCACGGCGTGTCCGCTGTCGGTAAGAGCCATGTCGCCATGCGTCTGGTCGAAGCATTGGGCACCATCCGGCTGCGTTCCGATGTCGAGCGCAAACGTCTGTTTGGCGAACAAAGCGCCGAAGTCAGGGATCAACTGGCTGCGGGCATCTACAGCGCCACTGCCAGCGAAGCCACCTACCAGCGTCTGCATCAATTGGCGCGCCAGGTGTTGCAAGCCGGCTTCCCTGTAGTGATCGATGCCACCTACCTCAAGGCTTCGCAACGCCTGGCTGCCAGCGAAGTGGCCGAGGAGACTGGCGCTCCCCTGCTGATCCTCGACTGCCATGCCCCAGAAGCCGTGATCGCCGGCTGGCTGGCGCAACGCCAGCACGAAGGTCAGGATCCTTCCGATGCGACGCTGGAAGTGATCCAGGCTCAACACGCCACCCGCGAACCACTCGATGAACAGGAGCTGAGCCACAGCAAGCGCGTCGACACCCATGACAGCGCCAGCCTCGACAGCCTGATCGAACGCATTCGCCAGCGCCTACCGGGTATCTGAACCAACGCACATGGCTGAGCAGTCCCTGCCGGGCAAACCCCGGCAGGGCTTCTATACTGCTGGTGAGCCCATCACCGGTATTTGCCATGAGCCAGCCACGTCAGCTTGATCATCCGCTCTACCACCTCCTGCACAACGACGATGTCAAAGGCTTCAATGCACAGAAGCCAAAGGGCATCGAGGTCGACCTCTCCGGCGGCGACTTTCGTGGGCTGGACCTGCGTAACATGGATACCGATGGCGTCAACCTCACCGACGCCTACTTCCGCGGCGCCGACCTGCGCGGCCTGGATTTTCGCAATGCGCGGATCGAAGGCGCCAGTCTGGCTCACGCTCAAATATCCGGTGCCTATTTTCCCTCCGAACTGACCGCAGACGAAATCCTCATGTCCGTGAATTTTGGTACGCGCCTGCGCTATCGCACCAAATAACGCCTTAGGCACTTCGGCATGCAGGACTCCGGCAATTAACCACTACACTTTTCGCCAGACACGCCACCGTGAATTTTTCACCCACACGCATGGAGGCCCGATGAACGACGAATTACAGCATCTCAAGAATCTGGGCAAAACCTCAGCGCAATGGCTACATGCTGTAGGTATTCACAGTGCCAACGACCTGCGCCGCCACGGTGCTGTAGGTGCCTACCGAGCAGTCAAGGCCCGTGGATTTCGTGCCTCCAAGGTTCTGCTTTATGCAATCGAGGGCGCGTTACTCGATGTCCACTGGAATGAATTGCCACCCGCGCACAAAGCCGAACTGAACGGCCAGCTCGACGCGGCCCAGAACCACAACAAGAGCTAGCTCACAACCCAAGCGCAAGACGATTTACTCGCGAGGCCGCGCAGCATATTGTTTCAGGGATCTTCGTGTGGCCAGCCAGCCCAGCCAGTTCAAGGAATTACGGTTATGTATTTACTCGGGGAGCAACCGGCTTACGCCGATCAGTTGATCAATCGCCTGCAGAGCATCCCCACTCGTCTGCTGGAAGGGCTGCAACCTGCCGGGGAGCCGCTGCGTCTCGAGCGTGTCGATGACCTGGCCAGGGTACTGCCGGGCAATCAGCTGTTCATCATCGAAAATGGCCTGCTGCACGCTCTGGTCGATGAGCGCCCGCTGTTCTATTTGCAGGAAGGTGACCTGGTCGGTTTGCGTCAGGGCATCGACCTCCCCACCTGCCGCTATAGCAGTGAAGAGCCCATCAGCCTGGTGCCCTACTCGCGCACCGAGGTGTTCCAACATATCCATGCCGACGAGCAACGCCAGGAACAGTTCATCCACTACCTGATCGGCCACACAGCCCTGCTATCCGATGCACTGGCCCGTCTGAAACAGCCCGAGATCCGCCCGGCTACCGGCTTCCAGCATTTCGCTGCTGGCGAGGAGCTGATTCATCAGGGAGATGAAGCCGACCACGTCTTCATCATCATCGAAGGGCATGCCGAAGCCCATGTCGATGGGCAAAAGGTCGGCGACGTGCAGAAAGATGAAATCTTTGGCGCCATGGCGGTATTCACCCGCGAGAAACGCAGCGCCACGGTTATCGCCAGCGAACCCTGCACGGTCATGGTGATCCCCAAGGAACAGTTTCTCAGCCTGATGCAGAGCAACCCGCGCATCGCACACAGCCTGATCGAAAGCATGGCCCGCCGCATTGACCTGCTAAATAAGGAAGTCACTCAACTTCGCCTGCCAGGATAACCATAGCGCTCTCATAACCCCGGCCCAGTGCCGGGGTTGTTTTTTCCGGGACCGGAGCCTTGTGAGAGAAATTCTCAAAAAGGCATTGACTATTAAATGAGAATTGTTACTATTACCCCAACTGATCGCGAGGTCAGCCGATAAGCTAAAGAGACCATTCAGTCGGACTCTTCAGATTATCTCCTCATCAGGCTAATCACGGTTATTGACCCGGCT
>CAZIZA010000121.1:0-10736 GCA_964543555.1 uncultured Pseudomonas sp.
CCGGAGGTGTGAAATGGCGAAAAACATCACCATCAAGGTGCCCGGCAAACATCCGCAAACCGGCGAGATCACCACCTTCGAGCTCAAGGGTCAGCGCATCGATATCGGCATCGGCGGACAGGCAGTGCCCTTCCTCATTCACGGGAGGGGAATAGGAACGTCCCTCACCCACATCCCGAGTGGCTACCGCATTGCGCTGCTCGGCGGTTGGCTCACTGCTCGTTACGCCATACCTGAAAATAAACCCAGCAGAACGGCCTGCGCCCAGATGGCCATAGACCGACTGGTAGCCCAGTACGGTTCGCTGCATCTGCTGGACCGTCTTAATTGCAAGCCGGTTATCAATCAGCTGTAACCCACAGCCCAGACAACAAGGAGCGATGTAATGACCAACACCATCCCTGCAACACCTGACTCACTGGCAGGCCATTCGGTAATGCAGATGCTGGATGTCGCCATGAGTTCCATCATCGGCGATTACGATGACGCTGACCTGGTACCAGAATGGCAATGGGTCAAGCGTATGGCCTCCCATGAACATGTCGGCGTGAAGGATGACTCCGCCTATGAGTACACCCTGAACCTGGCCATGGAGCTCGATGCCATCCCGCCAGCACTGCAACCCTTGCTCACTGCTGCCCAGCAGGCCGGTGTGAACTACATCCTGTTTTACAACGGCTAGCCACCGCGACCATCTCATCGCTCATCAACAAACAACATAAAGGGCCAGCCCTCACAGGCTGGCCCTTTGCATCATTGGAGTCACCGAACATGACCCGTCTTATCACCGGGCTCGAGGTGCATCGCTATGCCCCCGAGCTCAACAAGCTGCACCTGCGCAACCGCCAGACGTTACCAGCGCCCGGCATCACCACCATCAGGGAAGCCAAAGCTCGCCTGTTTGGCCGCTGGCAGCCAGGACATCAGGTGACCATCACCGTGAGTCACCCTGACTACGTCAATCTCTCCCGACTCTACCGGGGGCGACTGGCCAGTCTGACAGAACTCCCTGAGCACCTAACCAGACTGCGCCAGCGTCACAACGTGCCCGGCACCATCATCGACATTCAAATGAGGTATCGCTAATCATGACCACAACCCACCCCACATGCTCTGCTACACAGCAACCTGAGGCCCCAGCTCTCACACCGCTCCCCAGCATCAGCTGGGGCCTTCCGCGTGATATCTCTCCACGCTTTGGCGCTCGTCTGATACAGAGCCGCTACCGGCTCGATTTTCTATCCGATCGGGCCAGTCTGATCGGTGAGTGGAGTCAGATGCAGATAGCCAAGCTCGACCTGGCTTTCCCGGAGGTCATCAAAGCTCTGGAATCCAAGCTGCTGACCGGCGAGCTGGATGCCCAGCATCAGCACTGCATCACTATCCAGCACGGCGGCTTTACCTGCGAAGCCGATACCCTTGGCAGCTGCGGCTATGTCTATATCGCGATTTACCCCGCGATAAGCGCGGACATCACACACTGCGCAAAGGTGTGATCGCATATCCACTGGTGGCCACACTAACACCGTGGTTATGATTCACTACTGACTCACCCAACTATAAGAGAACCTCTGATCACCTATTACCACATGCCTCTGACTAACTACGCCCAGAACACTCCAACAGCCTGAACACCACCAACTAACCCAGCGTTTTCCCCTTCACTCAATACATCTCTAACCCTGCCGCATCCCTCGCGGTGGGGCGATGGCGTATGGAGCACAATCATGTTGCATCACAAATTGATCGCTGGGGAGATCCCCGGCACCTACCTCGTCACTGAGCTGATTAACGAAGAGGACCTGTTGACTATCGCCAACCAGATTGCCCGTCAGAAACAGGCCAAAGGAGAAGCTATTGCCGACAAACACTTGGCTCTGCAGACACTACAAACCCTGTTGCAGAGCAGAGAGCATGAAGTATTTGCCATGTTGTTTTTGGACAACCAACACCGGGTGCTTGCGTATGAAGAGCTGTTCCACAGTACACTCAGCAGTGCCTCGTTTTATCCAAGGGAAGTCGTCAAACGCGCGCTGGCACTCAATGTAGCGGCGTTGATGCTGGTGCATAACCACCCCTCCGGCCACCCACCCGGAACCCAGCTGGGCAGATATCGAGATTACCCTGCGTCTACAAGATGCCTTGGCACTGATGGGTATCCGCCCCCTGGATCAGCTGGTCGTCGGCACTGAGGGGGGGATCGCTGGCAGAACGGGGAGAACAGTCATCAATCTCAAGCCATCCACAGGGTGGCTTGTTTTGATTTTGTACTGCTTCGCGGCTTGCTCCTCTACAATCCGTTCTGATTTTGAAACATTGGGTATCGTGTCTTGCTGCATCAATGGTTTACCATTGTGCCCACTCGAATAGGAACACTGCGCTCCCTACAGTGGGAGTGATACAGCTTTAGAGCATCAAGGGTCACCATGGCCGTCAATCAGACCACAACCCCGATGACTTGAAAGCGCTGATCAACACACCTGATCAATCCGACATTTATCTTTGGTTCGACATGGTCACAGAATAGGAAATATCATGAACAAGCAACAACTGGCCGCCAAAATCTGGGAATCAGCCAACCAGATGCGTTCAAAAATCGAAGCAAACGAATACAAAGACTACATATTGGGCTTCATTTTTTACAAGTATCTAAGCGACCAATTAGTTCAGTTTGTCACCAAAGAGGGCATGACCCCTGAAGACATTAAAGCCCTACACGAACAAGATGCAGACACAGTCAAATACATTCAAGAGAATCTAGGCTATTTCATCGCTTATGATAACCTGTTTTCAACCTGGATTGATCCAAAATTCGACTTTTACGAGTCCGACGTTCGCGATGCACTCTCGGCGTTTAGTCGCTTGATTTCGCCTACCTACAAAAAATTGTTTGAAGGTATTTTCACCACCCTGGAAACGGGCCTAAGCAAACTCGGTGAAAGCGCGGGTAAGCGCACAAAAGCCATTAGTGACCTACTGCATTTGATCAAAAGTATCCCAATGAACGGCAAGCAAGGCTATGACGTGCTGGGCTACATCTACGAATACCTGATTGAAAAGTTTGCCGCTAATGCCGGAAAAAAAGCCGGAGAGTTTTATACGCCTCATGAAGTCTCGGTACTGATGTCGCACATCATCGCTCACGAGTTAAAGCACAAAGACACCATCGAGATTTACGATCCAACATCGGGATCTGGCTCGCTATTGATCAATATTGGTGAAGCGGTTGAAAAATACGCCAAAAGCAAAGACAGCATAATCTATTATGCCCAAGAGCTAAAAGCGAATACCTACAACCTTACCCGTATGAACCTGATCATGCGCGGGATAAAAGCCAGCAATATCAAAACCCGTAACGGTGATACCTTAGAAGACGATTGGCCATACTTTGATGAGAACGACCCTCAAGGCACTTATCATGCGCTGTATGTGGATGCGGTCGTCTCCAATCCGCCTTACTCACAAACTTGGGATCCAAGCCACAAAGAGAGTGACCCGCGTTATTCGCGCTTTGGTTTAGCACCCAAGACCAAAGCCGATTTTGCCTTTTTACTGCACGACCTTTACCACCTGAAACCCGATGGCATCATGACCATTGTATTGCCCCATGGTGTGTTGTTCCGTGGCGGTGAAGAAGGCGAAATTCGCAAGCAATTGATTGAACAGAACCACATTGATGCCATTATCGGCTTACCGGCCAATATCTTTTTTGGTACGAGTATTCCTACCGTCATTTTGGTGCTCAAACAAAAAAGACAAAATACCGATGTGCTGATTGTGGATGCCTCCAAGCACTTCGTTAAAGAAGGCAAAAACAACAAACTGCAAGCCTGTGACATCAAGCGTATTGTAGATGCGGTCATTAATCGCGAAGATATCGACAAATTCTCGCAGGTGGTGAGTAAGAAAACCCTGCGCGACAATGGCTATAACCTGAATATTCCGCGTTACGTCAATTCTTCACCAACAGTTGAAAGCTGGGATTTACATGCCACTATGCTAGGTGGCATCCCCAATAGTGAAATTGCACTGCTACACCCGTATTGGCAAGCATTCCCACAACTGCACGATGCGCTGTTTGTGGCCAAGTCTGCCGCCTACAGTGAATTGGCCATTACCAAACAGGACGTTAACAAAACCATTACTCAGCATCCACAAGTTATCGAGTTTATTAGCGCTTACAACCAAGCCTTTGCTGGCATCAATGGCGATCTCAGCTTTGATAACTATTTACACATCGAACTTATTCAAGGCTGGCAAGAGGTTAACCGCAACCAGCAAGAGACAGTATTAAGCACTGAGTTATTTAACCGCCTGGCACCCATTGCCCTTATCAACAAATACCAAGCCTATCAATATTTAAGCAACCAATGGCAAGTTATCAGTGCCGATTTGGAAATGATGCAAACAGAGGGTTTTGCCGCAACTAAGCAAGTTGACCCCAATATTGTGGTCAAAAAAGTTAAGGGCAATGACACCGAAGTACAAGATGGCTGGAAAGGCCACATCATGCCCTTTGATTTAGTACAACAAACGCACCTAAGCGATGACTTGGCGGCACTGGCAAAACAAGAAGACCGCCTGGCAAAAATCGCCAGCTCACTTGAGGAAATACTCGAATCCCTTTCTGAGGAAGAAAAGGAGCAAGACACCGTAAAAGAAAGCAAAGATGGCTTTGCCAATGCCGACGTCGCCAAAGCGGCTAAAGCCTTCCTAAAAGAGCAAAAAGAGACCAAAACCAAGTTCTCAGCTGAAAGCTACGAAGCAAAAATCATCGCAGCGAGTAAACTCATTGACGAAGAAAAAGCCCTGAAAAAAGCGGTCAAAGAAGCCGCCATTGCTCTGCACTTAAAAACTAAAACCACCATCGAAGACTTAACCGACGAGCAAGTCAACGAATTGCTGCACTTAAAATGGATCATGCCATTAAGCCTTGAACTCGCAGCTATGCCAAGCGCCGTGATTTCTCAGCTGACCAGCCAAGTGCAAGCCCTTGCCGATAAATACACTGTGACTTATTCACAAGTGGCGAAAGATATCACTAGTACCGGACAAGACCTGGCCACAATGATGGGCGAACTCACCGGCAATGAATTTGATCAGCAGGGTTTGGCTGAACTCATCACCTTGTTGAAAGGGGCATAATAAGATGACACAAGAAAAGAGAGTGCCCGAGATTCGCTTTGAAGGGTTTAGTAGGGATTGGCAAGACGCGATGTTATCAGATGTGATAGATGTGCGAAGCGGGAAAGACTATAAGCATCTAGGTAAAGGTAACATTCCTGTTTATGGGACAGGTGGCTATATGCTTAGCGTGGATAGTGCATTGTCAAATGATGAAGATGCAATCGGAATTGGGCGAAAAGGGACTATTGATAAACCGTATTTATTACGAGCGCCTTTTTGGACTGTGGATACTCTTTTTTATGCAGTGCCTAGGCCAAAATTCAAGTTGGATTACTTGTATTGTCTTTTCCAAAAAATAGATTGGAAAAAACATGACGAATCTACCGGTGTACCTAGTTTATCTAAGGTCGCAATTAATAACATTCCAGTTAAAGTCACGTGCGAAACAGAACAAACTGCCATCGGCAACACTTTCCAAAAGCTCAACAATCTAATCGACCAACACCAACAAAAGCATGACAAGCTCAAAAATATTAAAAAAGCCATGCTGGAAAAGATGTTTCCCAAACAAGGTGAGGCCACCCCAGAAATTCGCTTTAAAGGGTTTAGTGGGGAGTGGGAGGAAGTTGCTCTAGGAGAATATGCGATATTCACAAAAGGCCAGGGCTATTCAAAGAGTGATTTATCTGATTCTGGAACTCCCATAATTTTATATGGACGACTTTATACAAAATATCAAACCGTAATTGATCAGGTTGATACGTTCGCAATAGAAAAGTCTAAATCCGTTAAAAGTGTTGGTAACGAAGTCATAGTGCCAGCGTCTGGTGAGTCTTCTGAAGATATAGCTAGAGCATCAGCCGTTTGTGAGTCAGGCGTAATTCTTGGCGGTGACCTAAATATCATTTATCCAAACGATAAAATAAATCCTGTGTTTTTAGCTTTGGTGATATCCAACGGATATCCTCAAAAGGCGTTAGCTAGTAAAGCACAGGGTAAATCTGTAGTTCACATCAGAAATAGAGATTTAGCTGCTTTATTATTTACAATGCCTAAGAAAGAAGAACAAACTGCCATCGGCAACTACTTCCAAAAACTTGATATGCTGATCAATCAACACCAACAACAGATAACTAAACTTAATAATATCAAGCAGGCCTGCTTGAGAAAAATGTTTGTCTAGCAGGGAGCACAACCATGACCACGTTTAAAACTGAAGCACAATTTGAGCAGGCCTTTATTGAGGTGCTTACCCAAAAAGGGTGGGAATCTGAAATACTTAGAAACAAAACAGAAGCAGAT
The DNA here is from genome assembly GCA_964543555.1 of uncultured Pseudomonas sp. Taxonomy (GTDB): domain Bacteria; phylum Pseudomonadota; class Gammaproteobacteria; order Pseudomonadales; family Pseudomonadaceae; genus Aquipseudomonas. Next base: position 6,430 of record CAZIZA010000121.1, read on the forward strand.
TTACTGCAAAACTGGGCGAACATTTTATTTGAAAACAATCGCCAGCAAGACCGCTTAAATGATGTGCCGCTGACGGCAACGGAAATGCAGCAGATTATTGAGCAGATTAAAGCGCTGAAAACACCGCTTAAACTCAACGGGCTAATCAATGGCAAAACGGTAGCCATTAAGCGCGATAACCCTGATGACACGCTGCACTATGGCAAAGAAGTCAGCTTGAAGATCTATGATCGTCAAGAAATTGCCGCAGGCCAAAGCCGCTACCAAATTGTACAACAGCCTAAGTTTGAACGCGGCAGCCCCTTGCGTAATGACAGACGTGGTGATGTGCTGCTACTGATTAACGGCATGCCGGTGATCCATGTTGAACTTAAGCGCAGCGGCGTGCCAGTAAGCCAAGCAGTTAACCAAATTGAGAAATACAGCAAAGAGAGCGTGTTTAGCGGACTGTTTTCGCTGATCCAGGTGTTTGTCGCAATGGAGCCCAATGAGGCAAAATATTTTGCCAACCCAGGGCTAGATGGCAAGTTTAACCCAGATTACCAGTTCAATTGGGCCGATTTTAATAACGAGCGAGTGAACCACTGGAAAGACATTGCCTCTACGTTGTTATCCATCCCGATGGCGCACCAGTTGATTGGTTTTTACACCGTGGCCGATGATACCGATGGCGTACTGAAAGTCATGCGTAGTTATCAGTATTACGCCGCGAACGCAATATCGGATCGCGTTGCCAAAACGAGCTGGAATCAACTAGGGAGTGTAAATAATAAAGCCAGACTGGGTGGCTATGTTTGGCATACCACTGGCTCGGGTAAAACCATGACGAGCTTTAAATCGGCGCAGTTGATCGCTCAATCAAAAGATGCTGACAAAGTCATTTTCTTAATGGACAGAATTGAGCTTGGCACTCAATCACTCCTTGAATATAAAGGTTTTGCTGGCGATGGGGAAGTGGTACAAGCCACTGAAAATACTCATGTGCTGGTGACTAAGTTAAAGAGCACCGATCCTGCTGATACCCTCATTGTTAGCTCAATCCAGAAAATGAGTAACATTTTTGAAGAGGTGGATGATGAGGGCACTGCAACTAATTCAGCCGACATAGATAAAATTCGGGCGAAACGCTTGGTGTTTATTATTGATGAGGCACACCGCTCGACCATGAGTGGTGGCAAAGAAAACAAAGAAGGCATGTTGGTAAGGGTGAAAAAAACCTTCCCTAAAGCCCTTTTCTTTGGTTTTACCGGTACGCCGATTCATGAAGAAAATCAGGTTAATAACAATACCACCACCGATGTGTTTGGTGACGAGCTGCACCGTTACAGCATCGCTGATGGTATCCGTGATGGAAACGTGTTGGGATTTGACCCTTATAAAGTGCCCACCTTTCGAGACAGTGATCTAAAACAAGCTGTAGCATTAGAGCAAGCCAAGGCTGACTCGGTGACTGATGCGATGGCAGATCCAGTCAAGAAGAAAAAATTTAATCACTTTATGAATGACGTGCCGATGGCAGGCTACAAAGATGCCACAGGTAAATATCATAAAGGCATCGAAGACTATGTTCCCAAAAGCCAATATTTAACTGACACTCACCAAGAAAAAGTCGTCAGTGACATCTTGGATAAATGGGATGTACTTAGCCAAGGCAATAAATTCCACGCCATTTTTGCCACAAATAGTATCGCGGAAGCCATTGACTACTACCGCCGCTTGAAAGCCGCCAAACCTGAATTGAAAATCACTGCTCTCTTTGACCCCAATATTGACAACGACGGCAGCGGTGACCGTGGCCCAACCTTTAAAGGTGATGGTTTAGAAGAAATTATGGGCGACTACAACGCCCGTTACGGGCACGATTTTGATTTTGCCCGCCATGCAGCCTTTAAAAAAGATGTAGCAGCCCGACTTGCTCATAAGAAACCCTACGAGGGTATTCATACCGAGCCAGCAAAACAACTGGACCTGTTGATTGTTGTCGATCAGATGCTCACTGGCTTTGATTCTAAGTGGCTGAATACGTTGTATTTGGACAAAGTGATTAAGTACCAGAATATTATTCAAGCCTTCTCGCGTACCAATCGCCTGTTCGGTCCTGACAAGCCTCACGGCATCATTCGTTATTACCGCTATCCACACACCATGGAACAGCACATTAACGACGCGGTAAAACTCTATTCCGGCGACAAACCCATCGGTTTATTTGTTGACAGACTTTCAAACAACCTTGAAGCGATGAATGAACTAGCGGCAGAGATTACCGAACTGTTTGTTAGCGCTGGCGTCGGAAATTTTGAAAAATTGCCAGAAGATATTGAAGTCTGTGCCAAGTTTGCCCAGCTATTTAATGATTTGAACAAGCATCTGGAAGCTGCCAAAGTGCAAGGAATGCATTGGGGGCAGTCTGTCTACACATTTACTGACGCCTCAGAAGAGGATGGCGGTATTGATCGGGAAGTGTTGCTCGCCATCGAACAACAAACCTACTTGGTGCTGGCCTTGCGTTACAAAGAGCTAGCGAATAAAGATGATGGCGGCGGCTCAGATGGCGGCGATGTTCCTTTCGATATCAGTGGCTATTTAACCGAAATAGATACCGGCAAAATTGATGCCGACTACATGAACAGCCGATTTGATAAATACTTAAAGGAGTTGAATCAACACAAAGACTCTGCAAGTGTTGAAATGACACTAAATGAGCTACACAAGTCGTTTGCATCGCTCACCCAAGGCGAGCAAAGATACGCCAAGCTCTTTTTACATGATTTGCAGCGTGGTGATGCTAAATTAATTGATGGTCATTCGTTTAGAGACTACATCAATGACTACCAGAATCAGGCTGAACAGTCGCGGATTGCTGGTATTGTTGAGGCGCTTGGGTTAGACAAGGATTTGCTTCTTCAATTAATGAACGGCGACGTTAATGCACACAACATTAACCGTTTTGGCTATTTTGATAATTTGAAGTCAACAGTTGATAAAAGCAAGGCGAAGCTTTTCTTTGAGCGTATTGAAGGGACAACAATTTCTACATTCAAGCTCAATATGCATATTGATAAGTACCTTAAAGAGTTTATCCTCAATCAGAATGAAAACTTTATAATCGATGAAAATGTTGTATTCTCAGCAGATAGCCAGCTTCTGAAACCGGAACCTTTAACATTTGGTGATATTAAATTATATCGTGCCAAACAAGTATTATCGTTACCTGACGTGGTTGAATTAGGTGCGATTACTTTTAAAACTAATACGCCATATGAGGTTAGTCCAGATTCGTTGCTGACAACTGCCTGTCACAATGAATTAAAAGAGCTTGGCGTGGTTTCTTCCAGCGTGTTAGACACTACGCTTACAGCTCTTTTAGAGCTTGAACAAGTCACCAAAGAACTTGACATCCCTCTATATAAAGAGGGAGAGAGTGGTATTGTCTGGGCGCTGAAAGAGGCACGAGAGGGCAGCGTCGTTGCTGAATTCATCGCAGTTGCCATTCAATTTTCAGGTGATGAAAGCTATAAACCATTTATTGAAAATATCATTTACGATGGCGCCAAACATGTTCTGTTTGCCAGCTTTGTTTTGTTGCCAAAAATGGTGTTCAGCAATCTCAAAGCCAAATATGAAAAACAGAAAGAGCGTAATGCTGAAAAGGCAGCAATTGAAAGTTCGCCAAACGTAATTGATTTCAAAATGAATGATAAGCTAGTGGAGAAATGGAAAGGCGCTCAGCACTGAATATCTGTTCCTAATAATGCTATATGAACAGGACCTTAAGAAAAGACATCAATTAAAATGTCATCCAAGGTCCTGTTTTGTAGAGATTTTCTCTGCTGTGCCCGCCACGCATTTTTGACAGAAAATCGGCAGTCTATTCCAGCCGAGCCCTTATTTCACTGAGGGCTCGGTTTGCTGCTCGTATCCTGCATGCCACTTTCTGGCGCAACGCAGTGAACGCCCGGCACACTCTCAACCGGTGGTGGCATCCACTAAAATTGTCCGCAACGAGCTGTGTCCCTGTGACAGCGGCGAGAAGTACAAGCAGTGCTGTTTGCACTGACCAACAACATAGATAGCAAGAGAGGGCCATTGGCCCTCTCTTGCTTTGGGTAACTTGAGGAAGTCGTGGCAATGACCTATCCAAGGGAGTGCTATCAAGGGTTAGGACAGCCAACACCCAATGGCATACTCACTGGCACACCAAAAATCGCAGATACAAAAAAGCCCAACTGAATCAATCAGTTGGGCTATATAGATGGCGGAGGAGGTGGGATTTGAACCCACGGATGGTCGCCCATCGCCGGTTTTCA
>CAZIZA010000122.1:0-10726 GCA_964543555.1 uncultured Pseudomonas sp.
CTGCGCGCCATCCAGGAAAAGGCCGTGCGTGCAGTCGGTGGCCAGCAGGAAGTGGTGGTCGATGTACGCATCCTTTGCGCCACCCACAAGGACCTCGCCGCAGAAGTCGCCGCTGGCCGCTTCCGTCAGGACCTCTACTACCGCCTCAACGTCATCGAACTGCGTGTGCCGCCGCTACGCGAACGCCGTGAAGACATCGCGCAACTGGCCAGCGTGATGCTGGCACGCCTGGCTGAAGGCAGCGGCCTGGGGGCTGCCAAGCTGCACCCCGATGCTCTGGAAAAGCTCAAGAGCTACCGCTTTCCCGGTAACGTGCGCGAGCTGGAGAACATGCTCGAACGCGCCTATACCCTGTGCGAAGACGACCAGATCACGCCCAGCGACCTGCGCCTGGCCGACGCCAGTGGCCCGGGCAACGAAGGTGGCGAAGCCAGCCTGGCGCAGATCGACAACCTTGAGGATTATCTCGAGGACATCGAACGCAAACTGATCATGCAGGCACTGGAGGAAACCCGCTGGAACCGCACGGCCGCTGCGCAGCGCCTGGGCCTGACCTTCCGCTCGATGCGTTACCGCCTGAAGAAACTGGGTATCGACTGAGACAACACGCCGCCAACGCCCGTGTAGGAGGCGGCTTGCCGGCGATCAAGACAGCCTGCGTCAGCGTTGACGAGCCACTACTGCAACCGCCCCGCTGGCGCGTAAGGCGCAGGATCGATGATTGGCTCACGGCCGAGCATCAGATCAGCCAGCAACTGGCAGGAAGCCGGCGCCAGTACCAGCCCATTGCGGAAATGCCCGCAGTTCAGCCACAGCCCCGGATGCTCAGGCAGCTCGCCGATAAACGGAATCCCCTCCGGTGAACCTGGCCGTAAGCCGGCCCAATGCCCGACCACGTCGGCATCCTTGAGCGCAGGCAGCAACGCCTCGGCCGATGCCTTGAGGCTTGCCAGGGCGTCATCGGTCGGCGTCTTGTCGAAACCGGCGTATTCCAGGGTGCTGCCGATGAGAATATGGCCATCGCGCCTCGGGATCGCATAGCGCCCCTTGGCCAGCACCATGCTTGGCAAAAAATCCTCGTCGCACTTGTAGAGAATCATCTGCCCTTTCACTGGCTCGACCGGCAACTCCAGCCCAAGCGTCTTCAGCAACTCACCACTCCAGGCGCCAGCCGCCAATAACACACGCTCAGCACGAATCTCGCCACCTGCGGTCGTCACCCCCCGAATCTGACCATTATCCTGAATGAAACCCGTGACCGGACAATGCTCACGCAACTCGACGTTGGGCATGGCCATCAATGCCGCCCGCAACGCTTTCACCAACCGCGGGTTACGCACATTGGCCACACCCGGCATATGAATGGCGCGCTGGAAACCAGCCCCCAGAACAGGAACCTGGCCATACGCCTCAGCGATATCCACTGCCACCAGCTCACGCCCGACACGCGCCGCCCATGCCAGCGCTTCAGCCTCATCATCCAGATCCAGCCAGTACAACCCGGTGACATGCACTTCCGGATCAACACCCGTCTGCTCCCACAGGCGCTGGCCCAAACCTGGATAGAACTCCTGCGACCAATGCGCCAAGGCTGTTACCGCCGGGCTGTAACGCCAGGGATAGAGCGGCGACACGATCCCGCCCCCGGCCCACGAGGATTCACTGCCGACCCCCTGACGATCCACGAGCAAGACCTCCTCGCCCGCTGCAGCCAACAAGCTGGCAGACAACAAACCCAAAGCACCGCCCCCGACCACTAACACTCGCCCCACATCGCCCTCTCATTTGCCAAGACAGTCAATTGCGACTAAACCTCTACCTGTGCCAGGAACGCACGTAGCAGAACATAAAGGACTATACCCATGAAACGATCCTCACAGTCGGCATACAGCCTACTTGAACTTCTTGTCGCGCTGGCACTGCTCAGCATCGGCACTTCGATAGCCCTCCCCAGCCTCGCCGCGCTGCAACAAAAAAGCGAACGCGAGGCACTGCGCAATCAGTTGCATGCGTCACTTCATCACGCACGGCTACAGGCCTTACTCCACAAGACAAGCGTAGAGCTGTGCGGCTCCCGCGACGGTGCGACCTGCGGCACCGACTGGAGTCAGGGCTGGCGCCTGCAGTTACTGCACACCCCGGACCAAGCCCTGCAAATCCAGCAACACCGCAGCAGGACACCGCTACGCTGGGCGGGCTTCGACTCGCGCATACGCTTCCATGCCAACGGCACCAGCCCGTCCAGTAATGGCCGTTTCTTTCAGTGCAAAGGCAACGCAATGGCCTGGCAACTGATCCTCAATCGTCAGGGACGAGTTCGCCTGGCTACCTCTCTGGAAAACCTCGAAGAGGCCCATCGCTGCCAGGGTTGAACACACGCTGTAACCAGTCATCCGCTCCAGTCAGCCAGCCGTCCTGCGATGGCAGACAGACAAGGGACGTTATCGCAGTATTCGCTCGGACGTCCCTTAGGAGCAAAACATGTCACACCACCCTGACATGCGAGGATTCAGCCTGATAGAACTGATGATCGTGCTGGCATTGCTGGCGATCGCAGTCGGCATCGCAATACCCAATTTCGCCCGCCTGGTTGCCAACAACCAGATCGAAGCGCAGGCGCAGACACTCAACAGTCTGCTGCAATTCGCGCGCTCGCAAGCGGTGGTGCGCCGCACCTCGATACGGCTGCGTAACGATAACGCGAATAACTGGATCGTCGAAAACGTTTCGGGTAACACCGCCCTGCGGCAGGAAAGCTTCAACCCTGAGCATGCCACTATCAACAGCAGCCTGGCGCCGATCACACTGACCTTTACGCCAAACGGTACCGCCGAAACCGCCAATTTCGTCATCTGCCGCGACGACAAACCGGCCTTTGGTTACAGGATCGAAGTACAGCCCAGCGGCAGCACACGGCTGTTGCCCCGCGGCAAGGACAATCAAGGCAATGACCTGGGAGACTGCCAACCATGACCCAGCGCAACAGACAACGCGGTTTCAGCCTGATCGAAGTGCTGGTCACCCTGGTTCTGCTCACCATCGGCATGCTCGGTCTGGTGGCCATGCAGGGCCGTGGCATTCAGTTCACCTCGGACTCCGTGGCGCGCAACAACGCCGTTATGCTGGCCACCGAGATCCTGGAAAAGATCCGCGCCAATCCCGACGCCCGTGATGACTACCTGATCAACTCGCTCGAAGCAGAGGGTACCTGTGGCGTGGCCGCCATCCCAGCCAACAATGTGGCCAGGCAACTGACCTGCTGGAGCGAAAAGGTGCGCACCTTGATGCCCGGCACAACCGGTGATGATGATGATGCCGTAGCTGTGCGCAATGCCTTCTACATCTGTCGCTCCCAGGTACCCGGCACCTGTGCGGCTGGCTCCACCATCGAGGTTCAGGTGGCCTGGCGCTCCAACGGTGAAGCCTGCGGTAACGGCGCCGATCCCTTTATCTGTACCTTGCGCCTGCGCGGAGAACTCTGACCATGCACAAGCAACATGGCCTTTCCATTATCGAAATGATGGTTGCCCTGCTGATCAGCAGCTTCCTGATCCTGGGCATCACTCAGGTTTACCTCGACAACCGCGAGAACACGCTGTTCCAGCAGAGCCAGGGACAGAACATCGAAAGCGCGCGCTTCTCCATCCTGCTGCTGGAAGAAGCGCTGGCCAAGACGGGCTACCGCCGTCGTCCTGATGAAACCATGGAGGCTGCCTTTCCTTCTGCCAATCTTGGCAACTGCGGTGCCATGGCGGCCGGTGAGGTGGTCAGGCGCATTGACGCCACAAGCTTCTGCATCCGCTACCAGCCAGCCTTTCCCGGGGCACGTACCTGCAGTGGCGACCTCATTGCCAATATTCCCAATGCCCCTTACGTGAACACCGCTCCCGTTGTCGAAATGTTCCAGCTCACCGAGGGTGAATTACGCTGCAACGGACAAGCCATCGCCACGGGCATCACTGCGCTGAACTTCGATTACGGCGTCAACTACAACGATGACAAGCGCATCACCGAGTACAACTCCAATCCAGGGGCAGACGCCCGCGTACGTGCCGTGCAGTTCGCCATCATGGCCGCCAGCCCGACCGAAGTCGGCAAGAGCGCAGGCAGCGCGGTCTACGAATTCTGGTTTGGCAATGCCCCTACTGACAAACGTCTCTACACCATGCTCTCCAGCAGCACCAGCATGAGGAATCTGATGCCATGAAGATTATCCGCCAACACAATCTGGGGCAGCGCCAGCAAGGTATCAGCCTGCTCATTGCGTTGATCTTTTTGCTGGTCATCACGGTTCTGGCCATCGCCAACATGCGCGAGGTCAGCCTGGAGTCGCGCATCACCGGCAACATGATCGAGCAGAAACAACTGCTCAACGTGGCAGAAGCCAGTGTGCGCGATGGTGAGCGACGCGTGTTGCAGCGTATGAGCCCACAAGAACCCAGTGCTGACTGCGAAGGCATTGCACCAGGCAAACTCTGCCTATTGAACAAGGCGCCCGACTATTCGATCGACGCCAGTAACGTGCAGGTCTATTCACCTGACGATGAAACAGAGCTCTACGGTGCTGCAGTCTGGTACGCACAACCTGCTCCGGGCGGGGAAGCACAAGGAGAGTCTGAGAACCCCGAATATGGCAACACAGGTCGAGCGATAGGTGTTTTTCGCTATGAGATTAACGGCGTAGCTAATAACAACGGGTTGGGTACAGCTGTGCGGACTACCGTTGCCCTTAACTCCAAGGGCAGGATCGAAAGCGAATGAACGGTACAGTGCAATTAGCGAGAGTCTCTCAAATGAATACGTTCTCTTGCTCCAAGAAGGCGCTACTCAGCACACTGGGCTTTTTTCTCTACTTTAGTGGCTCATTGTCTGCGAGCGGAGCAGCACTCAATATAAGCCAAAAACCCCTCATGCTAACCGAGGCCGTTGCGCCCAACTTGATTCTGACTCTTGATGATTCAGGGAGTATGCGCTGGGCCTTTGTACCAGACGATATTAACGGTGAGTTTAATAGTCGACGGGGCAAGTCCGCCGACTTCAACCCGATGTACTACAACCCTAATGTCACTTACCGAATCCCGACCCGCTATGATATCAATGGCAATATTTCACCCACCCCTTACAGCACAAGTTTCACTCAAGCATTTAACCACGGCTTTGTTCAAAGCCGTGGCAGCTTTAACTTAAGCAACAGTTATCGCGTCACCTGGAGTTACGACCCCCGTACAACATTAGCTGCCAATACTGCTTACGGCTACAGCAACACCACTAACCGTTTTGCGCGAAATCCGTCGGATGACTTCTCTACAACTGTCACCAGAAACAGTAACGGAACCTCAACATCCACGACTCCCGGCGGTATCACATTTACAATTACCCGAACGGGTACCAATAGCTGCACGGCGACTGCTTCAAAGACAGGTGTTTTTAACAATCTGGCAGCCAACTGCACCCGCACAGCAACAAATACCTATACAGGTTCACTGACAGAAGTCGCAGTACCGGCGTATTACTATGTTCTGGACAGAACGCTGGCCGGCTGTGCCAGCGCTGCAAACAATGACGAAAATTGTCAGAAACTAATTTTTGTCACCAGTAGTTCAGGCAAGGTTCGGACGGATGATGTCAGTGCAGGCACCGATGAGCGGCAGAATTTTGCAATCTGGTACTCATTCTACCGTAACCGCGCACTGGCTACTCTCAGCGCAGCGCAAATCGCTTTCGCTGATCTCCCCCCGGAAGTACGCTTGACCTGGCAGAACCTCGGCACGTGTACAAGCTTCACAGGAAACGATACCGGCAACTGTTTCGATAACCGCTTACGTGAATATAACAACGCGCACAAGGGCCAATTATTCGGTTGGTTACAGGACCCCCCTTTCAGCCAAAGCACTTTTCTGCGTCAAGCTATACGCCGCGCCGGCGAATTCCTGAAGAGCCCGGTTGCCTGGCAAAAGTTTCCGAACGACAGCAGCCAAACCAATAACGCGGGCAATACCTACTCGTGCCGTCCTAGTTATCACATTATGATGACTGACGGTATTTGGAACGATAACTTCAGCAACCCCAGCGACACCCTGCGCTCGGATAACGTTAGCTTCCAGTTGCCCAGCGGAAATACCTATGATGGCGTTCGTGCACCTTATGCAGACAGTACCCAGCAGACCCTGGCGGACCTGGCCATGCACTATTGGGCGACCGACCTCAATCCCAACCTGAACAATGACCTGCGCCCCTACCTGCCATTTCGCAATGACAACGATGCGACAGCCCAATTCTGGGATCCGCGTAACAACCCTGCCACTTGGCAGCATATGGTCAACTTCACAATGGGCTTAGGCCTTACCAATTCTCTCGACCAGCCTGGCTTGCAGTGGGATCCCACACAAGGAACATTTGGCGGTACCGGCTATGAGAGTTTGCGCAATGGAACCGCTAACTGGCCTGCCGCCAGCAGTAGTAGCGTTAATAACGTCTATGATCTGTGGCATGCTGCTATTAACTCAAGAGGTGAATTCTTCAGCGTCGACAGTCCAGATGCAATGGTGCAGGCGTTTCGCGACATTCTAAACCGCATTGCGGATCGAACGTCTACAGCGGCGCGCCCAGCAGTTTCAGCATCGTTCGTGTCTGATAATGATGGCAACGCCATTCAAAGTAACGTTTATGCCACTCAGTTCAACAGCACTGACTGGAGTGGTCAAATGTTCAAAAGCCAGCTAAGTGCAAATGGACAGATCACTGAGCTGTGGAATATCCAGTCTGCCAATCAGGGGCTAAACCCGAACAACCGCCGTGTGTTGATCGCTGACACCACCAACAGCAGCACTGGCTTCAAGGATTTTAATTGGACAAATCTAGGTACAATGCAAGATTTGCTTAACATCAATCCTGAAAGTCTTGTTGGTGCTAGAGATTCTCGCGGCCAGGCTCGTGTTGCTTACATTCGAGGTGACCGAAGCGGCGAAGGAGATAATAGCCCAGCCTTTCGCAAGCGCAATAGCCGCACGGTTCTTGGCGATATCATCAACTCTAGCCCGGTTGTTGTCGGCACACCTGGCTACCTTGCTTACTTAGCCGATGCCATTGAGAACCCCCCTCCTAGTAACCGGGCCAGTTACAAAAGCTACGCGGCATTCCGTGAGGCGAATCTGAAAACTAAACGCCCGGAGATGGTCTATGTCGGCAGCAATGGCGGTATGCTTCATGGCTTCAACTCAGCAACAGGCGTTGAAGAGTTTGCGTTTATTCCAACTGAAGTCATTAAGAATCTGTATCGTCTCACCGGACAAAATTACGTAGGCGCAGAGCATCGCTATTTTGTCGATGGCACGCCGGTAGTACGTGATATTTATATGGGAGACGACCTAGGCTGGAGAACTGTTCTCATAGGTACACTACGCGCTGGCGGCCGTGCACTATTTGCACTTGACATTACCGACCCATCACGAATCAAGTTACTTTGGGAATTTGGCACTGCTCAAGATGCCGACCTTGGCTACACGTTCGCACAACCTGAAATCGTTCGCCTGCATACAGGTCAGTGGGCTGTTCTGCAAGGCAATGGATACGACAGCATTAACGATAAAGCAGCGCTGATAATTATCGACATCAAAACAGGTACTTTGATCAAGAAAATCCCCGTGCCTGCCACGGTAGAAAACAATGTCACTTTACCTAATGGGCTTTCAAGCGTACGAGGCGCTGATAATAACGGTGATGGCTTAGTCGATTACGCATATGCTGGTGACCTTCAAGGCAACCTGTGGCGCTTTGACCTGGTGAAAGCTTCCGCAAGTCGTGACACTCCGACCTCCGGCGATCCTTTTGCACGCACCAATAATGAAGTGGCAAGCACTTCTGCCAATAATGACTTTAAAATTGCTTACGGCGGCAGGCCGCTTTTTGTTGCACGAGACAAAGCTGGAAAGCGTCAGCCCATTACTATCCAACCGTCAATTGTGCGACACCCAACCAGTTATGGTTATCTGGTACTTATCGGCACCGGAAAATACTTTGAAAACAGTGATGCCAATGTCGACACAAGTCGTGCAATGACTTTATATGGGATATGGGATCGCAAGACCAAACGCCAACTGACTGACAGCAATACACCAATTGCGGGATCACGCTTTGTTTCCAACACCACATTGGGCCGCTTGAATGAACAGGCTTTCACTGAGCAGCAAGATAATGCCCTGATAGGTGATGCTGAGCAGAGTGCAAACCGCGATATACGCCTATTAAGTCAAAACGCTCCTCAGTGGTTCCGTTTGCCAACCACCAGCGAGGCCGACCTGAAGGTCCCTTCATCCGACGAACTGGTCACACAGTGGGGCTGGGCGCTTGATATGGCAGTCCAAAACAATTCCGGGACGCCCCAACTTGAGGGGGAAATGATAGTCAGTGGTATGACTGCAAGCGGTTCCGTCCTGTTCCTCAGCAGCCTGACACCCAATCAGGATCCCTGCCAGGCAGGGGCAGATACCTGGTTTTACGCAGTCGATGCGTTCAGCGGAGGTCGCACACGCTTCAACGTGCTTGACCTGAATGCAGATCGCCTGGTGAACCCGACTGACCAGTACAATGCCAATGTCGTATCCGGCATGCGTTTCCCCGCCCTGGGTGGCTTTACTTTGGCACCCGGCAACAAGGTGTTCGGCAGCGATGGCGCAGCAGACCCTGCAACCGTCGGCGATGACCCTAACAGCAGCGGCCGTCAGAGCTGGCATATCGTGCCTGAGGAGTTTCAATGATTCAGCGTAAACAGAAAGGCTTCAGCTTGATCGAACTGATGCTCGCTGTAGCAATCATCGGCATCCTGGCGGCCATTGCCATCCCCAACTACCAGGACTACATCACGCGTAGCAAGAGAGCTGAGGGCATGGCGCTGCTGCAGGAAATGTCAGCACGACAGGAGCGCTTCTACGCCCAGAACAGTCGCTACGTGACCACGCCTCAGGATCTGGATTTGCTGGTCTCCAATCAGGCAAGCGTCATCAGTGCCGATACTGCAGGAGCGAGAGTACGTTCGGAAAATGGCTATTACCTGGTGGGCGTATCGCGCACCAATGGAGATGGCGGTTATACCCTGACCGCCGAGCAGACCATCGGCGACGGCCTCTGTGGCAACCTAACCCTTACAGCTGTCGGTATCAAAGGCAAAACATCTACCGGGCCGGATGCCAAGACGGTTGATCAGTGCTGGCGCTGACAGCCAAGCATAAAAAAGGCGATCTTCGGGTCGCCTTTTTCTTTTCAGATCACAGCGCCTTCACCCGCAACTCCTTCGGCATCGAGAACGTGATGTTCTCCGGGCGTCCATCCAGCTCGGTCTCCCCTACCGCGCCCCAGGCGCGCAACTGCTCGACCACACCACGCACCAGCACTTCCGGGGCAGAAGCCCCCGCCGTGATGCCGACACCTTTCACGCCATCGAACCACTCATGCTTGAGATCTTCAGCGCCGTCGATGAGGTAGGCCGGCGTACCCATGCGCTCGGCCAGTTCGCGCAAGCGGTTGGAGTTGGAGCTGTTGGGGCTACCGACGACCAGCAGCACGTCGCAGTCGCTGGCCAGTTGTTTGACTGCATCCTGGCGGTTCTGCGTGGCGTAGCAGATGTCATCCTTGCGCGGGCCACCAATGGCGGGGAACTTGGCGCGCAGGGCGTCGATCACCTTGCTGGTATCGTCCATCGACAGCGTAGTCTGGGTGACAAACGCCAGATTTTCGGGGTTACGCACCTGCAACTCGGCGACGTCGACTTCGTCCTCGACCAGGTAGATCGCCCCACCGTTGCTGGCATCGTACTGGCCCATCGTGCCTTCGACTTCCGGGTGGCCTTCGTGGCCGATCAGGATGCACTCGCGGCCTTCACGGCTATAGCGCACCACCTCCATATGCACCTTGGTCACCAGCGGGCAGGTGGCGTCGAAGACCTTGAGGCCGCGACGGTCGGCTTCGTCGCGCACGGCCTTGGAGACGCCGTGCGCACTGAAGATGACGATGACATCGTCCGGCACCTGATCCAGCTCTTCGACGAATACCGCACCGCGCGCGCGCAGATCCTCGACCACGAACTTGTTGTGTACCACTTCATGGCGCACGTAGATCGGTGGACCGAAGACTTCCAAAGCGCGGTTGACGATTTCGATGGCGCGGTCGACGCCGGCGCAGAAGCCGCGGGGGTTGGCGAGTTTGATATGCATGCTGGCTGTCTCGGTATTGATCGGGATCGCACGACGCGATGTTGCGATCCCGGAAAGGTACGGCCTGCGCGGGATCAGTGCAGGCTGCAACAAGAGCTTCGCGGTTGAAGCCGCTCCTACAGAAGCGGCGATAGGCTCTAGAGCGCCTTGACCTCGATGATTTCCACGTCGAACTGCAGCGTCTTGCCTGCCAGTGGATGGTTGAAGTCGATGGTGACCTGCTTGTCGTCGAACGCCTTGACCACACCGGGCAGCTCGGCGTTGGCGGCGTCGTTGAAGATCACCAGTAGCCCCTCGGAGAGCTCCATGCCCTCGAACTGGCTGCGCGGCATGATCTGCACGTTCTGCGGGTTGGGTTGGCCAAACCCCTGCTCTGGCTCTACCTGCACGCTGCGCTTGTCGCCGGCCTTGAAGCCGTACAGTGCCTGTTCGAAACCAGGCAACAGATTGCCGTCACCGACCTTGAAGGTCGCCGGCTGTTTGTCGAACGTGCTGTCGACCACATCGCCGTTTTCCAG
>CAZIZA010000123.1:0-10639 GCA_964543555.1 uncultured Pseudomonas sp.
GGCACGATACCAGCTCAGGTTTATGCGTAAAAGTGATGTTTGAATATATAAACCTAGCTTTAGGGCATAAGACTACCTTTAAGCATAACCATATGGTTTGAGCACCAGCCAAGGCTGGTCTTAAATACAGTGTGCGGTACCCAAAAACACAAGAAGAGGGGGAGCCATGAGCGAACACAGTGGAATGGACAAGTCCGACAGCGTGGCTGATGCCTGGGCAATTTTATGCCTAATTCTTATTGCGGTAGGTACGGCGGTCTTCTGGGTCAGCGGGCAGTGAAGGGCAGGGCCGGCACGCTTTAGCGGTCGGCCTTTTGCCGTTTACACCCTATACTGCGCCCCGGTTATTGGGGAGGGTTGGCGTGAACGGGTGGCTGCTGGGCATCGGATTACTGCTTTGCTGCGCGTTTGCATCGGCGCAACCACGTATGCCGACGATGGTTTTTCTCAACCCGGGTTACTCCAATGAGCGCTTCTGGAGTGATTACAGTCGTTACATGCAGGATGCCGCTGGCGATCTGGGGATTGAACTGAAGGTGTTATACGGCGAGCGCGACTCTGCGCGGATGCTGAGCAATGCCCGCCAGGTTCTGCAGGGCAAGCATCCCGACTACCTGATCGTCACCAATGAGCAGTTCCAGCTACCCGTGGTGCTTCGTCTGTTCAAGGACACCAAGGTCAATCTGTTTGCCTTGCACAGTACTCTGACCGAGGAGCAACAGGTTCTGATCGGCGGGAGTCGTGAGCGCCACAGGAACTGGTTGGGTAGCCTGGTACCCAATGATGAAGAAGCTGGCTACCTGATTGCGCGTGACCTGATTGCCCTGGCTGAGGGGCAGCCGACTGAATTGCTGGCTTTCGCCGGGGTCAAGCAAACCCCTTCGTCGATCTTGCGCCTGGCTGGGTTGCAGCGTGCCTTGCAGGAAGCTGCGCATATTCGCTTGGTGCAGGCGGTGTATGGCGAGTGGCAGGAGCAACGATCTTATGTGCAGGCGAGCAGCCTGTTGCCGCGCTACCCGACGGTGAGCCTGATCTGGACTGCCAATGATGCAATGGCATTTGGCGTAATGCATGCCGCTGAAGAGCAGGGGCGCAGACTGCACTTTGCCACCCTGAACAACTCGGAGCGCGTGCTGCGTGCTCGCATAGATGGCCGTGTCGATGTCTTGGCGAGCGGTCATTTTCTCCTGGGCGCCTGTGCTCTGGTGATGCTTAGCGACCATGCCCAGGGGCTGGATTTCGCCACGCGTGGCGGCAAGGATCAGGTGGCGTCGCTGTTGCGCATAGTCAACCGAGATCAGTCGCAGAAATTACTGGACCGTCTCAAGCAAGCGGATATCGGCATTGATTTTGGTCAGTTCAGTTTGCTGGGGCGTCCGCAGCAGCAGCGTTACGACTGCTCGATTGCTTCCCTGCTGGAGTGATCAGCCGGTTGCCAGGTGCAGAATCAGTTTAACCACCCCCAGCAGTACAACCACGAAGAGCGCCGTGAACAGAACGCCGAGCAGAATAAAGTGGCTGGGTTTACCGCGGCTGAAGTCGCGGCTGCGGTTCTTGCCGCTCTGCACGCCAAGGGCGGCGGCCAGCACGCTCTGAAGCATCTCGCGCAAGGTCAGCGGTGTTTGCTCGGGGTCTTTGTCCTGATTGTTCATGGCATGTCTCTCCTTCGTTCCTGCAAGCATAGACGCTAGCGAACGTTCGCCTTCCCGAGAAACAAAACGCCGCAGACCTTTGCAGGTTTGCGGCGTTTTCTATTGCACCTCACAAGCGCCTGATGGCTAACCTAGGCCGCCATGTACGACCGGCCTCAGACCTTGAAGCGCCCAAGCAGTCGATCCTGCTGGCCGACCTGCGCCACCATCGACGCACACTGACGCACCTGCTGTTCGGCGCTGCCAGCCAGTTCGTGGCTGATGTCACGGATGTTGGTGGTGTTGCGGTTGATTTCCTCGGTGGTGGCGCTTTGTTCTTCTGCGGCAGTGGCAATCTGCAGGTTCATGTCGTTGATGCGGGTGATCGCCTCACGGATACGGCCAAGCATATCGTTAGCCGCGCTTGCGTCTTCGGCGGTCTTGCTGGCTGTGTCGCGACTCTGTTGCATGCGGCTTTCGGCCTGGCGCACACCGCCTTGCAACTGGTCGATCATCTGGCGGATTTCCTGAGTGGCCTGCTGCGTGCGGGATGCCAGCGAGCGGACTTCATCGGCCACCACGGCAAAGCCGCGACCAGACTCACCGGCACGCGCAGCTTCAATGGCTGCGTTGAGTGCCAGCAGGTTGGTTTGCTCTGCAATGCTGGTGATCACTTGCAGAATCGATTCGATATTGTGGCTGAGCTTGGCCAGCTCGTTGATCGCGTGGCTGGTTTCATCCATCTCGTCAGCCAGGTGACGAATCGCCGAGCTCGATTGCGACACCACGCGCACGCCATTTTCAGCTTCGCCGTTGGCGTCAACGGCAGCCTGGGCCGCAGCTTGTGCGTTGCGTGCGACCTCTTCGGCGGTCGAGGCCATTTCCTGCATGGCGGTGGCCAACTGGTCGAGTTCCTGCAACTGCTCCTGCAGGCGGCGGGCAGCCTGCTCCGACTCGTTGGAAGTCAGTGTGGTGGTTTCACGTACCTGATGCGAACTGCCCATGACATCGCCGATCAGGGTCTGCAGTGTCTGCAGGAAGCGATTGAATTCCTGCGAAAGCTGGCCAATTTCGTCGTTACTGGTGATATTCAGGCGGCGCGTCAGATCGCCTTCACCGCTGTTGATTTCGTGTAGCGAGGCATTAAGCAGGCTCAGCGGCTTGAGCAAGCTGTTCATCAGCAGGCCCAGCACCACCAGACTGATGGCTACACCGACCAGCGTACCTACCACTGCCAGCCAGGTCAGACGGTTGGCTTCAGCCATCACCACGCTTTCGTCCAGCACCACACCGATGTACCAATCCATGCCACGCAGATTAGGCAGAGGAGTGAAGGACACCAGCAGATTCTTGCCATCGGCCGAGACTTCACGCAGCGCCTTGTCCAGCACCGGGCTCTGGCCAGCGAACAATTCGCTGTAGGCCTTGCCGTTGTAGTCAGCAGTTGGGTGGGAAATGATGTTGCCCGAACGACTCACGAGAAAGGCGTAGCCGGCCCCATTGAAATCCAGGGTGTTGACTGCATCGGCGACTGACTGCAGGCGAATGTCGCCGCCGAACACACCAAGAAAGCGGCCTGCATCACTGATTTTGGCCACTGCGGAAATCAGGATTTCACCGGTGGTGGAGTCCACGTAGGGTTCGGTCAGAACGGCCCGGTCAGCCGATTTACCAAGGCCGTACCAGGGGCGCTTGCGGCCATCGTAGTCGGCGGCGGGCTTCCAGTCGTCACTGTTCTTGAGCGTTTGCCCGGTAGCGTCCAGTGCGCCGAAGACGAGGATGAATTCTTCCTTGAGCAGGGGCAGATCGAATACGCGCTGTGTTGCTTCCGGCCCGTACTGGCTGTCGATGGTTTGCGACATCGTGTCTATCAACCGCAGTTTGGCATTCAGCCAGTTTTCGATTTGCCGTGCCAGGGCATTGCTCGACTCGGAGATGCTCGATTCGACCTGGCTGCGCAAGGTGTCACGCACCTGGGTGACCTGCAGCAGCGACAGCAAGCTGGTTGTTAGGAAAAGCACGGTGGCGGCTGCAAGGCCAACCTTGTGGGCGATTTTCATAGGGACTCCTGATACACCGGAACGACGGACTGCTTCCTTGCAGGCAGGCATGGCAAGCCTGGGGTAGTGATGGCATGTTGCGCTATTGCAGCGGCCACTCCCGTCTTTTGTCGGCTTGCAGGTGCCGTTCTTGAGAGCTCAGGCGCGAGAAAAACGCAGCCGGCTGGTATTGACCAGGTCCACTGCACGTGCGCGCAATTGACCGCAACCGCCGTCGACATCCTGGCCAGCCGAATTGCGCACTTTGGTCAGCACGCCTCGGCTGTGCAGGTAGCGCACCATCTCGACGATGCGCGCGCCATCGGGGCGCTGGTAGTCGTCGGCTTCCAGGCTGTTGTAGGGGATCAGGTTGAGCACGGCGAATTTGCCTTTGAACAGCCGCAGGATGTTGTCCATTTCCTCCTGGCTGTCATTGATGCCCTTGAGCAGCGTCCACTGGTACTGAATGGGGTAGTCGATGGTACGGGCATACGTTTCGCCCAGTTCGACCAGCTCTTCAGGGTCGATACGCGGCGCCTTGGGCAGTAGGCGTTGGCGCAGTTCGGCATCGGTGGTGTGCAGGGACAATGCCAGGGCAGGGCGGACACGCTGTTGCGGCAGGCGTTCGAATACGCGCGGGTCGCCCACCGTGGAGAACACCAGGTTGCGTTGGCCGATGCCTCCCTCCGTCCCGAGCAGGTCGATGGCTTCCAGTACGTTATCGAGGTTGTGGGCAGGCTCGCCCATGCCCATGAATACCACTTTCTTAACCGGACGAAAGCGCCGACCCAGAGCTACCTGAGCAACCATTTCGGCGCTCGTGAGCTGGCGTAAAAGGCCACTTTTGCCGGTCATGCAGAACACGCAACCGACGGCGCAGCCGACCTGGCTGGAGATGCACAGACCGTCGCGTGGCAACAGCACGCTCTCGACCATCTGCTTGTCGGCCAGCTCTACCAGCAAACGCGCCGAGCCATCGGCTCCGGGATGCTCGGAGCGCAGCCGAGCCAGGTTGTCCAGCTCATTGGCAATGGCAGGCAGCGCTTCACGGACCGTCAGCGGCAGGAAGTTTTCGGTCTTCTGGTGCTTGGTGCCGGTGTCCAGTGGCTTGCCTTGCAGCCAGGCACGGGTGATGCGCCCGATATGCTGGGGTTTGGCGCCAAGGTCGGCAAGACGGTGCGTGAGTTCGGTAAGCTGCATGGGGCGCGCATGCTACCACCGCGACGCGCCCCTGCGTAGCGCGTTTCAGCAGGCAGCAAGGAACTGACCGAAACCACGCGCCTGGCCCAGTTCGGGCGCAATTCGTTCTTCGTCCACTGCCAGTCGGCCATTGATCAGCACATGGCTGACGCAGCCCGGGTTGCGACAGACCATGCGAGGGATACCGAAGCCCTGCATTTCGTCCCAGTTCTCCTGTTGCAGATTCTGCTCCAGGCCGGCGGGGTCGATCAGCACCAGATCGGCACGGTCACCCAGGCGAATATAGCCCGCGTCTATGCCCAGCCAGTCGGCCTGCTCGCCGCTCAGGCGATGCACAGCCTGTTCCAGACTCATCACGGGACGACCCTCGTCGTGGCTGTCCTTGATCAGTTTGAGGAAGCGCAGCGGCAGGTTGTAGAAAGCCATGTTGCGGATGTGTGCGCCGGCATCCGAGAAGGTAATCAGCGTGTGGGGGCTGCGCACCATCTGCCGCAGTTTATCCGGGCGATGATTACCGATCACGGTGAACCAGCGTAACTGGCGTCCGTACTGCACCACCATGTCGAGAAACAGGTCGACCACATGCAAGCGCCGCTCGCGGGCGATGTCAGCGAAGTTCCTGCCTATCAGCGCGCTGTCCGGGCAGCCCAGGATGACGGCATCACCGAAATCGCGCTGCCAGACTCGTGGTGATAGCTTGTCGGCGTAATATGTGCGGAAAGTGCGGCGATATTCCTCGTTTTGCAGAAGCATGTTGCGCTCGATGTGATCCTTGACGTCCAACGCCATCTCGCCCGCACCGAACTCCTCGAACAGCACGACATCCATGCCGTCTGCATAGATGGCAAAAGGAGTGGGTAAGAGTTGCCAGCGAAAATCCCCGCCAAGGCGATTGGTCAGCCAGGCGCTGAGGCGAGCGAGTAATGCCAGGCTGCGATTGCCTTTCAGATCGAGCAGGGAGATCAGCGTGGTCTTCAGTGGCTTGCGCAGCAGGCCGATGGCCTCGCTGATGTACTGGGTGATCTGCAAGGGATTGGCGGCATTGGGCGCGCCCTGGTGCACGCGACCGCGCTGGCGCAGCAGGCGATTGAGGCGTCGCACCTCAGCCCAGCGCGCATAGGTGCTGGGCAGGCTCTTGGACCATTCGCGGTCGCCGTCGATCTTGTCCCATTTCAGGCACATGGTAGAGAGGCCAAGAAAGCCGCAATCCAGAGCCTCCGTGAGCAAGGCCTCCATGCGTTGCAGTTCGGCTTCATCAGGCACCACCTGGCGGTCAGTAGCACGATGCAGGCCCATCACCGCCACCCGCAGGTCGCTGTGGCCGAGAAAGCTCACCAGATTGGGCCCAAGCGGGTGCTGGTCGATGAACTCGCGCCATTGCCTGGGGCTGTTCCAGCACTTGCGTTCGAGCAGGATGGGCAGCACGTTCTCACGCGGTACCGTTTCCACCCGGGTGAAGATGTCCGAGGCATCCTCGGCTTCGCTGCACACCATGCTCAGCGAGCAACTACCCACCAGCACGGTGGTCACGCCATGGCGCACCGACTCCGACAGGCTGGGGGCAACCAGCAGCTCTGCATCGTAGTGGGTATGGGTATCGAGAAAACCGGGGGTGATCCACTTGCCGTGGGCATCGATCACTCGCTGGGCCAAGCTCGCATCGAGTGGCTCGGTGCTGATCAGGGCGATACGTCCGTTCTTTATCGCCAGGCTGCGGAGGCTTGAGGGGGCCGGGCTGCCGTCGAAATAGCGGCCACTCTGAATGATCAGGTCGTAATGGGCCATGGTGCCAGACTCATTTATTTTTGTTGTCAGGACAGAGTAGCAGGCCGCTGGGCAAGCGCCGGGATATGAGGGGCCGGCAGATTGCTGCAGCGCTCTAGCGGGAGGCTGATCCCGTCGGCAGCACGTCGAAGCGCAGTACGCCGATCATCTGTCCGGCTTCCGTGACCACGCGTACCTGCCAGTGGCCTTCAGGGTGCGTCGGGAAGTTCAGTTTATGCGTCCAGGCCCGGTAGCCTTCCTTGCGTCCGCCGTTGATGTTCAGGGCAATACGGTCGACCTCGCGGCCATTGTGCTGCCAGACGTGGTAAATGCGCTCGTTGAGACCGCGTGGGGCGTTGATAGCCGTGTATGCATAGAGGCCGTCGCGCAGTTGATCCGATGTGAGTTGCTGCAGGCTTTCGCCCGGCGTGCGCTGTGAACCATCAAAACGGTCACTGATGGCCACCTCGCTCAGCCACAGTGTTGCGGGCGGCACCCACACCCGCGCTATCCAGCCGGCACCGGCCATGACGATGGGCAGCGCGGCCAACAGCAGGACACGGCGCCAGCCGGCTGCGCCGATGAGCCCTGGCAGGCTGGGGAGTGCCAATAACGTGGTGATCAACAGGGCAATGCGGTAACTCTGCGGAGTGGTCAGGTGGAAGATGATGGGCAGCGCGGTGAGCATCACGGCAAACAACGCCAGGCAGTGGAGGGTCAGCAACAGCCAGCGCCTGGGCGCCAGCCAGCGGTAATAGATCGGGTCGGTGATCGAGGCCAGGGCCGCAGCCGCCAGCAGGCCGCTGAACAGCAACTGCCCACTGTTCCAGGTGGTGGTGATGAAGAAGAACGGCAAGACGAAGAACAGACTCTCCTGGTGGATCATCTGCGTGGCGTAGCGCAGTAACGGTAAGGGTAATTCGAAGCCAAAACGCTGGGCGATGCGTTCGCGCATCAGGTTTTCCATGATCAGCCACAGCCAGCTGACCAACAGCACCACGCCCAGCACCTTGGCCAGATGCGCCTGGCGATCGACCAAGAGGAAACTGGCCACCCCCGAGCAGAAGCCGAATAACGCAACCAGGCCAGGGTAGCGTTTGAGCAAGGCGATAAGCTTGGGAATACGGTCGGGCAGGGGAATCATGAGCGCTGTGCAAGGTGGTATCGGGCGCGCATGCTAGGCAGCTCACCCGGTATGTGCAAGCGAGTCGTCAGCTGCGCTGGCGGTGTCGCGTCGCTTGCGGCACTATTGCGCCCCCGTTTCACCACCGAGTCCGAATCGATGAAATTCATCCATCAACGTGAGCAACTGGAAGAGGGCGATCTGGTGGTCATCCAGTGTTCACAGCCGTGCAATATCCGCCTGATGAACGATGCCAACTTCCGTGCCTTCAGGAATCGTGGTCGGCATACCTACCATGGCGGCGCCTTTATCAAGTTCCCGGCAAAAATCCGCGTGCCCTCCAGCGGCTTCTGGAACATCACACTGGACACCGTGAGCCGCAAGGCCGTGAGCGTTACGCGCAAGCCGCAGCTCGAATACAGCATCACCTTCAAACGTCAGCGCCGCGAGGGTATTTGAGCCTGGCCGGGCTCGCCGGGGTGGGAGCGATGAGGCTGAATACGATTATGGCTGTTCGCCACAGGCCGCTCCTTCCCTGGGCAGCCTGAGTGCTTACAGTCAGTCGTCGTAGCCGAGGTTTGGCGCCAACCAACGTTCGCTGACCGCGATGTCCTGGCCCTTGCGCGCGGTGTAGCTCTCGATCTGATCCTTGTCGACCTTGCCGACGGCGAAGTATTGCGCCTCAGGGTGGGCGAAATACCAGCCGCTGACCGCTGCAGCCGGGAACATGGCGTAGTGCTCGGTGAGGAACACGCCGCTGCGCCCGGCCTTGTTGTAGTCAGCCTCGGGGTCGAGCAGCTTGAACAGCGTGCCTTTCTCGGTGTGATCCGGGCAGGCCGGGTAGCCGGGGGCAGGGCGGATGCCCTTGTACTGCTCGCGGATCAGCGCCTCGTTGTCCAGTTGCTCATCCGCTGCGTAACCCCAGTACTCCTTGCGCACGCGCTCGTGCAGCCACTCGGCGCAGGCTTCGGCGAGGCGGTCGGCCAGGGCCTTGACCATGATCGAGTTGTAGTCGTCGCCCTTGGCCTCGTAGGCCTTGGCCACGTCCTCGGCGCCGATGCCGGCGGTGGTGATGAAGCCGCCCACGTAGTCGGTCACGCCGCTGTCCTTCGACGCCACGAAGTCGGCCAGCGACAGATTCGGTTTGCCGTCCGGCTTGATGGTCTGTTGACGCAGGTGGTGCAGGGTAGCGAGCTGTTCGCCGTTGTCGCCGTAGACCTCGATATCGTCGTCACGCACCTGATTGGCTGGCCAGAAACCGAACACGGCACGGGCCTTGATCAGCTTCTCGTCGATCAGCTTGCGTAGCATCACCTGGGCGTCGTTGAACAGGCTGGTGGCCGCTTCGCCGACAATCTCGTCGGTGAGGATGCGCGGGTACTTGCCGGCCAGATCCCAGGAGATGAAGAAGGGCGTCCAGTCGATGTACTCGGCCAGCACGTTGAGGTCGATATCGTCCAATACCTTCGCGCCGGTGAAGCTTGGCTTGGGCGCGACGTAGCCGGTCCAGTCGAAGGCCGGCTTGTTGGCGATGGCCTTGTCGTAGCTCAGGCGCTCGGTGCGGGTCGCACGGGCGGCGGTGCGCTCACGTACCACCACGTATTCATCACGGGTACGCTGAACGAAGTCGGCTTTCAGCTCCTTGGACAGCAGCTGGGTGGCCACGCCCACGGCGCGCGAGGCGTCAGTGACGTAGACCACTGCGTCATTCTGGTACTGCGGGTCGATCTTCACCGCCGTATGCGCCTTGGAAGTGGTGGCACCACCGATCATCAGCGGCAGGGTGAAGCCCTGGCGCTGCATTTCCTTGGCGACATGCACCATCTCGTCCAGCGACGGCGTGATCAGGCCGGACAGGCCGATGATGTCGCACTTCTCTTCCTTGGCAACCTGCAGGATTTTTTCCGCTGGCACCATCACGCCCAGGTCGACGATGTCGTAGCCGTTACAGCCCAGCACCACGCCGACGATGTTCTTGCCGATGTCATGCACGTCACCCTTGACCGTAGCCATGAGGATCTTGCCCTTGGCTTCGGGCTTATCACCTTTCTCGGCTTCGATGAAGGGGATCAGGTGCGCCACGGCCTGCTTCATCACCCGCGCCGACTTGACCACCTGGGGCAGGAACATCTTGCCCGAACCAAACAGGTCACCGACCACGTTCATGCCGCTCATCAACGGGCCTTCGATGACCTCGATAGGGCGCGCGCACTGCTGGCGGCATTCCTCGGTGTCCTCGACGATGAAGGCGGTGATGCCCTTGACCAGCGCGTGTTCCAGGCGCTTGTCGACCGGCAGCGAGCGCCACTCTTCGTTCTCGACTTCCTTGGCGGCGCCGTCGCCCTTGTACTTGTCGGCGATGGCCAGCAGGGCCTCGGTAGCGCCGTCGTTGCGGTTGAGCACCACGTCCTCGACCGCGTCGCGCAGCTCCTTGGGAATCTCGTCGTAGATTTCCAGCTGGCCGGCGTTGACGATGCCCATGGAGAGGCCGTTCTGGATGGCGTAGTAGAGGAACACCGAGTGGATCGCCTCGCGCACCGGGTTGTTGCCACGGAACGAGAACGACACGTTGGAGACGCCGCCGCTGGACAGGGCGAACGGCAGGTTATCGCGGATATAGGCGCAGGCCTCGATGAAGTCGACCGCGTAGTTGTTGTGCTCCTCGATGCCGGTGGCCACGGCGAAGATGTTCGGGTCGAAGATGATGTCTTCCGGCGGGAAGCCCACTTCATTGACCAGGATGTCGTAGCTGCGCTGGCAGATTTCCTTCTTGCGCGCAGCGGTGTCGGCCTGGCCGACTTCGTCAAAGGCCATCACCACCACCGCAGCGCCATAGCGCTTGCACAGCTTGGCGTGGTGCTTGAACTGCTCGACGCCTTCCT
>CAZIZA010000124.1:0-10622 GCA_964543555.1 uncultured Pseudomonas sp.
TTGAGCCAACGCCTGCTGGACATAGGCCACCTGATCGAGATGCTGTTGGACGCCGTGGCCGAGGCCAAGCGCTTCACCAACTTTGAAGGCCGCCGGCGCCAAATGCAATTCATCGGCAAGCTGATGCGAGAACAGGATGTCGACGCGATCGTCGCCATGCTCGACCAGGTGGACAGCTCCACCCGCGAGTACAACGAGCGTTTCCACGCTCTCGAACGCTGGCGCGACCGCCTGATCGCCGAGGGCGACAGCGCGCTGGAGAGCTTCGTCGAGCTCTACCCGGACGCTGATGTTCAGCACCTGCGCGGCCTGGTTCGTCACGCGCAGCACGAAGCCGCGCGCAACAAGCCGCCAGCCGCCGCGCGCAAGGTGTTCAAGTACATCCGCGAGCTCGATGAAATCCACCGCGGCTTGCGTTGAGCCTGCATCGCATCAGGCACCGGTGCCGCCTACGGTGATCGCATCGATCTTCAACGTCGGCTGCCCGACGCCCACTGGCACCGACTGACCGTCCTTGCCGCAAGTGCCGACGCCGCTGTCCAGCGCCAGATCATTGCCGACCATGGACACACGGCTCATCGCCTCCGGACCATTGCCAATCAGAGTGGCGCCCTTGACCGGCGCGGTGATCTTGCCGTCCTCGATCAGGTAGGCCTCACTGGTGGAGAACACGAACTTGCCGCTAGTGATATCGACCTGACCGCCCCCCAGATTGGCGCAGTAGATGCCCTTTTTCACTGAGCGGATGATTTCCTCCGGATCGCTCTCGCCGGCCAGCATGTAGGTGTTGGTCATGCGCGGCATCGGCAGGTGCGCGTAGGACTCGCGACGACCGTTGCCGGTGGCGGCCACACCCATCAGGCGCGCGTTGAGCTTGTCCTGCATATAGCCCTTGAGCACACCGTTCTCGATCAGCGTGGTGCACTGGGTTGGCGTGCCTTCGTCGTCGACGCTGAGCGAACCGCGACGCCCGGCCAGGGTGCCGTCGTCGACGATGGTACACAGGCTGGAGGCGACCTTTTGGCCGACCTGGCCGCTGTAGGCCGAGCTGCCCTTACGGTTGAAGTCGCCCTCCAGGCCATGACCGACCGCCTCATGCAACAGGACGCCGGACCAGCCCGCGCCCATCACCACCGGCATGCTGCCGGCAGGCGCAGCGATGGCCTCCAGGTTGACCAGCGCCTGGCGCAGCGCCTCGCGGGCGTAGCCCATGGCGCGGTCTTCTTCCAGGAAATAGCGGTAGTCGGTGCGTCCGCCACCGCCATGCCCACCGCGCTCGCGACGACCGTTCTGCTCGACGATGACGCTGACGTTGAAACGCACCAGCGGGCGGATATCGGCACTCAGGCTGCCGTCATGCGCCGCCACCAGAATACGATCCCAGACCCCTGCCAGACTCACGGTAACCTGCTTGATACGTGGGTCGAGCGCACGCGTGGCGCGGTCGATACGCTGCAGCAGCTCGACCTTCTCGGCGCGGCCCATGACGTCCAGCGGGTTGCCCTCGGCATACAGCTGGATCACCTGCGGGCTGACGAACGCCTGCACGCGACCCTGCTGGCCGGCACGCGAGATCGAACGCGCGGCCTGGGCGGCTTGCGTCAGCGCATCAAGGCTGATGGCATTGCTGTAGGCGAAACCGGTTTTCTCACCGGACTGGGCACGCACCCCAACCCCTTGATCGAGGTTGAAACTGCCTTCCTTGACGATGCCATCCTCCAGCACCCAGGTTTCCGAGACCTGGCTTTGAAAGTACAGATCGGCGGCATCGATACCGGGACCTGCGACCTCGCCCAGCACGCTGCTGAGGCTGTCGAGCGTCAGGTTACCAGGCGCAAGCAGGTGCTCGCTGACGGATTGCAACATCGTATTCATGGTCACTCCACAACGATCGGACGCGGTACGTCCGACAAGAAAAAACGGCGGTGCTGCTGCACCGGCATACGTTGGCGAATGCTCGCCTGCTCGGCGGCATCGCGAGGAGCCAGCAAGGCCCCATCCCCCTGAGCCTGCTCGACCAATACCTGACCCCATGGGTCGATGATCGCCGAATGGCCGAACGTCAAACGCTGACCAGGGTGTTCACCGCCTTGCCCGGCTGCCAGCACATAGCACTGGGTTTCGATGGCGCGAGCGCGGGTCAAGACCTGCCAGTGCGCCGCACCGGTCACCGCAGTGAACGCCGCCGGCACGCTGATCAGCTCGGCGCCGGCCTCGCGAAGCGCACTGAACAGCTCAGGGAAGCGCAGGTCGTAGCACACGGTCAGCCCCAAGCGCCCCACGGGGGTATCCGCCACCACGACACGCTGGCCATGGGCAAAATCATCCGACTCGCGATAACGCCCACGGTTGTCGGCCACATCGACATCGAACAGGTGCAGTTTGTCGTAACGAGCGGCACGCTCACCCTGATCATCGATCAACAGTGAGCAGGCGCGCGGTTTGCCCTCGGCATCATCGTCCGGGGGCAGCGGCAAGGTGCCGGCCACTATCCATAAACTGAGGTCACGCGCAGCGCGTTTCAACCAGGGCAGTATCGGCCCCTCGCCCAATGCCTCGGCACGCCCGATGGCAGCCAGGTCGCGGCGCCCCATGGCCGCGAAGTTCTCCGGCAGCACGGCAAGGCGCGCACCACCCTGCGCGGCACGCTCCAGCAGGCGACGAGCCAGGCGCAAATTAGTTTGCACGTCGTCCTGGCTGACCATCTGGATTACGGCGAGATTCATGGCGACACTCTATGCGGCTTGATGTAACAGCCTACGCCAAGACGTAACCTCATTGCGGTTTTTCGAAGGGCTTGTCGAAGCTGATCTCCGGGTCCTGCAACGGGCCCTTGACGTCGTACTGCACACTGGCAAAGCGGGCGACCTTGTCGCCGAGCAATTTGTCTACCACGAACAGCGCCCCACCAATCGCCGGAGCGCCGACGATCAACGCCGCCAGCGGCAGGTTGTTGGTCACCGGCAGGGTCACCAACAGCTTGGCGTCGATACGTTCGTTGCGCACATCGATATTGCCATTAAGCTCGAGGTTGCTCGAAGGCCCAGTCATGGTGATCGGCTCATTGGTCACGAGTAAACCATCAGTGGCCTGCAGGTTGCCTTTGACCCGATCGTAGCTCAGGCCCTTGCCCAGCAGATCGGAGAAGTCCAAGCGAAGACGGCGACCGATGGAGTTGAAGTTGAGTACGCCGAACACGCGCAGTGCCTGTGCAGACCCTTGCACCTCGACAAACTGACCTTTGCGCAGCGAAGGATCGAGGTTACCGCTGAAGCGCTTCAGCGAAAACCACGCGGGTGACCCCGGCCAGTTGCCGTCAGCATCCAGGCGGAAGCTCTCGCTGGTCACGCTAGGCGCATACCCCCAAGCTTGCAGTACCTCACCCAAATTTTTGCCCTGCAGACGCCCCTTGTACCAACTGCGCGTACTGCCTGGCGTGCCTCGCCAACCAGCGCTACCGCCGATTTTCAGACCCTGCAGGTCGAGGTCGAGCTCATCGAAACGCACACCCTGCGCTTCCGGGCGTACCTTGAGCGACCAGGCGCCCAGTACCTTGTCACCGCGCTGCACACGTTGGATGGCGATATCCAGCGCCGGAATCTGTCGAGGGTCGATATCGGCCAGAGGATCTGGCGCATCGCTGGTCTTGGTCGCCTCAGGATCTGGCGCCGGCAACCGCACGTGCTGCAGATCGATACGTATAGGCACACCCTCGGCATCGGCCAACAGCACACGTCCGGCCGCCAGCTCGCTGTCGAGTTGCAAGGCCCAGCCCTGGCCCTCTCGCGCCAGACCAAGGGTCAGCTGTTCGACCTCTTGGCCAAAGCCGCGGAAACGCCCGATATCCAGTCGCGCACTGCGAAACAGGCGCTGGCTGTCGGCATCCACCTTGACCGGATGATTGCTGCCGAGCTGCTTCCAGGCGTCCAGGTCCAACTCATCCAGATGCCCACGCACACGCAAGCCCTGACCTGGAGGCAGCCCTGCAGCACCGCCGCCGAGCACCACTTCACCGCGGCCGTCAGCCAGCGCTCCCGGAGGGGCGGCCAGACTCAGACTGGCAAGCTCGCCATAGTTCGCCCAGTAACGGCGCTCACGCCCGGAGAGGGTCATGCGCCAATCGGTATCCCGCTCCTGCTGCGCCGTCTTACCGAAAGGCGCGGGCAGGTCGACCACCACACCGCGCAGGTTGGAGTCGACACGCAGCTTGCTGTCATCGCCATCCAGAGTAAGGCGCAGGCGATAAGGCAGCAGTCCGCTGACCGGCAGCTTCTGCGGCCCACCCAGCCACTGGCTGAGGGTATCGACCTGGACCTGTCCACGCAGATCGAAAACCGTACGCGCCTGCCCACGTGCGCCCTCGGCGCTGATCTTGCCGCGCACCTGACGCCCGAAGACCTCGGCGCGAACATCCGGCGCGCTCAGCCCGGCAGCGCTGTCGAAGCGAAACGCGCCTTGAACCTTGCTCAGTTGCAGATCGGGATTGGCCAATTTGAGGCTTGCGCCCTCAGTGGCGAAGTCCACCACCACACCAGGCGGCTGCCCCTTCTGCAGCGGAATATCCAGCTGCAGACGGCCAGCCAGAGGCCCCTCACCTTGCCAACCGGCAAAGATTTCTGCGGTCCCAAGAGGCGCTTCCTGCAACAGTTTGATGGCGTCACTCAGGCTGCTCTGCACCTTGCCGTCGAGCTGCAGACGTGGTGGTTTTCCGTCGTGCAACAGCGGAATATTGGCCACGACATCGCTCACCTGGCTTTCCTGCAAACGCCCGCTCTGTAGGCGCACGCGCACTGCATCGTCTTCGATCAGCACCTCACCCACGCCCTCGCGCAGCGAAGGCCAGCCTGGCTGGAAGGCCAGTTCGGCATCCTT
Organism: uncultured Pseudomonas sp.; assembly: GCA_964543555.1. Classification (GTDB taxonomy): domain Bacteria; phylum Pseudomonadota; class Gammaproteobacteria; order Pseudomonadales; family Pseudomonadaceae; genus Aquipseudomonas. The sequence goes on from CAZIZA010000124.1 coordinate 4,873, forward strand.
GACCTTGAAGAACAGGCTGAGGCTGCGTGCCCCCAATGGTGCGTTCTTGTGCAGCGAGCCCTGATATTGGAAGTAGCCTTCTTCGACGTGGCCCGCCCGGATGGCCGTCTTCAGCCAATGATCGAGCTCGGCGCTCATGCCGGGCGCGCGGCTCGGCAGGTACTTCTCGGTATAAGACGCATCGCCGTCGCGCATACCGACGCGCAGGTCCATGTAGTCCTCGGCCTCGGGGTCATGCAGCAGGCGGATCAGCATGTCTCCAGCGACCTGCCCCTCCTCGCCATCCACGCGCATGTAGGGGCTGTACAAGGTCAGAGCGGTTTCACTCCAGTCCCAGCTCAACCGGGCCTGAGCATGGCGGTAGCGCCAGGGCTTGGGGAACAGCTGATCCAGGTGCAGAGCGAAATTTTCGCTGTTCAGGCGCAGCTCGCCCTGGAACATATTGCCCGAGGCACTGCCAGTGACGTTCTCGGCGGCCGGCGCACCGTGATAGGCCTGAATGCCCACCTTGTCCAGATTGGCGGCGAACTGCAGGCGTTCGGCGCCTTCATGCCGGGGGTAGTAATCGAGCAACAGGTTGTTGATCGCACCAACCGGCGCCAGCTCGCCCAAGACATCGCGGGCTTTGTCCGGCATCGGCACCAGCGCCTGCACCAGCGGCGCCCAGGCCGCAAGATCGAGACGATCAGCCGTCAGCGCCCAGCGCTCGTCAGGCTCGCCCACATCCTTTTGCTTCAGGTTCAGGTGCAATTCGCCGATGCGCTGCTCACCATGGGTCAGGGCCAGGGAGTCGATCTGCGCCCGCACGCCCTGCTTGTCTTGAGTGAAAAAGGCATTGAAAGCCAGGTCCTTGAGCGTCACCGCTTCATGCTTGGCCTGGCCGCCGACCAGCTCGGGGGCATGCAGGCGCAAGGCACCTTTGTCCAGGGCCAGGCCATGGCCCTCCAGCCACAGCTCTCCACCAGCCTGCAGACGCTGTAACTGCCAGTCACCGAGCAGCGATTTCGGCATCCAGGCAGCCCAGTCGCTCTGCGGCAGGCTTAGATAAAGCTCGGATTGTGCCTCGCGCCAACTCTCGGGCTGCATGCGCGTGCGCAAACGCAGCGCCACCGGTTGCCCATCAGGCAGCAGCAGGCGGCCGTCGAGACGCTGGGTGTTGTTGCCATAGCGCAGGCTCAGGTTGACGTAGCTGAGCAGCAGCGGCTCCTGATCCAGCGGCTGCACCACCACACGGCTGTCGAGCAGGCTGATGCGGTGAACGATCTGCAACTGTTCCAGTAGCTGCTCGACATTCACCTCGGGACCGCTGCGCTGCGGCATCCCTTGTAACTGCCAGCCACCTTCGGCGTTCTGCTGTACGTTCAATTGCAGGCCGTCGAACTGCAGGTGGGCGATGCGCGGCTGGCGTGCCAGCAGGCTGCCGCCCACGTCCGGTACCAGTTGTACCCGCTCCAGGCTCAAGCCTTCCTCGTCGCTACCCAGACGCACGTCATGCGCCTCCAGTACCGGGGCAAAACCCTGCCAACGGCCTTCGAGACGACCGATGCGCACCGGCACACCCAACTGGGCCGTGGCACGGTCTTCCAGCTCGAGCCGATATTCGGCTACTAACGGCACCAGCTCACGGCCCAGACTGACGTATAGCGCCGCCAGCACCAACACAGCGGCGCACAAGCCCAAGCCCCAGCGCAGCAGCGCGGAAAAGAGGCGCGCCAGGGCGCTCACCTCGGCAGCCCCCGCGCTCAGAGCAGCACCACGTCGTATTGTTCCTGAGAGTACATGGTTTCCACCTGGAACTTGATGGTACGTCCGATGAAGGCTTCCAGATCGGCGACGTTGCCCGACTCTTCATCGAGCAGGCGATCGACCACCTTCTGGTTGGCCAACACCCGATAGCTTTCCGCCTGGTAGGCACGCGCTTCGCGCAGGATCTCGCGGAAGATCTCGTAGCAGATGGTTTCCGGCGTCTTCAGTTTGCCGCGCCCCTGACAGGCGCTGCAGGGCTCGCAGAGGATCTGCTCGAGACTCTCGCGCGTGCGCTTGCGGGTCATCTGCACCAGACCGAGCTCGGTGATGCCAATGATATTGGTCTTGGCGTGATCGCGCTCGAGCTGCTTCTCCAGGGTGCGCAGCACCTGGCGCTGGTGCTCTTCGTCCTCCATGTCGATGAAGTCGATGATGATGATGCCGCCCAGGTTGCGCAGACGCAGTTGGCGGGCGATGGCCGTAGCCGCCTCGAGGTTGGTCTTGAAGATGGTTTCTTCGAGGGTGCGATGGCCGACGAAGGCGCCGGTATTGACGTCGATGGTGCTCATCGCCTCGGCCGGATCGACCACCAGATAGCCGCCGGACTTCAACGGCACCTTGCGCTCCAGTGCGCGCTGGATTTCGTCTTCGACACCGTACAGGTCGAAGATCGGCCGCTCGCCAGGATAGTGCTCCAGGCGGTCGGCAATTTCCGGCATCAATTCGGCAACGAACTGGGTGATCCTCTGAAAGGTTTCCCGCGAGTCCACGCGGATCTTCTCGGTACGCGGACTGACCAGATCACGCAGGGTACGCAGCGCCAGGGACAGATCCTCGTAGATCACCACCGGCGCCCTGGCATGCTGAATCTGTGCGCCGATCTGATCCCACAAACGGCGCAGGTAGCGGATATCGATCAAAATTTCATCCGCACCGGCGCCCTCGGCGGCGGTGCGCAGGATAAAGCCACCGGTCTCCTCGATGCCTTCGGCGGCGACACAGTCGGCAACCACTTGTTTCAGTCGCTCGCGCTCGGATTCATCCTCGATCTTCAGCGAGATACCGACATGGCTGGTACGCGGCATGTACACCAGGTAACGCGAGGGGATCGACAACTGGGTGGTCAGGCGCGCGCCCTTGCTGCCAATCGGATCCTTGGTGACCTGCACGGTGAGGCTCTGCCCTTCGTGGACCAGAGCACTGATCGGTTCGACCGCCGCCCCTTCGCGAGTGGAGATTTCCGAGGCATGGATGAACGCCGCCCGCTCCAGGCCGATATCGACGAATGCCGCCTGCATGCCAGGCAGCACCCTCACGACCTTGCCCTTGTAGATGTTGCCGACGATGCCGCGCTTCTGCGTGCGCTCGACATGCACTTCCTGCAGCACGCCGTTTTCCACCACCGCCACGCGCGACTCCATCGGCGTGATATTGATCAGAATCTCTTCGCTCATGTATCCATCCCGCTGGATTCACTGCCCGCTCAGCGTGGCAGATAGTTCATTTCGTAGCCTGTTCTTGCCAGCAGGCGATACCGAAATCACCGAGTAGCTGCGCCGTCTCGCACAGCGGCAGTCCGACTACAGCCGAATAGCTGCCTTCGATGCGACTGACGAATACCGCTGCCAATCCCTGAATACCATAACCGCCGGCTTTGTCGCAGGGTTCGCCGCTGGACCAATAGGCGGCGATTTCGGCATCACTGAGGTGACGAAAGGTCACTTCACTGCCCACCACCTGCGTCGCCTCACGCTGCGTGGTGACCAGGGCTACGGCCGTCAGCACCTGATGCACGCGCCCTGACAAGCCACGCAGCATGCGACTGTAATCGGCGAAATCCTGCGGTTTACCGAGTATCTGACCGTCCAGCACCACGGCGGTATCCGCCCCCAGTACCACGGCGTCGGCAGATTCGCCCAACGCGAGCAGCGCAGCACGCGCCTTTTCCCGCGCCAGACGCTCTACATAGGCTGTCGCAGGCTCGCCTGGCAAGGGTGTTTCATCTATCGAGGCAATGTGTGTGGCGCAGGGCACGGCGATCTGCGCCAGCAATTCACGGCGACGGGGCGAGGCGGAAGCCAGAAACAACTTGGCCATGCGGATATCTCCCAGGAGCAACCGCAGCCAGGCGCCTGGCAGCGGTCAGTTGACGTTGAGGCGCACGTGCAGGCTGCGCAGGATGGCGCAGATCCAGGGCCAGAGCAGAGCACTGACCAACGCCGGCAAAACGAAAGCCAGAGTCGGCGGACGGCTGCCCGTAAGGGCGTTGAGCCACAGCTGAACCAATTGGGCAAGGCCGAACACCACCATCAGCACCATGCTCTGCTGCCACATGGGAAACATACGCAAACGCTGATGCAGACTCAGCACCAGGAACGTGATCAGGGTCAGAATCAGTGCATTCTGGCCCAGCAGCGTACCGAATAGCACGTCCTGGGCCAGCCCCAGAATCCAGGCGGTGGTCATACCAACGCGGTGCGGCAACGCCAGCACCCAGTAGGTGAGAATCGAGGCAACCCACAGAGGCCGGCCCATCTGCATGAACTCGGGCAGCGGCGAAACGCTCAGCAACAGACCGAGCGCCAGGCTCAGCCAGATCACCCAGCCATTACGGGGGTGTACGCCAGCCATCAGTTGCCCTCCTCGGCAGGTGCGTCGGCAGGGGCGCCTGCAGCCGGTGTGTCAGCGCCGGACTCGCCGTTTTCGCGCGCCCGCTCAGCTTCGCGGTCGGCAGCCTCCTGGGCTTCAGCGGAGTCAGTGGCACGCTGCTCGGGCGTACGCCGGTCGGAGAATACCAGCAGCAGATAACGGCTGCGATTGAGCGCAGCGGTCGGTACGGCACGGACGATGGCGAAAGGCTGGCCGGAGTCGTGAATCACTTCCTTGACCGTGGCCACCGGGTAGCCGGCCGGAAAGCGCTGACCCATACCGGAGCTGACCAGCAGATCGCCTTCCTTGATATCGGCGGTATCGGCGACGTGACGCAGCTCCAGGCGCTCCGGGTTGCCGGTACCGACGGCGATGGCGCGCAGGCCGTTGCGATTGACCTGCACCGGAATGCTATGGGTGTTGTCGGTCAGCAGGAGCACGCGCGAGGTGTAGGGCATGATCTCGACCACCTGGCCCATCAGCCCGCGCGCATCGAGCACCGGTTGACCGAGAAACACCCCATCCTTCTCGCCCTTGTCGATCAAAATACGGTGGGTGTAGGGGTTGGGATCGACGCCGATCAGTTCGCTGACCAGCACCTCCTCATCCACCAGCGCAGCCGAGTTGAGCAACTCGCGCAGGCGCACGTTCTGCTCGGTGAGCGCAGCCAGTTTCTGCAGGCGCCGCTGCAGCAGCAGCGCTTCGGCCTTGAGCTTCTCGTTCTCGGCCATCAGCTCACTTCGCGAGGAGATCTGCTGCGTCGCACCGTCCCAGATACGCACAGGCACATCGGCCAACCAGTAGAAAGGCGTGAGCACCAGGCCCATCTGGCTGCGCATCGGTTTGAGCGTCTCGAAGCGGGCATCGACCACCATCAGCACCGCCGACAGCACGGCGAATACCAGCAGGCGAATGCCCAGCGAGGGGCCTTTGGCGAAGAGCGGCTTAATGTCCTGCTCCTTGTGTGCCACAGGGGCGGTAAACACGCGGATTCATGCGAAGGGCGAACCGGTCAGGCGAAGATTGGGCCGAGTGTACTGCAATGCTCGAATGTGCGCGTGCCGCCCGGAGGCGGCACGGCAGGCACGCGAAGTGAACCTTACTCGGTGGAGAGCAGATCCATGGCGTGACGATCCATCATCTCCAGCGCCTTGCCGCCACCACGGGCGACGCAGGTCAGCGGGTCTTCGGCGACGATCACCGGCAGGCCGGTTTCCTGCGAGAGCAGCTTGTCCAGGTCACGCAGCAGCGCGCCACCACCGGTCAGCACCAGGCCGCGCTCGGCGATGTCCGAGGCCAACTCGGGCGGCGATTGCTCCAGCGCGCTCTTGACCGCCTGGACGATGGTCGCCAGG
>CAZIZA010000125.1:0-10492 GCA_964543555.1 uncultured Pseudomonas sp.
ACCACGCACCTCGTGCCTGTTGAGAAAGGGGTCTGAAAGAAAGGCGGCAAGTATAGGGACTTAAGCCTGCTGAATGAAGCCTTCTGCACAAAAAATAGCCAATCTGATGGCACTGGCCTGCCTCATCGACCTCTTTACCTGATCACTCTCTTACCCATGAGCAATACGCTCAGGCTTATAAAGAATAGAAAGAGAGAATTTTTATAAAGCTTGTTCTTTATGTTTATGTATAGAGCTAGGCGTTTCTGTGGATAACACGCTATAGGCCACGTCCTGTCTGATGTACAGCGAATGATAAGGCTGTGCCGTTCCTGCTGGGTTCCACTGAGAAAGCTGCTGAACCACTGTGGATGGAAGTGCTGGTTACCCACAGGCATGGTTACGCCCAGCTTTGTCATAGGGTTATGGGCAGAGTTTATGGGCGGTTTTCCACAGGGTTTATTTGGGCCTGAATAACTCAACGAAATGCGTGGTTGGCGTTGATCGATATGAGCCTGCGCAGGGAGCGGGCAAGCGCCACGCTCAATTCGTGGCAACGTCGGTTAGCGGGAGAGCCGTTGATGAACAAGTCTGCTTGTTTGAGATGCCGCTGTACTGCTTCGCGAACGGAACGCAGCCTGGCACGCCGCACGGACAGTAGGAGCGGATTTATCCGCGATAGGTTTTGGCACCGTAGACAGTAGGCATCGCGAATGAATTCGCCCCTACAAGGATCTGTGGATAAGCATGCAAAACAGCCGGCACCATTGCGATGCCGGTTATGCACAGAGAATGGTCAGCGAGCTACATGGAGCCCGCATAGCCGGGCAGCGTCCAGGTGGACGAGAGCTGTTCGGCCTGCTGCAGCACGGTTTGTACCGCTGCATCTTGCAGGTCTGGCGGATAACCGTAGTGTCGCAGGATGCGTTTGACCAGTACGCGCATGCGCGCGCGGGCAGCATCGCGGCGTGCCCAATCCACCGACAAGTTGTCCTTGAGCTTCATCAGCAATTCGTGGGCGATCAGCTTGAGCTTGTCATCACCGAGCACCTGCAGTGCTGAATCGTTATCCGCCAGGGCATCGTAGAAGGCGATTTCATCGGGGCTCAGGCCTTGCTCTTCACCGCGCGCACGGGCGGCGCGGATGTCCTTGGCAATCTTGATCAGCTCCTGCAGTACCTCGGCGGTGGTGATGGCGTTGGCGTGGTAACGGGCGATAGCCTCTTCCAGGCGCTGGGAGAACGCCTTGGTCTGCACCACGTTGCTCTGGCTGCGTGAGCGGATGCCGTCGTTGAGCAGCTTGCGCAGGGCTTCCAGCGCCAGGTTCTTCTTCTCCATCTGCTGCACTTCGGCGAGAAACTCGTCGGAGAGGATGGAAATGTCCGGCGACTGAATGCCGGCAGCCTTGAGGATATCCACAATCTCGGTGGACACCACGGCGCGGCTGACGATCTGGCGGATGGCCAGGTCGCGCTCCTGCGAGGTCAGCCCCGAACCGCTCGCGCTCTTGAGCAAGGCCTCGCGGATGGCCTGGAAGAAGCCGACTTCCTCACGGATGGCCACGCCCTGATCCGAGGCTGCAGACAGCGCATAGGCCTTGGACAGGGCCAGCACGGCATCCTGGTAGCGGCGGTGTGCGGCCTTCTTGCCTTGCTCGGTGGTTTCAGCCGCGGCCCATTGCTGCTGCTTGTCGAGAATCCACTCGATGGCGCCGGCCATCATCACCAGGCGTTGTTGTGGTGTGCCCTGCAAGGCGCTGAGGTAATCGAAGCCGTGGTACATGGCGCGCACCACCTCATAGCGCTCGAGCAATTGCGCGATGGCCTTGGCCTCATCGATGCCGGTGTTTTCCTTGTCCCGTGGCGAATACTGCGCCAGGGCGGATTTGAGGTTCTGCGCGATGCCGATGTAATCGACGATCAGCCCCGCCGGTTTGTCGCGGAACACACGGTTGACGCGGGCGATGGCCTGCATCAGGCCGTGGCCCTTCATGGGTTTATCCACATACAGGGTGTGCATGCACGGCGCGTCGAAGCCGGTCAGCCACATGTCACGCACGATCACCAGTTTCAGTGGGTCGCGCGGATCCTTGGCGCGGCGGGCCAGGGCATCGCGGCGGGCCTTGTTGCCGATATGTACTTGCCATGAGCTGTGATCGCTGGCGGTGCCGGTCATCACCACCTTGACTACGCCCTGGGCATCGTCGTCGCTATGCCAGTCTGGGCGCAGCTTGATGATGGCGTTGTACAGATCCACACAGATTTCCCGGCTCATGCACACCGCCATGGCCTTGCCGTCCAGCGCGACAAGGCGTTCCTCCAGGTGCGTGACCAGGTCTTGGGCGATCAGCGCCAGGCGCTTTTCGCTGCCGACCAGGCGCTCCACGGCAGCGGCGCGGCCCTTGAGCTTTTCCTTTTCGTCGCTATCGGTGCCCTCGAACAAGGCTTCAATTTCGTCATCGAGGGTGGGCTTCTCGTCTTCGTTCAGCTCGATGCGAGCCAGGCGCGATTCGTAGTAGATCGGCACGGTGGCGCCGTCTTCCACCGCGCGGCTGATGTCGTAAACGTCGATGTATTTGCCGAACAACGCCGGCGTATTCACATCGGCGGCCTCGATGGGCGTGCCGGTAAAGCCGATGAACGAGGCATTGGGCAAGGCGTCGCGCATGTACTTGGCGAAGCCGTAGGAGATGTCGCCGGTTTTCCTGTCCACCTTGGCTTTCAGGCCGTACTGGCTGCGGTGCGCTTCATCGGCGATCACCACCACGTTATCGCGCAGGGTCAGCGGTTCGGCCACCTCGCCGAACTTCTGCAGGGTGGTGAAGATCACCCCGCCACTGGCGCGGGCCAGCAGGCGCTGCAAATCCTCGCGGCTTTCGGCCTGCACCGGCGTCTGGCGGATCAGCTCCTTGCACATGGCGAAGGTGGCGAACAGTTGGTCGTCCAGGTCGTTACGGTCGGTGAGCACCACCAGCGTCGGGTTGTGCATGGCCGGGTGCTGCACCAGGCGCCCGGCGTAGAAGGCCATCAACAGGCTCTTGCCGCTGCCCTGGGTATGCCAGATCACCCCGGCCTTGCGGTCGCCGCGTGGCTGCGTGTGCACGCTGGGCAAGCCGTAATGGGCCGGGTCTTCGGTCTGGCCGCTGAAGGTGGCGCGGATGGTCGAAGCCAGCGCCAGGTTGACCGCGTGGTACTGGTGGTAACCGGCGATGATCTTTACCAGCCCGTCGCCGGTTTCGCCGAAGGCGGTGAACCAGCGCAGCAGGTCGAGAAAGCGCCGTGGCTCGAACACGCCTTCGATCAGCGTCGGCAGTTCCGGCTGGCCCTTGGGCAGAATCTGCGTGCCGTCGGTGGTACGCCAGGGCATAAAGCGCTCCAGATCGGCGGACAACGAGCCGACCCGCGCGGCGATACCATCGGAAGTGACCAGCACGGTGTTGCTGCGAAACAGCGCGGCGATCTGCTGCTTGTAGGTCTGCAACTGGTTGAAGGCACCGAGCAGATTGGCCCCGGCACTGCCCGGCGCCTTCAGCTCGATCACCACCAACGGCAGGCCGTTGACGAACAGCACCACATCCGGCCGGCGCTTGTGCGTGCCGCTGATCACCACCAACTGGCGTACTGCCAGCCAGTCGTTATTGGTGGGGTTTTCAAAATCCAGCAAACGCACCTTGCCGGCGGTGAGCTGGCCGTCGGCGGCGAAGTATTCGACGTCTACGCCCTCGATCAGCAGGTGATGAATACGGCGGTTTTCCTCCAGCAGGTTGGGCAGCTCGTGCTGGGTCAGCTTGCGCACAGCCTCCTGGCGCGGCTCGTCCGGCAGGTGCGGGTTGAGCCGGGCCACGGCGCTTTCCAGGCGCTTGTGCAGGATGACCTGATCATGGCTGTCGCGCTCCGGCATCTTGCCGTCGGGGCCGATCAGCTCATCGCCGGTGGCAGACCAACCCAGCGCGGCGAGCTGTTCGATCAGTCCCTGTTCGATTGCTGCTTCGGATAGAAAAGCCATCAGGCCGTCTCCGCAAGGCGTTCGGCGTCCCTGATACGCACTTCACCGGAAATCAGTTTGGGTAGCAGGGTGTCGCGTAGTTGGGCGAGTTGTTGGTTTTGCTGGCGATGATGGAGAATTTTTTCCATCAACGGCTTTACCTGTACGGAAAATTTTGAGATTGCCTCGTCATTTGCTGCGATGACGCGAATATTTGCAAGTTGCTCAGGTTTGACACGCTGATGGCTGTTCGAGGTTCCAGTCACGAGTTGACGCATGGCGCTGTTGAACTCGACTGACGATGCCAGCACATAAATGAATGCGCTATTTGCGGGTTGCTTGGGCGTCCAGACGATGAACTCCGTCGAACAAACTGCATTATGCCCTGCATCACCAACCAACCATATACGCGGGATATGTGGGTTGAGTTTAGAAACAAGTACTGACTCATTCGGTACTGGCGTCTTATTGCTCTTGATGGCTTCGCCTAGCTCTTGTACAGGCAGTTGAGCGATGTCAAACGCAGGCAGACTGTAATGAGTAAATACTTCCTCGGGCGATGCCAAAGGGGTGACCGTGCCCTTGCCTTGCTGCGCAACGTCGCCAAACGAGATGACATTCCAACCTTTAGGAATCAAACCCAGTTCCGACTCATGCATACCTTCCGCTGGCACACCATCGAAATCGACGAACCAAGACTTGAATAGGCTGCGGGCCATGGTTTCCAGCGTTTCGTTCATCCGCCTGTTGAGTTCGATTCTGTCGTCGAGCGTGCCGAGGATATGGGCAATGGCGCGTTGTTCTTTGAATGGTGGAACTTTAAGTTCAAATTTCGGTACGTCAGCACATTTCAGGCTGTCAAAAACTGCGCCGACGTTGATGAATTTTTTTACTTGATCCCACCAGTCTGGGCCTTGTGTCATCCAGCGTAGAAACGGCGGATAAATATGATCTCCATTTGCACGAAGCAAAACTAAGTTCTGTCCAAGTGCAAATTCAGATTCTTGCGATACAAATGCAGTTTCACCAGGATTGCAGCGGCGTGAAAGTACAACATCATTTTCAGAGGGCTTCGCTTTGCGCGTCCATTCTGCAAAATGTTCTGGAGTGATTTTCCTAGCACTTCGTAGCTCGATACGACCGCCTCGAAGTTGGGGAATTGCTACATAGGGATAGCCCACCTCCGCTGCAGGCGGTGTCCGATGGTCACAATCGGTTAAAGAAACTCCAGCCTCGCGGAGAGTGAGAAGTGGCCATTCATCTTCCACGTTCAAGCTTCCTTTTACCTCCTGCACCACCACCCGATCTCTCTCGATAATCTTCCTAAACGTCTCACTGGTTTCCGCCCAATCGACGATATCCACCTTCCACGGCAAGTCCGATTCGGAAAAGTCCTCGGCCAGTGCGGCGCTGGTGGCCAGCGGCAGCGGGCTGTCGGTGATGATGGCCAGATCCAGGTCGGAATATTCCTTGGCCGTCCATTTGGCGCGGGAGCCAAAGGCCCACACGGCATACTGCGGCACATGGCGCTGGAGGATGTCGCGGACGATGGCCCAGTGGTCGGGGCGAATGTCGATCTGGGGTTCGCTCACGCTTGGGCATCCTGCAACTGTTCGAGGAGGTAGGTCGCTTCGCGCTGGAAGTCGGGAATGCTGGCCACCACTTCCAGAGCGATGGCTTCATCGTAGGTGTGGCTGGTTTTGCCGCGCATATCGCGAAAGCGCCGCCAATGCGGCCAGTCGCTGAGCAGCAGGCCGCGTTCGTTGCCGCTGCGGATCAAGTCGGCAAAGCTGATGCCGTCCAGCTCGCTGGGGCTTGCCGAGGTGGCTTCAAGGTGGCGCTTGAGCATCTTGTGGCTGATTTCATAGGTGAACTCGAAGCGCTGGATCAGGCCATCGCGGATCTGCGTATCGCTGATGTCCTGCTGGTAGCGCTTCCAGCCTTCGTCCAGGCGTTCGATGGCGCGCTGCAGTGGGGTCAGGTCGAGGGTTTCGTCTGCCATGCTGGGCCTCCGCTCAGAATCCGAGGGTTTTGAGGTTGTGCTCGATGGCGGCATCGAGCTTGGCCGCCTGAGCCTGTTGCTCGCGCCATTGCGCGGTCAGGCGCTGCATCTTCTGCTCGAAGGGTTCGCCGTCTTCCTCCTGCGCGGCGGCGCCGACATAGCGCCCCGGTGTGAGCACATGACCATGCTTGCGAACATCGTCGAGCGAGGCGGCCTTGCAGAAGCCGGGAATGTCGGCGTAGGGGCCGGCATCCGCTTCGCCACGCCAGGCGTGGTAGGTGGCGGCGATTCTGGCCACATCGTCGTCGTGCAGTTCACGGCGGGTGCGGTCGACCAGGGCGCCCATGTTGCGCGCGTCGATAAACAGGATTTCGCCACGGCGGTCACGCAGTTTGCTGTTCTTCACCAGGCCGTTGCTGCGATCCTTGGCCAGTATCCACAGGCAGGCGGGGATCTGCGTGGAGTAGAACAGTTGCCCCGGCAGGGCGACCATGCAGTCGATCACGCCGGCTTCGATCATGGCCTGGCGGATGTCGCCTTCGCCGCTCTGCTGGCTGCTCATCGAGCCGTTGGCCAGCACCACGCCGGCAAAGCCGTGGGGGCTGAGGTGGTGGAGGATGTGCTGCAGCCAGGCGTAGTTGGCATTGCCGGCGGGCGGCGTGCCGTAGGCCCAGCGCACGTCGTCACGCAGGCGCTCGCCACCCCAGTCGGAGATGTTGAACGGTGGGTTGGCGAGGATGAAGTCGGCCTTGAGGTCGCGCAGTTCGTCCTTGTGGAAGCTGCCTTCGTTGTTCCAGCGGATGTCGCTGTCGATGCCGCGCACGGCGAGGTTCATCTTGCACAGGCGCCAGGTGGTGTAGTTGCTTTCCTGGCCGTAGATGGCGATGTCGCCGATGCGCCCGCCGTGCTCGTCGACGAACTTTTCGCTCTGCACGAACATGCCGCCGCTGCCGCAGCAGGGGTCGTAGATGCGGCCTTTGTAAGGTTCGAGCATTTCCACCAGGGTGCGTACCACGCTGCGTGGGGTGTAGAACTCGCCGCCGCGCTTGCCTTCGGCGCCGGCGAACTGGCCGAGGAAATATTCGTAGACGCGGCCGAGCACGTCCTTGGATTTGTCGCCTTTTTCGTTGAGGGCAATGCCGGAGATCAGGTCGATCAGCTCGCCGAGCATGACCTTGTTCAGCGCAGGGCGGGCGTAGTCCTTGGGCAGCACGCCTTTGAGCGATTCGTTGTCCTTCTCGATGGCGCGCATGGCGTCGTCGATCAGGGTGCCGATGCTGCTTTGCTTGGCGTTGGCCTGCAGGTGCGTCCAGCGCGCTTCACGCGGCACCCAGAAGATGTTGTCGGCGTGGTATTCGTCCTTGTCTTCGGCAGCTTGCGGGTCTTCTTCGAGCAGCTCTTTATGACGCGTCTCGAAGGCGTCGGAGATGTACTTGAGGAAGATCAGGCCGAGGGCGACGTGCTTGTAATCGCTGGGCTCCATGTTGCCGCGTAGCTTGTCGGCGGTTTTCCACAGCTTGTCGGCATAGTCCAGTTCAGTCACCGGTGCGGGTTTGGTGTCTGCGCTTTGCGGCGCAGCGGTTTTGGCCGGTGCGCTGGGTTTGGGCGCTGCCGGGGCTGCAGTGGCCTCACTCAAGGCGACCGAACCGCCTCGGCCACGGCCCGTGCGGATGCGGCCTTCATCGAGCAGGTGCTGTTTGATGCGCTGGTAGGTGCTGTCTTGCCAGCCGAGGGCTTCCTGCATGCGCTGGTTGCCAGCGCTGCCACCGAGTGAGGTGAGGATGGCCAGGAAGCGTTCGGTCTGTTGTGCTGTGCTGTTCACGTTGGAGTTCCTTGGGATCAAGCGGGCCAGTAGAGGCGCTTGAGCGGGACGAGACGTTTGGTTTCGGCGTCGGTGGCGTCGTAGTGCTCGATCAGGGCGCGCACCACATGTTCGAGTGTCCACAAGGCCAGGGGGATGGAGGCGCGTTCGGCTTCGTACTGGGCGTCCCTGCTGAAACCGCCAGTGCTGACGTAGAGGCCACGGTCATCCTTGTGCCGGCCACCGAGGAAGCTGCGGATTTGCTGGCTGCCCATCTTGCCGCTGCGGTGTTTGACCTCGACGACGATGCGCGGATGCTCGAAGCCAAAACCATCCGGTGAGGCGACGATGTCCTTGCCACGGTCAGGGCCATCGGGCGACACCTGGGTCTTGTAGCCCATGGCGCGGAGGATGCCGGCCACCAGCTCCTGCATTTCCTTGTCGTCGAGCTCGATGATCAGGTCTTTGATCTGTTCCCGTGCGCGTTCTTCGATATCGGCTAGCGGGTCGGCGGCAGCTTCTTCGCTGTCATCTTCCACTGGCTCTGCCGGTTTACCCTTGAGCGCTGCCAGCACGTCGGCGACTGCTTTGGCAGGCACTTCGAACAAGGTCAGAGTCGAGCCGAGGCTGTTCTTGGTGGCCGTACCGAGGCTATCACGCGCCAGTTCCTGCGCTTGCCATTGCACCTTGCGCACCAGGGCCATGCCTTGTTCGGCCGTTTGCGGTTGATGTTCGGCTGCGCCTGTTACCTTGCCGACGGCGTACAGGCGGTTGGCGGGCGAGTAAGTGATGATCCAGTCACCCGGCTGTATTTCGTTGACGAAACGCCAGACCTGGGAGGCGCCTGAGATCACCCGGCCTTGCTTCGCCTGGGGATCCATGGATTGGTACAAGGCAATCAACTGTTTGCGGCTAACGCCAGGCTTGGCTTGTTCAGCCAGTTGGCTCCAGCCGATGGCGGCGACGCCGTGCTCGCGGAAGGCTTCATACAGGCTGCCGCCTTCGCCGCGTACCATCCACATCCGTGTCACATGAACCTCGCAGATTTCACAGTCAGAGGGGAATCAGGCGCTCTACTTTACGGGAGTGCGCGGCCGCATCAAGTTTCACTTGCCGATGCAGAAGCTGGAGAAGATCCGTCCCAGCAGGTCGTCGCTGCTGAAGGCGCCAGTGATCTCGCCCAGGGCTTGTTGAGCCATGCGCAGGTCTTCTGCCAGTAGCTCGCCAGCGCCCATCAGGGTGAGCTGATTGCGGCCGTGCTCGAGGTACTGTTCGGCCTGGTGCAGGGCCTCCAGGTGGCGGCGGCGCGCGCTGAAGCCGCTTTCTGCAGTCTGTTGATAACCCATGCAGGCTTTCAGGTGCTCGCGCAGCAGCTCGAGGCCTTCGGCGGATTTGGCGGACAGGCTCAGCGTTACGTGGCCATCGGCGCTGGTTTCCAGCGCTACCGCTTCGCCGGAGAGGTCGGCCTTGTTGCGGATCAGGGTGACTCGTGCCGGATCCGGACGCTGCTCCAGAAACTCGGGCCAGAGGGCAAAGGGATCGGCGGCTTCCGGCGCAGTGGAGTCCACTACCAGCAGCACGCGATCCGCCTCGCTGATGGCCTTGAGCGCACGTTCCACACCAATTCGCTCAACTTGGTCGTCGGTATCACGCAGGCCGGCGGTGTCGACCACGTGAAGGGGCATACCATCGATGTGGATATGTTCGCGCAACACGTCGCGCGTGGTGCCGGCGATGTCGGTGACGATGGCTGCTTCACGCCCAGCCAGGGAATTGAGCAGGCTGGACTTGCCGGCATTGGGACGGCCGGCGATTACCACGGTCATACCGTCACGCAGTAGGGCGCCTTGCCCTGCCTCACGCAGCACTGTGGATAAGTCTGCGCGAACTGTATCGAGCTGGTTCAGTACATGGCCATCGGCGAGGAAGTCGATTTCCTCCTCGGGGAAGTCGATGGCGGCTTCGACGTAGATGCGCAGTTGGATCAGCGATTCGGTCAACGCATGCACGCGTTTGGAGAACTCACCCTGCAGCGAACGCAGCGCATTGCGAGCGGCCTGCTCGGAGCTGGCCTCGATCAGGTCGGCAATGGCTTCGGCTTGGGCCAGGTCGAGCTTGTCATTGAGGAAGGCGCGTTCGCTGAACTCACCGGGACGCGCCAGGCGTGCCCCCAGCGCCATGCAGCGGCGCAGCAGCAGATCGAGCACCACCGGGCCGCCGTGGCCCTGAAGCTCCAGCACGTCTTCGCCGGTAAAGGAGTTTGGGCCGGGAAAGTAGATGGCCAGACCTTCATCCAGCGTCAGCTCGCTCTCGCCATAGAATGGCCCATGATGAGCGAAGCGTGGCTTCAACTCACGTCTGCAGATGGCCTGAGCCAATTGACCAGCCAGTGGACCGGATACCCGCACGATGCCCACGCCACCACGACCCTGGGCGGTAGCAACGGCGGCAATGGTGTCTCGGGCATGGTTCATGGCGGTTTACTCGATGTTTACAGGGCTGGTAGGCGCGCGGAAGAAGAGCTGTGGATAACAGCGATTCGCGATCAGAGCTCGCTCCTACGATAAATGCTCGGATAGCAAAACGCCCCAATCATGGGGCGTTTGCTTGATGCTTGGAAGCCTCGGCGAATCAGGCGTTGGCCGCTTTCGTTGCTGCTTCGATCCGGCGGGTAATGTACCACTGCTGGGCGATGGACAGGCAGTTGTTGACCACCCAGTACAGCA
>CAZIZA010000126.1:0-10398 GCA_964543555.1 uncultured Pseudomonas sp.
ACAAACAGCAGGGCGAGGACTTTATTGCTCGACTGGCGGGCGTTGAGTTCCATGGTAAATTCGCTCTAGTGGGACGGGGTTACTTAATCCACTGCCGGAAACTCGAATCAGGCAGGGTCTTGAAAACACTGCGAAACAGCACGGTGGGCAGATGCCAATAGAGCAGGTTGTAGAGCCACATCGAGCCCTTGCCTCGCTTGGCACCCCGTATGGCCCACCAAATCAGCGCCGCCGCAATCAGGCCAAACAAGGCCTTGCCGATATAGACGCCCCAAGCCACCACCGGCAGGGTGGGAATGGCTTCATCGAGCGGTAATCCAAAGAGGCGGCGCTGCTGCGTCAGCGTTTTCGGAAAGCGGTAGCGTTGCAGGTCGTTTTCCGAAGACATGACGCACTCCTTACACGGTGAGGCCGAACGCTATGTTCAAGAACACAATCACCACGGCAATGCCGCCGAGTACCATCATGTTTTTGGTCTTGATGTACATGAAGATGGCAAAGACGGCTTCACCCAGGATGAGCCACTTGGAGAAGGTCGAGCCTTCGCCAAAGGTCTCGTTCACCGTGGCTGCGCCACTGGAGAGCAAGTCCTCGGCATGGGCGGGGTGAATGACCGACAGGGCAATGAGCAATGTCATCAATGCCAGGGTGGCGAAATAAGCCAAACGGCGAGTTGCGGGTGCAACGGGGCCCTGCCCGGTGAGGGCAGTATTTTTTAAAGCCATATCAAGTCCTTATTTTTAAAAGGCGTTAAACAATGAACGAATAACGTGACGTAACATCACGCCGGCACAGGGCACCCCAGGGGATGGCCCTGTGACCGCGCGACGTGGCGCGCATAATATCTCCATGCAAGTTTTAAATACTGCGCGGGGAAATAACTTCACCGCGCAAGGTATTAACGGGGCATGCCAATCAACTCCATTAATTCACGATATTCCTTGCCGCCGCTCTTGCCATGTAAAAAAGCGCAGCGATAGGCTCGGCAATGTGCCCATGTCGCATTATCGGTGCGCTTGGCACACTCCGAGGCGCTATGCCACAGACGCGCGGCAGCTTCAAATCTTCCGCTTTGCTCAAGTTCACTGGCCTCGGTGGCCAGTAACCTGAATTCACTGACAGCAGGCTTATTATTCACGCCGCCTTCCTCGTGCGTTTTGCCGCGATCCGCATTTCGCGCATCTCGCAAGCACGGGCACGGTTTTCAGCCCACAGCCGGTTTTCGGCGCTGGCAACACGGGCGGCTTGCAGCCAGTAGGACTTGGCCTGCTCAAACAAGCCTTCTCGCTCCAGCAGTGCCGCATCGCCGGCCAAGCTCTGGTAATTTGCGGTATTCAACGACATATCATTTCCTGTTCTGTTTTTTCTCCGCTCGAGTTGACTAGGCCTGAGCGTTCATTCTTTGAGATCCGTCTATAAAAGACGTCAAGCACCATAACAAATAAATTTCGCCTTGGGGGGGTCTCAAATTGAGACCTTGACGGAGCCAATCTTCTGTGGTTGGCGATAAACATTGTCCGACAAGTCGAAGAAACAAATCTAGTGGGGGTAAAACGGCAAAGTGATCATTTTTGTTCAAAAGCATTGGCACTTATGACAATTGCATTAAAATAATTTTATGCCTGTGTGCAAGCGGAGCTTGTATGAAGTCAGTGCCAAAGGATGTGGCAGAGTTCAGAGTGAAGGCCAAGGAAAGGCTCAAATGGGTTCTTGAGACCCATCACATCACCGTAAAAAATGCGGCTGATGTGTGTGGTGTATCCAAGGCAACAATCATGCGATGGTTAAAGGTGGGAGATCCCACGTTTATCGGATTTGATGAGATCGCCTGTCTGGCGAAACATATCCGAAAGCCGATAGGGATTTTTTATCCGCAGTCTGGCTGGGAGCTAGAAATCTTACTCAGCGACAACCCACTTTTAAGCGCCTCAGCACTCGAGATGACGTTTTTGACGGCTTGCCTCCAAGCAAGCAGAGCGCTGTTAGAAGGGCAGCAAAGGCTGGCTGGCGATCAATCGGTGTGATTCCGGATAGATACATCAGCCAAATCCGGCTGCATCATCCCCCCCATCGCTGCCAATAGGATGGCATGAGTGCGACTACTGGCGCCCAGTTTGGAGACAGCGGATGACGCGTGAGAATTAACTGTACGAGGCGTGATACCCAAGATCTTTCCGGTTTCAATAGCTGTTTTCCCGTCAGCCAACCAAATGAGACACTCAATCTCACGCAACGTAAGGGGGTTTCTAGGATATACCTCTGTACAGACACGGATTGCTGCATCAAGAACGTAATCGATCATCCCCCTTACTCCTTTCACGGCCTCTTTAACATCAAAATCAGGATCTGCAGTGATCAAGGAAAAGATCCCGAACTCGCCACGAGGTCCACGCAAAGGGAAAGAGCAGCCGTTATAGAGCCCATATTTTCTGGCCTCTAGCATGACCTCGATAAAGCCATCAGGAAGGTCTGGTTGCGAATATAAATCAGACCAAAA
Source organism: uncultured Pseudomonas sp. (assembly GCA_964543555.1). GTDB lineage: Bacteria > Pseudomonadota > Gammaproteobacteria > Pseudomonadales > Pseudomonadaceae > Aquipseudomonas. The sequence goes on from CAZIZA010000126.1 coordinate 2,498, forward strand.
AACAGGTGTAGATTGGTGTTGGCATCGATAAATAACCGGATCTTTTGCAACTAGGTTCTCACATGTATATCGATCTACCCACTCTTTTGAGCAACGAGAAAATATCTCAGCTCTTGGCCTTGTCATATTTTTCTGGGGCAGCATGATAGCCAGTCGGTGCTGAAGGAATCCCAGTGACTCGCAAAATTGACTTAACGCCCTCTCGAATTCGAGAGGGTCGGTGATAGAAGAAAATGAGTCAACAAAAATGGCACTATCAAAATCCATGTTATTTCCTATGTTAGGAGCGACAATCGAATCAACACCATCGCCCGCAATTCAACAAGAGTTGTTAACCCCAGAAGTTTAAGGGATTTCTTTAATTTGTTTTTGGCAGATCGCTCTCCAAGTTCGATACTGTAATATCGCATTGATCTGATATTTACGCCAACCGCGTAGAGCATAACAACATCGAGCAGATCAGCAGTCAGCTCGGGGAATATAGACTCAAAGCGCGCAACAGCGGCTTGTCGCATCTCGATAGGAAAAAGCATCATAACCCCCTGATATTAAGCCGAATATGGCTATCATGGGAGGCCAATGCACCAGATATCAGAGCAAAGCGGTTTCTCTGCCTGGAAGTTAAGTGGCGCGACGTGAGCACAAAGCTCAAGAACTGTTCGATTGAGATGTTGCAGGCTTTCAATAGCCGTGCAGTATGAGTATTATGATCCATAGCTCACTCCTTGGTGTGATCAAGGTTTGGGTTAGCTGCCATTGAGTGCTGAGAACACTCAATGGCAGCGATTAGTTTAGTCGGTTAAATTAATCGCCATTTGACACACCTTCGACCTCGGCGGCTAATTTTAGTATTGCCCAACGAATAGCGTTAAGTTTACTTCGACCGGTATTTTGTGCGAGGACTTCCAGTTTTTTATATTCGAACTCATTAAATGGGACTCTAATTGCTTTAAATACTCGCTTGGCGTTGGGGTTTAGGTTTTTTTTATCTTTCTTATATAGTGTTGCCTCCCCACCATCAGCTCCCGAAGCAAATGCTTCTACCTCCTCTTGAGTGGGCTGACGAGCTGTGCTTACTGGTTCTCTTCGCTTTACCATTAAAAAACTTCCCTTATAAGAGAGATAATGTCTTGTGCAGCTTTAGAGTTGCTCATCTCTACTACACCCATACCTTCGCTCATAGCATCTCTGAATACTTTCCTGTCTCGGATAATAGTTTGCAGCAATTTAATTTCCGGATAGTCCTGTAAGTATTCTCTTGCTTCATCTGCTTCATGTACGACTGGGTTGGTTGGGGCCATGGTGAGTAACGCGTATACAACCAGTTCAGGGTTTAAATCTTTGGCTTGAGTTATAATTTCTTGGAGGTTGGGTAGGGTATCTAAATCTGGCTGTGACGGGCGAAATGGTACTAAAAGTATATGCGCTGCCGTCATCCCTGTACGTAGTTCTCGGCTGTCTCGTCCAGCTGCGTCAACGATTACGTACTGATAGCGCTTATCCAAGTCCAGAAGCGTCTCTCTAATGTTCTCATATTTTTGTACACAATGAACGACGGCAAGAGAACCATTCGCTGCTCTATCCATTGCCCAGTTTGCCGCAGTAGACTGCCGATCCGCATCTACCAAGACAATATCACTGCCATCTTTCGCTAGTTTTGCGCAAATATTTACGGCTGTGGTGGATTTTCCACAACCTCCTTTTTGGCTACCTATCAGGATAATCATCGGTACCTTCCTTAGATTTTTTTGGTGCTATTTACGTACCTTTTTGGTGCCTTTTATATCCTTCCCGCCTGAGATTGTCAAGAGTTGTGGTAGTGCTGAAATGGCTTCATTTTGGTGCCTTTAAGGCTTCATTTTTATGTTTTAACGATTCCTTTTTGGTTCTCTATTGGTGCCGTGCGTGGGGGGGGCTCAATGGAATGGATCTGTCCGGTGGGCTTCACCCCCCTTGAACACCGAAAAATGCAATATTGAAACCGATGTAATAGTGTCTTAGTGGTATGTTTTTGGTGCCGTTTTGATGTTAAAATGACGTCATTATATCTGATTGAGTTTTTGGTTGGCCTTTCCTAAACTACAAACGAATAGAAAATTCGAATGGGTTGGGGGTGATTCCCTAGCTATTTTAAACATTCGAGCAAAGAGCCGCTTCCCCGAGAGTAAGCGGCTTTTTTGCATCCAGGATTCATGCGCTTGATCTTAAGGATCCATTTGCAGTAAATTGACAACTTATGGTTTGGACTTATCACCCGAACTGCCCCAAAATCTCTCGGAACCAAGACTATGACGTCAGAACACACAAGACTTACCGATCAGGTACCCCCCCCCACCGCAACAATGTGGTGTGAGGCTGCGCCTTGCGGTGGTCTTAATGCTCGGGCCTAATCACGCCGAAGGCAAATTATGGGGCCGAGCGCCTTACGCATATCCAGGACTATGGTTGGGTACAGGAAATCGCTGTGGCCATCGCCCTGCCGCACCTGCCTGGCACCAGTTCAATGAGCCAGAGACCAGAAAACCCTTACCGCACTTTATCCAAACCTTGATCGACAAGGTACGTGACTATTACGCCAAGCCATCGCTGTTGCCCACTCTGGCCAATCTGAGCGGCAAGATCAACAAACTCTCCGGCAAACCCCGCCAAAACAGATCAGAAGCGCGTGAAGCCGAGAGTCTGGTCATGCAGGCGATCCTTTCGCGCACTGATTTTGCCAGCCTGCGGGTCGGTACGCCGCTGCCTGACGGGCGCTTTATCCATCGTACCATGGTCGAGATTGCCTCCATCGCTGGCATGATTGATAACGCCACCGGCTTGCCGACACAGCGTTTCTGGCGGGCTATCCGGCGCTTGAAGACAGGGGGGGCGATAGATGTCCATTTGCAGTTCGAGACGCGGGAAGATGGAACGATGCGGGCCAGGCCGGGTATCAAAACCGTCAATATGCATTTCCTTGTCGCGCTGGGCCGTATCAGTTACGAAAAACTCAAGGCGTTCCGCACCCGTTGCTCCAAGGCGCTGAAACGGGATACTGACGCCCATAAGCAGCAGTTCCCTGACCTGCACGATCCCGAGATGGCCAATCGTCGCTTGCGTGAACAGCAGCGAGAGAAGGGGGTTAAGAGCTCCGCCCCTGCTTCTGCAGACCGGTCGCCGGTGTTACCTGACCGCGACAAGCGCAAAGAGCTGCAGCGCCAATACAGCAAGGCCCAGCTCGAGTTTGCCACCAACCTTTATGGCCAATACCCTGGGCGAACAGAAACCTGGTACGGCGAGCAGCTCAGGCTGCACTTCCCCAGTCTGGATGACTGGATAGCCCGGCAACCAGGCTAACCCCTCCTCCTCCAACCTGCGCAGCAGGGGGCAGCTCCTGCCTGATATTTCCCTTTTCCTCAATATGTGGCCTGCTGAGCCCTCATTTCTCACGCCTGTTGTGGATAAATCGCGCGTTTACATTCATCGGTGTTCCCATCTCTGTGGATGGTTGATGGAAATGAAAAATTAAGTGATTTAAAAGCAATTTTAGGTCAGGTCAGTTTTTTTTAACTGTTAACTGTAAATATGCTTTAAGAAAATGGTTAGGGATTATGTAATGTCATCCCTCTCTACGTTCAGGATGTATAAAATGCCTGGCTATGCAGGGCGCAAGCGCCCGCCGCCAGATAAAGAATAAACCCAAATGCCTGACCTTGCAGGCCAGCAAAACACGCTGGCCGCCGGTCAGAATATAAACCTAATCCGTGGGGACGTGTCCCCACACCCCTATCCCTTTAAAACACCAGCTTGAAACTGTCATGCCCCATAAAGGGGCCGATTAACTTCAATTGCTCGTCCACCTCACGGGCATCAAAGACAGTTTTGCAGGGAGGGGGGGGCACCCGGCCTCTTGGGTGACCGTAAGGATTAGTTCGAAAATACCATCGTTTTTTAATACTTTAAGCGACCGTGCTGAAATTCGGGTTTGACTGTATAGATTGGTCGACAATTGGTTCATGAAACTGGTTTGCCATATCAAAGTTCGATAGCCTGTCGTTTAGTTGAGTTAGTCGGAATTTAACCATGAAAATAGGCTATGCACGGGTATCCACACGCGACCAAAATCCAGACATGCAGGTGGATGCGCTCAATGCGGCTGGCTGCGAGCGCATTTATCAGGATGTGGCCAGCGGAGCGAAAACTGCACGCCCGGCATTTGACGAGCTGCTGGGGCAGTTGCGCCCCGGCGATGTGTTGGTGATATGGAAACTTGATCGCATGGGGCGTTCGCTCAAGCACCTGGTTGAACTGGTTGGCAGCCTGATGGAGCGCAAGGTGGGCCTGCTCAGCCTGAATGACCCTATCGATACCACCAATGCGCAAGGACGACTTGTGTTCAACCTGTTCGCCTCGCTGGCCGAGTTCGAGCGTGAACTCATCCGCGAGCGCACCCAGGCAGGGCTGACTGCGGCGCGGGCTCGCGGACGAGTAGGTGGACGGCCCAGAGGCTTGTCACCACAGGCCGAAGCCACCGCACTGGCGGCCGAAACCTTGTACCGTGAGCGCAAACTCTCGGTCGCCGCCATTGCACAGAAATTGCACCTGTCCAAGAGCACCCTCTACAGCTACCTGCGACATCGCGGCGTGGAAATTGGCCCCTATAAGCCATCGATACAGCAACCGCCAAGCATGCAAACCCTCGAGAGCGACGCTCAACCCAAGGTGGCAACCATCCTGCTGACGCTGCGCATTGAGAACAACAGCAAGTTCGTACGTGGCAAGAAACGCACGATAGAGCACGTCGAGTTTTTTGAGCTTGCCCAATATGACGCCACACGGCGAGCAAACGGTGAATATGAATTGAAGGTGCCCTATGACACCGACGAAGAATTGGATGAAACCGTGAAGGATTTACTCACTGACATAGCTTGCGGGGCGGATGACCGGCACTGCTTCTCCGAGAGCTATGCCCGCATGGAAGGCTCAGAGCGTTGTTGGTGAAGGCTTAAGTGACTTCCCTGCGCCATTGCTCCCGTCATTCTTTTTCCTGCTTGGCGGTTTTTTCTTGCCGAGGTGGCTCAATTGAGGATAATGACTGTCCCGCTAAGTGACGCCTTCGTGGGCACGTGAGGTGTCACTGGCTGGGTATCCTGAACAGCAGATGTGTGTGGTACACATACCCTTCCCTGCTACCTGCCCTGGTAGCAGGTTTTTTTGCCCACCCGTGACGCCATCGAGGATGAACACAGTCCTGATATCCAGTGTGACCCATGTGGCTAACAACTGCCGCGCTCCGCTTGCCTGCTGGCTTGCTCGTCGCAGCGAAAAGAAGCTGCTCCTCAAAGCCCAGCCTTGACGTTCTACGACCCCATCTCCCGTTACCCCGCCTGCACAGCAAAGCTAAAAGTGGCCTGCAGGGTGGGCAGTTTATCAAATGTCGATTTTGATAATTCAATTTAAAGTTATGATGCCGAGCTGCCAGGCAAGGCAAAAAAACGGGCCAACAAGGGCCCACAAACACGCAAAACAATAAAGGGAAGCACGGACACAGCCTGCTGGAGATTGCACTGCATCCGGTATGGTTAGTGTAGCTTGTGCAGCCGAGCCAAAGGCGGATATGTTTTGGTGGTTGGCGCGGACAAATACCGTTACTGTGACGAAAATTGAGCGCTAAGCGGGAGGCTCGGAAAATTCCGCAGGGGCGGTCAATAAGTGGTTACTTAAGTGGCTTGCGATGAGCATGCAATTCAGGTTGGCGTGAGCCATCGCGGATATACGCCATCCGTTAGCTTATCCGTTGGCGATGCTCTTCATGGCGTTGCTGCCATTTGGCTTGCTCTGCGCTATTTCCATGCTGTTTCCAGTAGTTGCTCACCATGGCTGCCAGTGCGCAAGCCAAAGCGTGGTCACCATCACGGCGGCTAACCAGGTAATGGGTCACCCAGTCTTGATACTGTTTCATGCTCATAGTCACTCAGTTGTGGGTGGCGGATATCGGGTGTGGTGTCGTCTGCAATCCCCATCGCTCTGAGCCATGCTCTTGCCCGATATCCGCCATAACAGGTTGGGTGGGGATACCCCGGAGCGCCTTGACCCGGAAGAAAAACGAAGTTTCCGAGGTATCCACCAAAAAAGGGTGCTTGCGGCATGCACTGGCAAGACTGAACAAGAACAAACAACCTGCGTATCCGAAAAGGCAGGGGTTCGGAACCCCCGCCTTGCCGGTTTACTTCTTCGCTTCGTAGGCTAAGTTAAGCCGGAACTCCGTTTGACCTTGGCGAACTTGAAGCTCACACAGGGTCTCTCGTACCAGGGAGATGACCCCCAGTGCGGTGATGCACACGATAAGCAGTGACACCACGGCGGTTTTTCCAAACATACTTGCCTCCTTCGGCAGAAGAGGCCTACAATCAGTATTGTGAGATACATGACTAGGGCCTCGAATGGTTAATGAAAATTGACCTTCGGGGCTTTCGTCTATCTGGCTCTTGCTTGCGCTTGAGACAGACAGCCTCAAGCACCCGCGCCTATGATACAACCTCGACGCCCAATGTCCCAGAGAAGCCGACAAAACGACAAGCGAGAGCACCTGGCTCACATCGATGCACTGCTGCAGGAGGCCATCACTCAATGGCAGCCAGAGCAGCCTCGCCGCTGGCTGGCCAAGTATGGCGGCTGGGCGTTTGAGGGGAATAACCCCCTTGTCCTGGAGTACCGGGCTATCCGTAGGCAAGCCATGCAGCTGCTGAAGCGATGCCGCTAACGGCGAAGGCTCCCTATCAAAATCGTCATTAGATTGTTCATTATTGGATTTTGATGGTCGGTGAGATGACCTGATAGCCCCGCTGCTCGCGTCGGTGGCACTCCTGGTGAAAGTAGTGAGTGGCTTCGCGCTCACCGGGAAAGGCTTTAACCAGTATCTTACCCCTGGCTGTGCCCTTGCGCCCAAACACCTTGACCACCGTCCAGTCACCAAACAGGTCTTTTTGTAGCAACAGCGCGTAGTGGCGGGTATCTCGCTGGTACTGGATGAGGGTGGTGGCCATTGTCATCTCCGGGTGGTGGTGAGGGCTGACAGCATCGTCGCAATGACGGCACTGGTCGGCACCCTGCCTGAGTTATCCACAAAAAGCGTGGATAGTGCTGTGGGGAGCGGGGGATAACGCTGTATCACTGCGTGTTGCCGCGGCTCTTTCGCTGATGTAGTATCCATGGCGCCGCTTGAGACGCACCTTTCTCTCCTCGTCTTTGAAAGTGCTTCATCACGTCAAGCGGCACATTGCCAAAGTTAACCTGTACCGATAATACCAGCCTCCTTGCCCGCCTCTTCCTCAGTGGCGGGTTCTTTTTTATCTGGCCCTTTGTCTACCACGGCATCAGCGTTATGGCGCTGTTTTGATGAGGCGCCGCACGTTTTGGCACTGCTCCCCAGGGTAGCCGGGTAAGTTTTTAGCCGCGGGGCTGCACGCCAGTTGTTCGGCCTGCTTGAGTCGCTCTGGCAGCGTGGCGGCGGTGACGGGGGCCCATTTCATTTGCTCACCCAGCCAGCTTGCCCAGGCGAACTCCACAAAATAGACCTGCTCACGTTTGCTGTAATAGCCCGCATCCTGTAGTTCGCCCGCCAACGAGCGATAGGGGTAGTCGGGTAGCTTGCCGATATGTGTGGGTAACTGGTCGGGGCTGATGGGGTTGCCTTTTTCATCGCGTAGCCATGCCCAGTGACTGTCCTGCATATCACGCCAAAAGCTCGCCTTGTGGTTTAGGCGGGCAATGATATTGACGGTGACATCTTTCACCCCTTGCTGCCAAAGTGCCTTGGTCAGGTGGTGTCGGTCAACGAGCCAGTACTGGCCACTTGCATCCACGACCGAGTTATGGTCATTTCTGGTGTACGGAGGGGTAGAGGGAGTGGCGTATCCTGC
>CAZIZA010000127.1:0-10279 GCA_964543555.1 uncultured Pseudomonas sp.
TGGCTCCATAACCGACCGCGTGCCCATGAGACCGCGGCAATCCGTGAACTGCACCGTGATGTGGAGAATTTCATGACTGCTCGTTACCCACACCTGCTGGCCCCGCTCGATCTGGGTTTCACCACGCTGAAGAACCGTACCCTGATGGGCTCCATGCACACCGGTCTGGAAGAGAAGCCAAATGGCTTCGAGCGTATGGCGGCCTATTTTGCCGAGCGTGCCCGGGGCGGTGTTGGCCTGATGGTCACCGGCGGCATCGGCCCGAACGAAGAGGGTGGCGTCTATTCCGGTGCAGCCAAACTGAGCACGGTGGACGAGGCCGAGCAGCACAAGATCGTGACCCGCGCCGTACACGAGGCCGGTGGCAAGGTCTGCATGCAGATCCTGCACGCCGGGCGTTATGCCTATAGCCCCAAGCTGGTCGCGCCGAGCGCCATCCAGGCGCCGATCAACCCGTTCAAGCCGCGTGAGCTGGACGAGGACGGCATCGAGAAGCAGATCGCCGATTTCGTCAACTGCGCCGTGCTGGCGCAGCAGGCCGGCTATGACGGTGTCGAGGTGATGGGCTCGGAAGGCTACTTCATCAATCAGTTCCTGGTTGCGCATACCAACCACCGCACCGACCGCTGGGGCGGCAGCTTCGAAAACCGCATGCGTTTGCCGGTGGAGATCGTGCGCCGCGTACGCGAGGCAGTGGGGCCGAACTTCATCATCATCTATCGCCTGTCGATGCTCGATCTGGTCGAGGGTGGCAGCACCTGGGATGAGATCGTGCTGCTGGCCAAGGCCATCGAGCAGGCCGGTGCGACGATCATCAACACCGGCATCGGCTGGCACGAGGCGCGCATCCCGACCATCGCCACCAAGGTGCCGCGCGCGGCCTTCACCAAGGTCACCGCCAAGCTCAAGGGCGAGGTGTCGATCCCGCTGATCACCACCAACCGCATCAACACCCCGGAAGTGGCCGAGCAGGTGCTGGCCGAAGGTGACGCCGACATGGTGTCGATGGCGCGCCCGTTCCTCGCTGACCCGGAGTTCGTCAACAAGGCCGCCGAAGGCCGCGCGGACGAGATCAATACCTGTATCGGCTGCAACCAGGCCTGCCTGGACCACACCTTTGGCGGCAAGCTGACCAGCTGCCTGGTCAACCCGCGTGCCTGCCACGAGACCGAGCTGAACTACATCCCTACCACGCAGGTGAAGAAGATCGCCGTGGTCGGGGCCGGCCCGGCTGGCCTGGCCGCTTCCACCGTCGCCGCCGAACGTGGCCACAGCGTGACCCTGTTCGATTCGGCCAGCGAGATCGGCGGCCAGTTCAATGTGGCCAAGCGCGTGCCGGGTAAGGAGGAGTTCTATGAAACTCTGCGCTACTTCAAGCGCAAGCTGGAAACCACCGGTGTCGACGTGCGCCTGAACACTCGCGTGGCGGTGGACGATCTGGTCAAGGGCGGCTTCGACGAGATCATCCTGGCCACCGGTATTGCCCCGCGAACCCCTGACATTCCCGGTATCGGGCATGCCAAGGTGATCAGCTATCTGGATGCGATTCTTGAGCGCAAGCCGGTCGGGCAAAAAGTGGCGGTGATCGGCGCCGGCGGTATCGGTTTCGATGTTTCCGAGTTCATCACCCATCAGGGCAAGGCCACCAGCCTAGACCGTGACGCGTTCTGGAAGGAGTGGGGCATCGATACGGCGCTTGAAGCGCGTGGTGGCGTAGCTGGCGTGCAGGCACAGCCGCATCCGGCGGCGCGCGAGGTATTCCTGCTGCAGCGCAAGAAATCCAAGGTGGGTGATGGTCTTGGCAAGACCACCGGCTGGATTCACCGCACGGGTCTGAAGAACAAGAATGTACAGATGCTCAACTCGGTCGAGTACGTGAAGGTCGACGATGCCGGTCTGCATATCCGTATTGCCGAGGGTGAAGAGCAGGTACTGCCGGTCGACACCGTGATCGTTTGCGCAGGCCAGGATCCGTTGCGTGAGTTGCAGGAAGGGCTGGAGAGCGCCGGTCAGCGTGTGCATTTGGTCGGTGGCGCCGATGTCGCCGCCGAGCTGGATGCCAAACGGGCGATCAACCAGGGCTCGCGCCTGGCGGCTGAACTCTGAGCAACCTGACGCCCCGCCTTGTGCGGGGCGTGTTCTATGCGGCTGACAATAACAAGGAGAAGCCCATGCCCCTCAACGCACAATTGCAGCCCGCCGCGGCGGCTAGCCTCGAGCGTTGGCACCAGTTCATCGCCGCCAAGGATCTGAGTGCGCTGCCCGAATTGCTGCACCCGCAGGCAGTGTTCAGATCGCCCATGGCGTACAGCCCGTATCCGGGGGCGCAGGCGGTCAATCTGATCCTCAATACCGTGCTCAAGGTGTTCGAGGATTTTGCCTATCACCGTGAGCTGGCCACGGCCGATGGCCTCAATGTGGTGCTGGAGTTTTCCGCTCGGGTCGGTGAGCGCGAGTTGAAGGGGATCGACATGATCCGTTTCGATGAGGCGGGGCGCATCGTCGAGTTTGAGGTGATGGTGCGGCCGATGAGTGGGCTGCAGGCGCTTGGGGCAGAAATGGCGCAACACCTGGCGCCCTTTTTGCGCTCTGCCAAAGGCTGAGGGCTGCCCTTGGTTGGCAAGGCTCATAACGGCTTCATCACAGTTTTGCGTCGCCGTTGGTCAATCTCCGGCAATGTGCCGAGTTCGTGCTAACCGAGTCACATTGCCGCGGTTGCGTTTTCCCCTAGACTTGCCCCATCACTCAAGGACGACGTTCGCGCCAGACGCCATGCTGCTCTGGCGCGTCATGTCGTGCGCGTAAATTTCCCACTTGGGTCAGAGGGCCATCGATGAGCATGCAGAACAAGCCGCAGATGGTGGAAGCCGTGATGTTCTTCAGTGAACGCGGTATCTGCAAACAGATGATGTTTCCCGAGTTCGAGGCGTTGCTCGATGGCGTGGTGAATATGCCGGAGTTCGCTGACGAACAGATGCGCGCGGTGTTCGTGGTGATCAATCCGCGTCTGCTGGTCAGGGCGGCGGTGTTCTTCTTTCTGGATTTCGACGAGGATGGACGCCCGGACAAGGGCTGGAATATCCCGTTGCAGCACCTGGCCGAGCGTGCCGGGCGAGGCCCGGATCTGGGCGCTGGGCCGATTCGCCTGGCCTGTCGCAGTCAGTGCCCGGTTTCCTGGCACCAGATGCACCTGTGGAATCCGAGTCTGACACCGGGCCAAAACGATCTGGTTTTGCTGCGTGATGCGGTCAAGCGCAACCAGCTCGGCCTGCTGATCGAGGATGACAGCACCCAGGCGGTGATCACCGAGCGTTTGCAGGTCGCTTCCGAAGACAAATGGTATGCGCCCGACCCGGCCAAGGAAGTGGCTGATCAATTGGCGCAGAAAATGGATCAGGAACACCGTGCCAAGACTGCGCAGTTGATTCAGCAGCAGCGTCTGCGCATCACCAGTCTGACCCAGCAGCATGAGGAAGAACTGGCCAAGCTCAAGCTGGCCAGTGAAGAGCAGAGCAAGCATCTGCAAGCGCAGATCCATGGATTGCATCAGGCGCTGCGCCAGCAGGAAGCACTCAATGCCAGCCTCAAGGCTCAGCTGGCCGCTCAGGCGGAGAGTTTCCAGACCAGCCGCGAGGAGATGGCTCAGCAACTGCGTGCCCTCGAACGCCACGGGCGCACCGAAGGCGATATCATGCGTGAGCAGTTCGATCGCGAAGTGAGGGCGAAAGTCGCGTCAGCCGTGGCGCAGTACAAGGAGCAGATCGCCGTACGCGAGGTCGAGCTGGCCTATCGCAACGAGCTCGATACCCAGTTGCAAGCCGATATAGAGCGTCTCAAGCGAGAGCGTGATGCCTTCGCCAGTCAGGGCAGTGAGCAGGTGCTTGAGCGCCTGGCCAAGCTGGGCGTGGTGTTCGTGGTGTACCATCCTGGCGCCGGGCACCTGACCATTGCCTTGCAGGATATCGCCCGCTATCAGGACAACCCCATGGCTTACGCCGCCAGCAAGTGCTTTGTATCCGAAGAGCAGTACCGCCGTTGGCTTGCGCACTATCAGCAGCCCAGTTGCGATGCTGCCCTGCCCAGTGGCGAGCGCTGTGGCATTCCTATCGACCGCGTCGACACGCCCAGTCGCTTCAGCCTGGGTGAGTCGAACTGCTGCTCGCGGCATAAGGCCAGTAGCCGCCTGCGCACTGTCAGTTGACGTTGGCGTTACGCATCCCCCTGTGGCGCCCGACAGCGCCATTGCAAATATTGAACTTGCCCTGGCTCGAGGCGGCCGGTGTTCAAGTGGCCTGTCTGCGCCTCGATCTTATCGATCCGCTGGTGTCGGGCAACAAATGGTTCAAGCTTGCGCCCTATCTCCTGCAGGCCATGGCGGTTGGTGCGCAAGGGGTGATCAGTCTCGGCGGGGCGCATTCCAATCACTTGCATGCCCTGGCTGCGGCGGGACAGCGTTTTGGCTTCGCCAGCGTAGGACTGTTGCGTGGAGAGCCACAGCAGACACCGACTGTCGATGATCTGCAGCGCATGGGCATGCAGCTGCATTGGCTGGGTTATGGCGGTTATCGTGCACGGCACCAGGCGGATTTCTGGTCGCTCTGGCTGGAGCGTTACCCGAATTTCCAGGTAGTTGGCGAGGGCGGTTTGGGACTGATGGGCGCTCAGGGCTGCAGTGCTCTGGTGGCGATGGTTGAAGCGCAGTTGGCTGATATCGGCTGGTCTGACTTCGATGCCTGGTGGCTGGCGGCCGGTACCGGCACGACGTTGGCCGGCGTAGCCTTGGCAGAGCCAAGGCGTATGCTGTTCGGTGCCATGGCTGTGCCAGGCAGTCACGGTGTCGCCACTCAGGTCGCCAGGCTGCTCGATGAGGCTGGGCTGACACATCGGCGTTACCAGTTGATCGAAGCGGCACGCGGCGGTTTTGCGCGCCTCGACGCCTCTCTTGAGCAGTTCATTCGCGACAGCGAGCAGGCCAGCGCTGTACCGCTGGAGCCTGTGTATACCGGCAAGGCACTGATGGCCCTGCGTGATTTCTGCGAGCGTGGGCAACTTGCGCACGGCAGCCGGCTGATCTTCATTCATACTGGCGGCTTGCAAGGTCGTCGGGCGCTGATGGGCGCAGATGCCGACTACACTCAGGTTTGACCAGCGGAGCCTGGAACCCTCATGAGCGAACCCCTGACCCCTGAACAACTGCGCGGTCTGACGCCACTCAACGCACTTTCCGTGTCGCAGTGGCGCGAGTTGCGCAGCCAACTGGTGCCGCAACCCTTGTTGGCGGGGCAGATGCTGTTTCGCCAGGGGGATCAGGCGCGGCTGACCTGCTACCTGCTGGCCGGCGAGTTGCAGTTGCAGGATGCTGATGGGCGTACGCAAAAGGTGCAGGCCGGCAGTGAGGTCAGTTGCCATCCGTTATCGCCCGGTTTGCCGCGTTTGCACGATGCCCTGGCCTTGAGCGATATCAGCGTACTGATGATTGACAGCGCCACGCTCGATCGCCTGCTGACCTGGCGCCTGGCCTATCAGGATCTGTTGCTGGCACTGCAGCAGAGCAGTGCCGATATCGAGTGGCTGGAACGTTTGCTGGAAAATCCGCTGTTCGCCAAGGTGCCGCCGGCCAATGTGCAGAGCATGCTGGGGCGTCTGCAGCGGGTGCAACTCGATGCAGGCACTCAGGTGCTTGAGGAAGGCGCCAGCGGCGATTGCTGTTACTTCCTGGAAAGTGGCCGCGCCGAAGTGATCCGGGGCGCGGGTAGCGACCATCAAGTCTTGGCCGAGCTGGAGGTGGGCGCCTGTTTCGGGGAAGAGGCGCTGCTTGCGGATCGACCGCGTAACGCCACCGTGACCATGGTCGAAGCCGGCAGCGTGCTGCGCCTGGATCGTCAGGATTTCTTCGCCCTGCTCAAAGCGCCGGTGGTCGCGGAAGTTTCCCTGGGTGAGGCGGCCAGACTGTTGACTCAGGGCGCGCAATGGCTGGATGTACGGCTGCAGGAAGAATACGAGCAGGCGCATGCGCTGCAGGCGCTGCACATGCCACTGCAGCTGTTACGTCTCAAGGCGCGCCTGCTGGATCGTTCACGAACTTATCTATGCTACTGCGATAGCGGCAAGCGCAGCAGCAGTGCAGTGTTTCTGCTTTCGCAACTGGGCTACAGCGTCTACGCCTTGCGCGACGGACTGGATGCGTTGCCAGCCGTGCAGCGGGATGCGCTGCTGTGTGAGAACGGTGCGGGCTATCTGGCGCGTTCCGGTGGCCGAACCGAGCGCAGTCGTTGAGCGGCACGCGTCATTGAGGGGCGTAGCCCGGATGAAATCCGGGGGTTACAGGCGCATGCGTCCCGGATTGCATCCGGGCTACGAGTGCATTGGCCATTGGTCGTTGACCAGAAATATCCGCTCGACCTCTCGCCAATCCCCAGCTTGATCCTCCTCCAGCCGTACCAGCAGTTGCGCCTGAGCCTCCGGGCGTAGTGTGTTCAGCCATTGCTGGAGCATTTCATCGGACCAGACCCCGTCGGCATTCACCAGTGCCGGTGCCAGCCAGGCCAGTCGCGGTAGCGGCTGCCAGTGCGCGCCTGGCTTCGTCGCGACGAAGTCATTCCAGTCGCGCCGGTGCAGCCAGCGCCCTCGGCAGTGTTCGCACGTGGCACCGCGAGGCGCGGGGGAGTCGTCGGGCCAGGGATAGAACAGGTAGCCGCCGAGCCAGAAGGCGGATCGGGTTTCGTCCAGTTGCAGGTCGTTCAGCGCTGCGCGTGCCTCGCGGCGCGAAGACAGGGGTAACTGGTGCTGCGCGAGGTGGCTCAGTTTCAGATCGAGCCGATCATGACTGCCCGGACCGAGCCAGTCAGCAGCGTCGCTGCCGTCCGTGCCGAGATAGAACTTCACCGCCAATTCAAGATGGTGTTCGCCTTCTGCGTCGCGCAGCAGCAGGTCCAGTTCGCCCAGCGTCTGGCCGTTCTGGCGGATCGGCAGGTTGGCGGCGACGACCTCGACATCCGGTGCCGCCTGCAGGGCGAACTGCCACAGGCGTTCGTAATAGAGGCCGAGGCGGCGCACCTGTTTCGCGGCCAGCCAGGCATGCAGAGCCCCGGCATCATTGTCCTGCTGCTCGAGCCATTCAGCCAGCTGCGGCGGTTGCCGCATCCAGCAACTGGCCTGCAGTGGATGACGCTGGGCCTTCGTAGCCTCAGTCAGCAAGGGCGGCGATATCAGTGTCCAGGCCAGATCACGCACCGCAGGGGTGTGCAGGTCGAGCAGCAGGTCACGCAGCATGTCGGGGTTGCTCATGGCCCGAGCATAGCGCAGTAACAGAGGCGGTTTGCTGCCACCCAGACCTTTGGCCGATAATCCCCTCTCGTTTCTTATTTGTCTGGCGGGAGTCCCATGGAGCAATTTCGCAATGTCGGCATCATCGGGCGCCTGGGTAGCACGCGGGTGCTGGAAACCGTGCGTCGGCTCAAGCGCTTTCTGCTCGACCGCCATCTGCATGTGATCCTCGAGGACACCATCGCCGATGTGCTGCCCGGCCATGGCCTGCAGACCTCCTCGCGCAAGATGCTGGGCGAGGTCTGCGACCTGGTGATCGTCGTTGGCGGCGATGGCAGCATGCTGGGTGCCGCCCGCGCCCTGGCGCGGCACAAGGTGCCGGTGCTGGGGATCAACCGTGGCAGCCTGGGCTTTCTCACTGACATCCGCCCTGATGAGCTTGAGCTCAAGGTGGCACAGGTGCTCGAAGGTCAGTACCTGACCGAGAACCGCTTCCTGCTCGAGGCCGAGGTGCGCCGCCAGGGCGAGGCCATCGGTCAGGGTGATGCGCTCAACGATGTGGTGCTGCACCCCGGCAAGTCGACGCGGATGATCGAATTCGAGCTGTACATCGATGGCCAGTTCGTCTGCAGCCAGAAGGCCGACGGCCTGATCGTCGCCACGCCCACGGGTTCTACCGCTTATGCACTGTCAGCTGGTGGGCCGATCATGCACCCCAAGCTCGATGCCATCGTGGTCGTGCCGATGTACCCGCACACCCTGTCCAGCCGGCCCATCGTGGTCGACGGTCACAGCGAGCTGAAGGTGGTGGTGTCGGCGGATATGACGATTTACCCGCAGGTCTCCTGCGACGGTCAGAACCACTTCACCTGCGCGCCGGGCGACACCCTGCACGTGGCCAAGAAGGCGCAGAAGCTGCGTCTGATCCACCCGTTGGATCACAACTATTACGAGGTTTGTCGCACCAAGCTCGGTTGGGGCAGCCGCCTGGGAGGGCAGGACTGAATGTCCCTCGACCCCCATCGTGGCTATGACCTGATCGGTGATATTCACGGTTGTGCGCGCACCCTTGAGCGCCTGCTCGAACGTCTGGGTTACAGCCGCCAGAGCGGCGTGTGGCGGCATCCCACGCGCATGGCGATCTTTCTGGGGGATCTGGTCGACCGTGGCCCGGGTATTCGCGAAGCCCTGCATCTGGTGCATGACATGGTTCGCGCCGGCCAGGCGCTGTGCATCATGGGCAACCATGAGTTCAACGCGTTGGGTTGGAGTACGCCGGCACCTCCAGGTAGTGGTCGGCAATACGTACGCGATCACAGCCCAAGGCATCAGCGTCTGATGCGCGAGACCCTGGCGCAGTTCGAGGCTTATCCGCAGGAATGGCGCGAATTTCTGCGCTGGTTCTACGAGATGCCGCTGTTCATCGATGCCGGGCGCTTCCGCGTCGTGCATGCGTGCTGGGACGACGACCTGATTACACCGCTGCAGGCGCAATTTCCCGATGGCTGCATCGACGAGCATTTTCTGCAGGCCTCGGCCGTGCCCGGCAGCTTCGCCAATATGGCACTGGACCGCCTGCTGCGCGGCACTGACATGCGCCTGCCGCACGGTCTGACGCTGACCGGCGGTGACGGCTTCACCCGGTCCTATTTCCGCACCAAGTTCTGGGAAGAAAATCCGCAGACCTATGGCGATATCGTCTTCCAGCCTGATGCACTGCCTGAGCTGGCGGCGCAGACGCCGCTGAGCGAGCTGCAGAAGGATGAGCTGTTGCGATATGGCGCACACGAGCCGCTGCTGTTCGTCGGGCACTACTGGCGGCGCGGCAAGCCGGCGCCGATCAGGTCCAACCTGGCCTGCCTGGATTACAGCGCGGTGGTCGGCGGCCGGTTGGTGGCTTATCGCCTGGACCAGGAAGTGCGTCTGGATGCCGATAAATTCGTCTGGGTCGATGTCGACCCGCTGGAGGCTCCACGATGACGGCAATAGAAGTACTGCGCCTGCCACTGGATACTGACCTAAGCGGTTTTGTGGGGCTGCTGCAGCGTTTGCACGTGCCGCACCGGGTAGCGGAAGAGGGCGGTGAGCAGGTGCTGTGGGTGCCTGGCGAAGCCCTCGCCGCTCAGGTGCGCGAGCTTTACGAACGCCATCCGCAGGGCGATGCAGGCGCTGAATTGCCCGCCAGGCCGGCACCGATGCGTGAGGGGTTTATGGCCCAACTGCGCCGCAGTCCGGTTACGGCACTGATGCTGCTGGCGACCTTTATCGTCTTTGCCGTGACCCTGGCCGGTGACAACTTTTCGGCAATCCGCTGGCTGAGCTTCGTTGATTTTCGAATCGATGGTGAACGCATCTACCTGACGTATCTCGATGCCACGCTCGATAGCGGCCAGTGGTGGCGCCTGATCACGCCGATGCTGATCCACTTCGGCTGGCTGCACCTGGCGATGAACAGTCTGTGGTACTGGGAGTTAGGGCGACGTATCGAGTTTCGCCAGGGGGCAGTCGGTTTGCTGGGGCTCACGCTGCTATTCGGCCTCGCGTCCAATTTCGCTCAATACGGGTGGGCTGGGCCGTCACTGTTTGGTGGCTTGTCCGGTGTGCTCTATGGCCTGCTCGGGCATTGCTGGATTTACCAGCGTCTGGCGCCGAACCCGGTTTATCGCCTGCCGCCCGGCGTGCTGGTGATGATGTTGATCTGGCTGGTGGTCTGCATGACCGGCATCTTTGAAACGCTGGGAATTGGCGCCATTGCCAACGCCGCGCATGTCGGCGGTCTGCTCATCGGCTGCCTGACCGGGCTGCTTGGCGGTATGCTGGCAAGACGCTGATGCATTTGGTGGGCTGAAGCGGAACGCCGCCCGGCCGGCCCTACGATTTATTTGGAGACCTGTATGTCGTCCTTTCTCGATGCGATTGAAAACATCACCCCGGAAATCTACGAGAGCCTCAAGCTGGCCGTGGAAATCGGCAAATGGCCGGACGGCCGCAAGCTGACTCAGGAACAGAAAGA
>CAZIZA010000128.1:0-10276 GCA_964543555.1 uncultured Pseudomonas sp.
TGATGGTGATTGCCGTCAGCATCGGTGGCCTGACACAGATCGTCCCGCTGTTCTTCCAGGACGTTACCAATGAGCCGGTGGAAGGCCTCAAGCCCTACACCGCGATGCAACTGGAAGGTCGCGACATCTACATCCGCGAAGGCTGCGTCGGCTGCCACTCGCAGATGATCCGTCCGTTCCGCGCCGAAACCGAGCGCTACGGCCACTACTCTGTCGCCGGCGAAAGCGTCTGGGATCACCCGTTCCTGTGGGGCTCCAAGCGTACCGGTCCGGACCTGGCCCGCGTTGGCGGTCGTTACTCGGACGAGTGGCATCGTGCCCACCTGTACAACCCGCGCAACGTCGTGCCTGAGTCGAAGATGCCTGCCTACCCGTGGCTGGTGGAGAACAAGCTCGACGGTCGCGACACCGCGAAGAAGATGGAAGTCATGCGTGGCTTCGGCATCCCCTACACCGACGAAGATATCGCCGGTGCTCGCGATGCAGTGAAAGGCAATACCGAAATGGACGCGCTGGTTGCGTATCTCCAGGTTCTCGGTACTTCCATCAAGAACAAACGGTAAGACGCTATGGATATCGGGATGATTCGCGGCATCGGCACGGCGGTGGTGTTCATCGCCTTCATCGGCGTGGTGCTCTGGGCTTACAGCAGTAAGCGCAAATCCAGCTTCGACGAAGCTGCCAACCTGCCCTTCGCCGACGATCCCAAGCCCGAGTCCACGCGCGATCAGGACTCTTCCAGGAGCAATAACCAATGACCACGTTCTGGAGTTGGTACGTAACCATTCTGTCTCTGGGCACCATCTTCGCCCTGACCTGGCTGATCTTCGGCACCCGCAAGGGGCAGCGCCAGGAAACCACTGAAGAAACCGTCGGGCACAGCTTCGATGGCATCGAGGAGTATGACAACCCACTGCCGAAGTGGTGGTTCATGCTGTTCGTTGCGACCATCATCTTTGCCCTCGGCTACCTGGCACTCTATCCGGGCCTGGGTAACTGGAAAGGCTTGCTGCCGGGCTATGACTACGTCGACAGCGAGAAGCAGACGCCTTTCGCTGCCGGTGTGCAGATCGCTGACGGCTCCATGCGCAACTCCGGCTGGACCGGTGTGCACCAGTGGGAAAAGGAAATGGCGCGCGCCGATGAGCAATACGGCCCGCTGTTCGCCAAGTACGCCGCCATGCCCATCGAGGAAGTGGCCAAAGACGAGCAGGCCCTGAAAATGGGTGGTCGCCTGTTCGCTTCCAACTGCTCCGTGTGCCACGGTTCTGACGCCAAGGGCAGCTATGGTTTCCCCAACCTGACCGACACCGAATGGCGCTGGGGCGGCGAGCCGGAAACCATCAAGACCACCCTGCTCAAGGGTCGCCAAGGCATGATGCCTGCCCAGGGTCCGATCATTGGCGAAGATGGCGTGCGCAACGTTGCTGCCTATGTTCTCACCGAACTCGGTGGTCGCGAGCTGCCGGAAGGCGTTGAAGCCGACATCGAAGCTGGCAAGCAAGTGTTTGGCACCGTCTGCGCGGCCTGCCACACGCCTGCCGGCACCGGTATGCACGCGCTTGGCGCACCGAACCTGACCAACCCGGCAGCGTTCATCTACGGCAGCAGCTACGCGCAACTGCAGCAGACCATTCGCTACGGCCGCCACGGCAACATGCCAGCCCAGGAAGAATTCCTCGGCAACGACAAGGTGCACCTGCTGGCCGCTTACGTGTACAGCCTGTCGAACAAGGCCGAAGAGCAGTAAGCGCAAAGCGACTCTTTTGACAAGGGTCAATGAACGCCCGGGTCGCGACTGCTGGTCGCACCCGGGCGTTGTCTTTCAGGCGTACCATATAGCCATCGTCACCTGACCCGGACTGGCACGCATCGGCCCGGGCTGCCAACCAACCGCCGTGGTATGCATCGATGAGCGAACAGATTCCCGTCCAGGACGTCACCCCTCCTTCCGCCAAGAATGCCAGCGTCGACCTTTACGCCAGCCGCGAGAAGATCTACACGCGGGCGTTCACGGGCCTGTTCCGCAACCTTCGACTCGCCGGTGGCGCCCTGCTCTTCCTGCTGTTCTTCGGTACCGTCTGGCTGAACTGGGACGGTCGCCAGGCCGTGTGGTGGAACCTGCCGGAGCGTAAGTTTCACATTTTCGGCGCGACCTACTGGCCGCAAGACTTCATGCTGTTGTCGTGGCTGCTGATCATCTGTGCCTTCGGCCTGTTCTTCATCACCGTGTTCGCAGGCCGCGTCTGGTGCGGCTATACCTGCCCGCAAAGCGTGTTCACCTGGGTATTCATGTGGGCAGAGAAAGTCACCGAGGGCGATCGCAACCAGCGTATGAAGCTGGACAAACAGCCCATGAGCGGTCCCAAACTCGGACGCAAGCTGGCCAAGCATGGCATCTGGGTGGGCGTGTCACTGCTGACGGCGATCACCTTCGTCGGCTACTTCACGCCGATTCGCGACCTAGTCATCGAGATCTTCACCGGCCAGGCCAGCGGCTGGGCCTACTTCTGGATCGGCTTCTTCACCCTCGCCACCTACGGTAATGCCGGCTACCTGCGTGAGCAGGTGTGCATCTACATGTGCCCCTACGCGCGCTTTCAGAGCGTGATGTTCGATCAGGACACCCTGATCGTCTCTTACGACCCGCGCCGCGGCGAATCACGCGGCCCGCGCAAGAAGGAGGCCGATTACAAGGCGCAAGGCCTGGGCGACTGCATCGATTGCAAGATGTGCGTACAGGTTTGCCCGACCGGAATCGATATCCGTGATGGCCTGCAGATCGAATGCATCGGCTGCGCCGCCTGCATCGACGCCTGCGACGACATCATGGACAAGATGAACTACCCCAAGGGACTGATCAGCTACACCACTGAACACAACCTGTCTGGGCGCAAGACCCACCTGCTGCGCCCTCGCCTGATCGGCTACGCTGTCGCGCTGGTGGCGATGATGGGCCTGTTCGCCTGGACCGTGGCCAATCGCCCGCTGGTACAGCTGGATGTCATCAAAGACCGCGTACTGTTCCGCGAGAACGAGCGCGGCCATATCGAGAACGTCTACACCTTGAAGATCATGAACAAGGCGCAGCGCGACATGACCTACCTGATCAGCGCCGACGGTCTCGATGGCCTGGTCTATGAAGGCAAGCGTGAAGTCCGGGCGCTGGCCGGCGAGGTCTATTCCTTCCCGGTCGAGCTGTCGATCGCACCGGAAAAACTGCCTTCTAGCGCCAACAACATCGTCTTCCACGTACAATCGGCAGACGACCCCAGTATCAAGAACGACGCCGACAGCCGCTTCATCGGCCCAAGCGTCCGCTGACGACGGAAAATCCATGAGCGAGCAAACCACATCGCCAGTCAAACCCTGGTACAAGCAGTTCTGGCCCTGGTTCATCCTGTTCCTGTTGGGCTACTCGGTGGTACAGGGGCTGACCCTGCTCACCATCGCCACGAAGAATCCGCCTGGGCTGATCTCCGACGACTATTACGATGTCGGCAAGGGCATCAACCAGTCGCTGGAGCGCGAGAAACTGGCAGAACGCCTGCAACTGCATGGCGAGCTGGTGCTGGACAACACCACCGGCACCGCGCTGCTGAGCCTGCAGGGCAACAGCCGCCCACAGCAGATTGTGCTCAACCTGATCTCACCCACGCAGCCGGAACGGGACCGTCGGGTGATCCTGCAACCTGCTGCTGACGGCCAGTACCGTGGGCAGATGATCGACCAGGTCAGCGGTCGCCGCTTCGTCGAGCTGCTCGGCCAGGAAGGCAGCCAGAACTGGCGCCTGTTCGAGGAAGAGACCATCGCTGATGGCCAGACCATCATGATTGGTGACAACCCCTCCTACTGATCCCGCCAATGCCAGCCCCGACTCCCTGCTACCACTGTGGCCTGCCGGTGCCTGCCGGCAGCCAGTTCCGCGCCGACGTGCTAGGCCAGCCCCGAGAGATGTGCTGCCCCGGCTGTCAGGCCGTGGCCGAAGCCATTGTCGCCGGCGGCCTGGAGCACTACTACAGCCATCGCAGCGAGAACGCCGCCAACCCACAGGCACTGCCCGCCGCGCTACCTGACGAACTGGCCTTGTATGACCGCAGCGACGTGCAACTGTCCTTCGTCCAGCACCAAGGCGAACTCAGCGAAACCCAACTGTTGATCGAAGGCATCAGTTGCGCCGCCTGCGGCTGGCTGATCGAAAAGCACCTGCGCGGAGTACCCGGCGTAGCCGAAGCGCACCTGAACCTGTCCAACCACCGCCTGCAGGTGCGCTGGCAGGATAGCCAGATCCCCTTGAGCACCTTGCTCGCCGAGTTGCACCGCATTGGCTATGCCGCCCATCCCTGGCGCGCCGATGAGGCG
The DNA here is from genome assembly GCA_964543555.1 of uncultured Pseudomonas sp. Taxonomy (GTDB): domain Bacteria; phylum Pseudomonadota; class Gammaproteobacteria; order Pseudomonadales; family Pseudomonadaceae; genus Aquipseudomonas. Next base: position 4,363 of record CAZIZA010000128.1, read on the forward strand.
GCCGAGCGCATGGCGGCGGAGAATCGCCGACGTATGCGCGAACTGGGTGTGGCCGGGTTGCTGTGGATGCAGGTGATGATGGCAACCATGGCGACCTGGCCGGAATTCAACATCGACCTGTCGCCGGAACTGGACAAGATCCTGCGCTGGACCAGCCTGTTTCTCACCACGCCCATCGTCTTCTATTGCTGTGGGCAGTTCTTCCGTGGCGCCCTGCGCGATCTGCGCACCCGCCACCTGACCATGGATGTCTCTGTCTCGCTGGCCATTGGCGGCGCCTATGTCGCCGGCATCTGGTCGACCATCACCGGCCAGGGCGAACTGTATTTCGACGCGGTGGGCATGTTCGCCCTGTTCCTCCTCGCCGGCCGCTATCTGGAGCGCCGCGCACGTGAACGCACGGCCGCAGCCACTGCGCAACTGGTCAAGCTGTTGCCGGCCTCCTGCCTGCGCCTGGACGCTGACGGCCAGAGCCAGCGCATTCTGCTCCGCGAACTGCAGGTCGGCGAACAGGTGCTGGTACAGCCCGGTTCGTTGATTCCCGCTGACGGGCGCATTCTTGCCGGCCAGTCCAGCGTCGACGAATCACTGCTGACCGGCGAATACCTGCCGCAAACGCGCGGCGTCGGCGACGGTGTCACTGCCGGCACGCTGAATGTCGAAGGCCCGCTGACCGTCGAGGTGCAGGCGCTGGGCGATGCCACGCGCCTGTCGGCCATCGTCCGCCTGCTGGAACGCGCGCAGAGTGAAAAACCACGCTTGGCAGAGATCGCCGACCGCGTCTCGCAATGGTTCCTGCTGTTCATCCTGCTGGCCGCCGCCGTGGTCGGCTATGCCTGGTGGGAGATCGACTCCAGCCGCGCTTTCTGGGTCGTACTCGCTCTCCTCGTGGCCACCTGCCCCTGCGCGTTGGCGCTGGCCACACCGACGGCGCTGACCACGGCCACCGGCAGCCTGCACAAGCTGGGCATGCTGTTGACCCGCGGCCATGTACTCGAAGGCCTGAACCAGGTCGATACCCTGGTGCTGGACAAGACCGGTACGCTGACCGAAGGCCGTCTCACGCTCAAGGCCATCCATCCGCTGCGCGATCTCGATGAGGGCACCTGCCTGGCACTCGCGGCCGCGCTGGAAAACCGCTCCGAGCACCCTATCGCCCGTGCTTTCAGCCAGGCACCGCGCGCGGCGCAATCCGTCGACAGCCATCCTGGGCAGGGTCTGCAGGGCAGCGTCGATGGTCGCTTGCTGCGTATTGGCGAGGCCAGCTTCGTCTGTGCCCTGAGCGGCCAGGCCATACCGCCTATTGCCAGCGAGCATGGTCAGTGGCTGTTACTGGGCGATGCACAGGGACCACTGGCCTGGTTCGTCCTTGACGACCGCCTGCGCGAGGATGCACCCGAACTGATTGCCGCCGCCCGCACCCGTGGCTGGAATATTCACCTGCTGTCTGGCGACAGCTCGCCGATGGTGGCCGAAGTCGCCCGTCAACTGGGCATCCAAGATGCCCGTGGCGGCCTGACCCCGGATGCCAAACTGGCGGTACTCAAGCAGCTGCACAGCGAAGGCCGCCGCGTGCTCATGCTCGGCGATGGCGTCAACGACGTTCCGGTGCTGGCGGCTGCCGACATTAGCGTGGCCATGGGTTCGGCCTCCGACCTGGCCAAAACCAGCGCCGACGCCGTGCTGCTGTCCAACCGCCTGGGTAGCCTGGTCGATGGCCTGAAACTGGCCAAACGCACGCGCCGCATCATCATCGAAAATCTGGCCTGGGCCACGTTGTACAATGGCCTGGTGCTACCCTTTGCAGCCCTGGGTCTGATCACACCAATCTGGGCAGCCGTGGGCATGTCACTCAGCTCGCTGCTCGTGGTACTCAACGCGCTGCGCCTGAGCCGCACCCCGAACATGTAGGGGCGAGCTCTGCTCGCATAGAAGCGGTTCACCCGCGACGCTCGCGCCTACTCGGATGTCACCCTGGAGACCGCATGTCCGCCCTCTACATTCTGATCCCTGTCGCCATCGCCCTGGTCGGCTTCGCCATCTGGCTGTTCTTCTGGGCCGTGGACAGCGGCCAGTACGACGATCTTGACGGGCCGGCGCACAGCATTCTGTTCGACGACGAAGATCCGCTGCACAAGGCTGGCGTCGAGCAGGTCGAAGAGCAGAACAGGCAGGACAAGCCTGATGCTTGAACTGGCGCCCTTGCTGATATCGGCGCTTATTCTTGGCCTACTCGGTGGCGGCCATTGCCTGGGCATGTGCGGCGGCCTGATGGGCGCCCTGACTCTGGCAATCCCCCCCGAACAACGCAGCAGACGCCTGCAATTGCTGCTGGCCTACAACTTCGGACGCATCCTCAGCTACAGCCTGGCAGGCTTGCTCCTGGGGCTGGCTGGCTGGGCCATAGCTGGCAGCCAGGCCGAGATCATCATGCGCACCCTGGCAGCGCTACTGCTGATCACCATGGGCCTGTATCTGGCCGGCTGGTGGAGTGGCCTGACACGTATCGAAGCGCTTGGCCGTGGCCTGTGGCGCCACATTCAACCGCTGACCCGGCGTTTCATGCCAGTCACAAGCCTCCCCAAGGCAGTGGTGCTGGGCGGGTTATGGGGCTGGCTACCGTGCGGGCTGGTCTACAGCACGCTGCTGTGGGCCTCCAGCCAGGGCAATGCAGTCAACAGTGCCCTGCTGATGCTGGCGTTCGGCCTGGGCACCTGGCCGGTGCTGCTCGCTACCGGCCTGGCTGCCGAACGCATCACCGCGCTGCTACGTAAGCGTGGCGTGCGTACGGCTGGTGGTCTACTGGTCATCCTGTTCGGCATCTGGACCCTGCCCGGCCCTCATCAGCACTGGCTGATGGGACATTAGCGCGGCTTCAGGCAAGCGTAGCCCGGATGCAATCCGGGGAACCCTGCCACAAGCCCCGGATTGCATCCGGGCTACGTCACCGTCGGCCCCGGTGAAGCTTTTTCACTTCGCCTGCAGCCTGTGGTCGTCCCTCTTGTAGCCCTGTTGATTCAAGTCAAGGCCATCCCCTGCGCACATCCCTAGACTGGCTACACAGCCTGTCCAGGATTATTTCCCATGCTCGACGCCCTACAGTGGGATACCGACCTGATCCGCCGCTACGATCTCGCCGGCCCGCGTTACACCTCCTACCCGACCGCCCTGCAGTTCCACGACGACATCGGCCCATTCGATCTGTTGCATGCCCTGCGCGACAGCCGCAAAGCCAAACGCCCACTATCGCTTTACGTACATGTGCCGTTCTGCGCGCACATCTGTTACTACTGCGCCTGCAACAAGGTGATCACCAAGGATCGTGGCCGCGCCCTGCCCTATCTGGAAAAGCTCGAGCGGGAAATCGAGATCATCAGCCGCTACATCGATCGCCACCAGCCAATCGAGCAACTGCATTTGGGTGGCGGCACGCCAACCTTCCTCAGCCATGACGAGTTGCGCCGACTGATGCAGCATATGCGCCAGCACTTCATTCTTCTGGATGATGACTCCGGCGACTACAGCATCGAGATCGACCCACGCGAAGCCGACTGGTCGACCATGGGCCTGCTACGTGAGCTGGGCTTCAACCGTGTCAGCCTGGGCGTGCAGGATCTCGATCCCGAGGTGCAACGCGCGGTCAATCGCCTGCAAACCCTGGAGGAAACACGCGCCATCATCGAGGCCGCGCGCACCCTGCAGTTCCGTTCGGTGAACATCGACCTGATCTATGGCCTGCCCAAGCAGACACCGGAGCGTTTCGCCCGCACTGTCGCCGAAGTGATTGCGCTGCAGCCGGATCGCCTGTCGCTGTTCAACTACGCGCACCTGCCGGAACGCTTCATGCCGCAACGCCGCATCAGCTCAGATGACTTGCCGAGCCCTGCGGACAAGCTGGCCATGCTGCAGAACAGCATCGAACAACTGACGCGTGCCGGCTATCGCTATATCGGCATGGACCACTTCGCCCTACCCGATGACGAACTGGCCATCGCCCAGGAAGAAGGCACGCTGCAACGCAACTTCCAGGGCTACACCACTCACGGCCACTGCGACCTGATCGGCCTGGGCGTCTCCGCCATCAGCCAGATCGGCAATCTGTACAGCCAGAACGATAGCGATATCACCAGCTATCAGCAAACCCTGGGCAACGCACAACTGGCGACACGCCGAGGCCTGCATTGCAGTGCCGACGACCGTCTGCGCCGTGCCGTGATCCAGCAACTGATCTGCCATTTCGAACTGCGCTTCGCCGACATCGAGCATGCGTATGGTGTGGTGTTCCGCGATTACTTCGCAGCACTTTGGTCAGAACTGGAGCAACTTGCGGCTGATGGTCTGATCAGCCTCGACGATCAGGGCATTGCAGTGCGCCCGGCCGGGCGCCTACTGGTGCGTTCGCTGTGCATGCTGTTCGATCGTTATCTCAATGATCAGGTGCGCCAGCGTTTTTCTCGGGTGATCTGAACACCGGAAGCCTGCGCCAGTGACGGATCACACCATCGCGAGGGTCGCGGCGGTCTGCATCTGCTCACTCGACAGGCCGTTCTCGCGCATCAGCTTGATCAGGTTGGCATTGGCTGCTGTCCATGCGCTGTTGAGCGACGCCAACTCGGTCTGCAGCCCTTCAAGCTGCTGGCGCTTGGTTTCCGCATCGAGGCTCTGATCGCTCATGATCGCCTCGATCTGCGCCTGCTTCTCGACGATCTGCGCACGCAACTCGCGGATCATCTTGAGCAGGTCCTTGATCGCCTTGGGCAGATCGCTGTTGTAGATGTCCTCGTTCTTGTCGGCCTTGGCCGACATGCGCTTGCCCAGTCCGGACAGGCTCACACGAAGCCCCTCACGCACCTCCTCGGAGCTCCGCTCGTCTGCGGTAAATTGTCGCTGAATGCCCTGCACCAGATTATTCAGCGGCCCAGTGGATGGTATGCGCATCCCACTGCTCCCTGTTTTGGACTATGGTACTACCGTCTGGATCGGCACCCAGAGGCTAAACTTGAGCGCTCGGTCAGCCCTTATATGGCTGGTCGCCACCCGAGCCCTGCGGTACCCTTACGAACATTGCGTGTATATCCGGGAAGCCCAACGATGTCCGAGAGCATCAAGCTGCACAAGCAGCATCAAGCCCATTGCAAGGATTGCAGCCTGGCTGCCCTGTGCCTGCCCATCTCGCTGAACATGGAGGACATGGACGCGCTCGACGACATCGTCAAACGCGGCCGCCCATTGAAAAAGGGCGAATTCCTGTTCCGCCAGGGCGATACTTTCGGCTCCGTGTTCGCCGTACGCTCCGGTGCGCTGAAGACCTTCAGCCTGAGCGATGGTGGTGAGGAGCAGATCACCGGCTTCCACCTGCCCAGCGAGCTGGTCGGCCTGTCGGGTGTCGACGGCGAACGTTATCCAGTTTCCGCCCAGGCACTGGAGACCACCTCAGTCTGCGAAATCCCTTTCGAGCGCCTCGATGACCTGGCCCTGCAATTGCCTCAGCTGCGTCGCCAACTGATGCGTATCATGAGCCGTGAGATCCGTGACGATCAGCAGATGATGCTGCTGCTATCGAAGAAAACTGCCGACGAGCGTATCGCCACCTTCCTGGTCAACCTCTCGGCGCGCTTCCGCGCACGCGGTTTCTCGGCCAACCAGTTCCGTCTGGCCATGTCGCGTAACGAAATTGGTAACTATTTGGGTCTTGCAGTCGAGACGGTGTCTCGCGTATTTACCCGCTTCCAACAGAACAAGCTGCTCGAAGCCGAAGGCAAGGAAGTCCACATTCTCGACCCAATCGAGCTGTGCGCCTTGGCAGGTGGCAATCTCGACGTTTGAGCTCGCACGGTTTTCGCGGGCTCAACGCCTTTAGGACCCCACGATGATCTTTGACGAATTCAGCATCAAGACCCTGATCCGCCCGGTA
>CAZIZA010000129.1:0-10274 GCA_964543555.1 uncultured Pseudomonas sp.
GGATGCTCCACACCAGGCCGATACCCAGCGGGATGGCGCTGACCATGACGATCAGACCGAGCACGATGAACAGGCCGAAGACCTTGAACCAGTGCTGGGTGATGGCCTTGCGCGAGGTCTCCAGTGCCTGCCAGGGCGACAGGCCGCGTTCGACTACCAGTGGAATGGCCAGCAGGTAGGCGACGCCCAGATAAATGCCGGGGATCAGCAGCAGGATCATGCCAAGGTAGATCAGCAGCATCATCACCACGGCGGTGATGATCAGCGGCACTGTGCGACCGAAGTGACTGAAAATCTCGTTGAAGTTCAGGGGTTGATCGGCAGCACGGCGAATGCCGACCATGTTGATACCGGCCATGAAGGGATAGGCCAGGGCCGAGGCCAGTAGTGAAATCATGATCTCGCCGATGAACATCAGGGCGATGCTATCGCTCAGCGCGCCGAGGATACCCATGACGCTGCCGAGGATGAAGGTGGCGGCCAGCATCACCACGTAGAACACCAGAAAGCCACCGATGATGATGCCTTTGGTGCCCTTCACCTTGCTCCAGGACTCGCTCAGCAGGTCGCCGATGCTGAAGTCATAACCGCGCGCCAGGGCTTCTTCGATGCCGGGCGTCTGATGGGAAGGTGTCTGTTGCAGGTCGCTGCTGGGGGCAGCATAGGGATTGGGGGTGATTGCGCCACTCATGGTTGCATCCTTGTACAGAGTGTGTGGGGTGCTCAGATGCTAATGGTTGCGGCGTTTTTCACAAGTGCGCTGTGTACGCTTATGCGTTGTGTGTGAGCGGGTTCATGCTTTTGCCAGCGAAGGCGAGGCATGAGCTGGGTGATAGACTTCCGGCATTCTGGACTTGGGTATGGAGCCACCAATGACTGCCAGTATCTTCTGGTATGACTACGAGACCACCGGTATCAATCCGCGTTGCGATCGTCCGCTGCAGGTGGCGGGCATTCGAACCGACGAGGCGCTAAACGAGATCGGCGAGCCGTTGAACCTCTATTGCCGGCCCAGCGATGACATCCTGCCGCACCCAGCCGCCTGTCTGGTCACCGGCATCGATCCACAGCGCCTGCAGGAACAGGGGCTGGACGAGGGTGAGTTCATGACTCGTGTGCATGCCGCACTCGCGGCGCCCGGCACCTGTGGTGCGGGGTATAACAGCTTGCGCTTCGATGATGAAGTGACGCGTTACAGTCTCTACCGTAACTTCTTCGATCCTTATGCACGCGAATGGCAGGGAGGCAACAGCCGTTGGGATCTGATCGATCTGGTTCGCACTGCTTATGCATTGCGGCCGGAGGGGATCGAGTGGCCACAGGAAGATGGGCGCGTATCGCTCAAGCTGGAGCGCCTGACCCAGGCCAATGGCATCGATCATGGCCAGGCTCACGATGCGTTGTCCGATGTGCGCGCCACCATCGGCCTGGCCCGTCTGCTGCGCGACCGACAGCCCAGGCTGTATGACTTTCTATACCAGTTGCGCAGCAAGCAGCGGGTGCTGGATCAGATTCGCCTGTTGCAACCGTTGCTGCACATATCCGGACGCTTCTCGGCAGCGCGTCATTATCTGGCGCCCGTATTGCCGCTGGCCTGGCATCCGCGCAATCGCAACGCGCTGATAGTCTGCGACCTGCAGGCCGATCCGTCACCCGTGCTGAATCTGGATGCCGAGGTGCTGCGCAGTCGCCTCTACACGCGCCGCGAGGATCTCGCCGAGGGCGAATTACCGGTGCCGCTGAAGCTGCTGCATATCAACCGCTGCCCGGTGGTGGCGCCGCTTTCGGTGCTGCGCGAGGCGGATCGGCAACGCCTGCAGCTGGACTGGTCGATGTGTGAGCGCAATATCGAGACACTGAAGAATGAGCAACCGCTTTGGCAGGACAAGCTAGCGGTCATTTACCGTGAAGAGGCCTTTGCAGGCAGTAACGACCCTGAGCAACAGCTTTACGATGCGTTTATCGGGGATCGTGATCGTCGTTTGTGTGAGCAGGTGCGTAGTGCTCAACCCGACGCATTGGCCAATGCCGAGAAATGGCCGTTCGATGATCCGCGATTGCCGGAGTTATTGTTTCGTTATCGGGCGCGGAATTTCCCATCCAGCCTGTCAGCCGCTGAATTTCAACACTGGGAAGCGTTCTGCCGGCAGCGTTTGAGTGATCCAGAGTTCGGTGCGCCCAACACCCTGGCCCGGTTTTATACAGACCTGGAGCAGTTACGTACCAATTGCCCTGCCGAGCAGTTGCCATTGCTGCAGCAGTGGCAGACTTATGCGCAGGCGTTGCAGGTGCGTCTTGCATTGAATCTCGCAGGGGCTTAAACCACAAGGCTCCCTGAAAGATGTGCGGAGCATGATGCTCGCATTCAGGGTGTATGCATTATTTGCGCGGCGCTAGTTTGCCCGTTTCTCAATTCCGTAGGCTGCAAAAACGCAGGTTATAAAAAACGCCAGCAGGGCTGGCGTTTTTGGGGGGGGAAGCGGGTATCAGCCCAGCAGTGTGGCCCAGCCTTCGACGGCGTCAGCGCCCCACTTGGCTTTCCACTCTTTCAGGGTCTTGTGGTTACCGCCTTTGGTTTCGATCACTTCGCCGCTGTGCGGGTTCTTGTACTGTTTGACCTTGCGTGCGCGTTTGGCAACGGCCGGTTTGGCAGCACGGGCGCCTTTGGCAGTCTTGGCTTCAGGATCGAGCAGGGCGATGATATCGCGCAGCGATTTCTGATATTCACCCATCAGGGTGCGCAGTTTGCCTTCGAATTCCAGCTCTTTCTTCAGCTTGTCATCTTGCGAGAGGTTCTTCAGGCGCTCTTGCAGTTCTTTGATGGCTTCTTCTGTGGCGCGGTATTCATTGATCAGCGACATGGGTATTTACCTGGGCGTGAATAAAACGGTGGTATTCAACAGTCGACCAATAATAGTCAGGCGATAATACTAAGTAAACAGCGCCTGATAAAATCATGGCATGACAATGCAACCCTGTGTGTCACTCAACTTTAAATTAATCGGCTGTTTTAAGCGCGTCATGAAGTTTCAGCGCTCAGCAGCACAGGGTTATCAGAGCGCCCATCGCCGAGCCGGATGTGGCAGCGCCCTACTGCAGTTTTGCGCGCAGGCCGTTAGAATGTACGACTTTATGCGTCGCCCTTGGGGTTTTAATCATGCGTACGTTCAGATTGGTCATCTCCTGCCCTGACCGCGTCGGCATCGTTGCCAAAGTCAGTAATTTTCTCGCCACCTATAACGGCTGGATTACCGAAGCCAGTCACCACTCCGATACGCAGAGTGGCTGGTTCTTCATGCGTCACGAAATCCGTGCCGACTCGCTGCCATTCGACCTCGACGGCTTCAAACAGGCCTTCGCACCGATTGCCCGCGAGTTTTCCATGGAGTGGCGCATCACCGATTCGGCGCAGAAGAAGCGTGTGGTCCTAATGGCCAGCCGTGAGTCGCATTGCCTGGCCGATCTGCTGCACCGCTGGCACAGCAATGAGCTCGATTGCGAAATTCCCTGCGTGATCGCCAACCACGATGATCTGCGCAGCATGGTCGAGTGGCATGGCATTCCGTACTTCCACGTGCCGGTCGATCCCAGGGACAAGGCCCCGGCCTTCGCCGAGGTTGAGCGCCTGGTCAAGGAGCATCAGGCCGATGTGATCGTTCTGGCGCGCTACATGCAGATTTTGCCACCGGCGCTGTGCGCCGAGTTCGCTCAGCGGGTGATCAATATTCACCACAGCTTCCTGCCGTCCTTCGTGGGTGCCAAGCCGTATCACCAGGCCTCGTTGCGCGGTGTGAAGCTGATTGGTGCCACCTCGCACTATGTCACCGAAGAACTGGACGCCGGTCCGATCATCGAGCAGGACGTGGTGCGCGTGACCCACCGCGACGATATCGAGGAAATGGTGCGTCTGGGCAAGGACGTGGAGAAGATGGTGCTGGCGCGTGGGCTACGCTATCACTTGGAAGACCGAGTGCTGGTGCACGACAACAAGACGGTGGTATTCGACTGATCTTGCTGCATGGGCCGGCCACTGTACGACAGAGGAGAATGCCCATGCTCAAGTCCATCAAGGTGCGCGACTATATGACTCGCCATCTGGTGACCTTCAGGTCGGATACCGATCTGTTCACCGCCATCAACAGACTGCTGGAACACCGAATCTCCGGTGCTCCGGTGGTTGACTCCCAGGGTCATCTGATTGGCTTGTTGTCCGAGGGCGACTGCCTGCGCGGCATTCTTTCCGGTGCTTACTACGAGGCTATCGGAGGTACGGTCAGTACCTACATGACCACCGAAGTGGAAACGGTGACGCCCGAGGCCGACATCATCGACTTGTCTGAACGCTTTCTGCGTGGCCGGCGCCGCCGCCTGCCGGTGATCGAACATGGGCGTCTGGTGGGTCAGATCAGTCGTTGCGATGTGCTGCGCGCGGTCAAGGAGTTCGCCCAGCATGAGCAGGGCGAGCTGAACGTCGGCTGAGGCTTCTGATCATGACCGATCCGCTGGACAAGGCGACCTCCCAGGCGCCGCCAACGCTTGGAGAAGGCTGCGTAAGGCGTTACGACCCTGATGCGCTCAGCGATGAGGACGGCGCCGACTTTGCTGAAGCGGCCGAGTTATGGCGACAATTGCAGGCGTGTCAGGTACCGCAGACAGAGCAGGAGTGAGACATGAAAAGGGCGCCGTGGCGCCCTTCGTCATGTCCTGCTGTAGTACAGGGCGATACTCGAGGCAGCCGGGTTGCCGTGATGCGTGAGGGGCAGGTTTTTGTTCGGCTGGTCTTGCGTCTGCATGGCGCTGCAACCAGTCTTGAGGGCCACGGCTGCGTATGCAGGTGCTTCTGCGGCCGTTCACGGCAAATCTCGAAGCTTCCAGGGGATGGCAAGATGTCTTTGAATTCGCAGTTCGTGTTGGGTGCTGGCAGTGATGGGCACGCGGTGGCGCAGTCGCTGCATCTGGGGAATCGTCACGGTCTTATCGCCGGTGCCACTGGCACTGGCAAAACGGTGACCCTGCAACGTTTGATCGAGACCTTCAGCGATGCTGGCGTGGCAGTGTTCGCTGCTGATGTCAAAGGCGATCTATGTGGCCTCGGTACTGTCGGTGCGCCGCAGGGCAAGATCGCTGAGCGCATAGCCAGCATGCCGTGGCTGAATCACCGGCCACAGGCCTATCCGGTAACGCTCTGGGATGTGCACGGTCAAAGTGGTCACCCTTTGCGGACTACGCTCAGCGAGATGGGACCCCTGTTGCTCGGAGCGCTGCTGGAGTTGACCGACAGTCAGCAGGCCGCCCTGTATGCGGCGTTCAAGGTGGCGGATCGCGAAGGCCTGCTGCTGCTCGATCTGAAGGATCTGAAAGCGTTGCTCGGCCATCTGAAGGACCATCCTCAGGTGCTCGGGGAAGACGCTGCGCTGTTCACCAGCACCTCGGCGCAGGCGTTTTTGCGTCGTCTGGCGGGGCTGGAGCAGCAGGGGGCCGAAGCCCTGTTCGGCGAGCCGGCATTGCAGCTCGAAGACCTCCTGCACCCGGACCGCGACGGTCGTGGGCGCGTGCATCTGCTCGATGCCACGCGCCTGGTTCACGAGGCGCCCAAGGTCTATGCAACCTTTCTGCTATGGCTGCTGGCTGAGCTCTTCGAGCAGTTGCCAGAACGTGGTGACGCTGAAAAGCCGCTGCTGGCGCTATTTTTCGATGAGGCTCATTTGCTGTTTCAGGGTACACCCAAGGCGCTGCAGGAGCGTCTGGAGCAGGTGGTGCGGCTGATTCGCTCCAAGGGCGTCGGGGTGTATTTCGTCACTCAGTCTCCAGGGGATCTGCCGGATGATGTGCTGGCCCAGCTTGGCTTGCGCATCCAGCACGGCTTGCGTGCCTTTACCGCCAGGGAGCAGAAAGCCTTGCGCGCCGTGGCTGATGGCTTTCGGCCTAACCCTGCTTTTAATACGCTCAATGTACTGACGGAGTTGGGGATAGGCGAAGCATTGGTCGCAACCCTGGAAGACAAGGGCACACCGGCCATGGTCCAGCGTGTGGCCATTGCGCCGCCGCAATCGCGTATCGGCCCGCTGAACGAGGTCGAGCGTGCGGCACTGGTGCGCCAGTCATCATTGGCCGGGCGTTATGACAAGGCTGTCGACCGCGAGTCGGCTTATGAGCTGCTCAGCGCGCGTGCCAGGCAGGCTCAAGCTGATGAGCCTGCCAAGGTGGGGGCGCAGAAAGTAGAACCGGGGTTTGCGGACATGGCCGGCGATCTGCTGGGCAGTGCCATGAAAAGTGCCCTGCGCCAGGCTGCCAATCAACTGGGCCGGCAACTGGTGCGTGGGTTGATGGGGTCGCTGATGGGCAACAAGAGGCGCTGACACAGCCAACATTTACGCTCAGGCTTGTGTCTCAGGCCAAGGTCGCTGGCGACCTTGGCTGAGCCCCCAGGCGTTCCGGCCGTGCAGTGTTCGCAGGCATCGCTAGCCGGCAACCTCGTCGGCAGCACTTTGCTTGTCCTGGCGTTCTTTTTCGATTTTCTCGATTTCTTTGTCGAAGGCCTGATCGAGCAGGCTGGGTTTCTTGCGCCAGGGTTTACGGTCAGGCTCTGGCTGAGCGGCGTAGGTGATGACTTCACCGCCGTATACATCCTTGTAACGCTGCGCCTGGCGCTCGAGTTCGGCGCGCAGTTCGTCTTTCGTCACTATGTGTACCTGTTGGTTGTGATCGACTTGCATGACGTGTGAAGCCAAAAGGTTCACTGCTGAGGTCAGGCGTCAATCAAAGTATGCTTTGCCGGGGTTGGCTGGGAGCGCACGTTGTGACATTTCATGCCTTGTATCTACTCCCTGCTCTTCAGTTACAGATCGATTGGTAACTCTCAGAGGAGAAAAGTTGCTTATAGCAACTGGCCTTTATTATCGCCAATGTCCCCGGGATGTCCAGTGATCAGCTTGTGAGGGCCTGATAATGAAGTGAGACGCGCATGTAGCAACTTTGCCCGTGAGCCAGTAAGTGCAGTCCTGGTCGTCCCGGCAGGTGGTGCGCATTGACCGGGTGAGTGACAGGCTCGAAACAGAAGAAGTTCTGCCCCTGCGGGCAGAACAATAGAAACACATCACAGCCTTCGGCCTCGCAGATCAGTTGATAATCGGCGTCCGCTTGAATAACGCGAGCCGAACCGGGCCAGTGGGTGAAGGCATTATCGACAACATGTTGTGGCAGCGGGGCTGGCGATTCGAAGTTCCACGTCTGCGGCAGTGCGACCCACTGACTGGAAAGTTTGTCTTCAGCGCATAACCAGACCCCTGCCGCCTTCGCCTGCAGACGGGTGTGTGCATTACGTGGCAGATAAGGATGCAGGCCAAGACCATACCAGGTGGGTTGTTGGCCCAGATGTGTGGCTTGCAGCTGCAGGCTCAGGCGGCCCTCGATGAGGTGAACGTGAAGAGTGGCGCGGTAGGGAAACGGTACTTGGCTGTCGAGTTGCAGGCTTGCGCTGTCGGATGTCGCATTGACTACCTGCCAGGGCTGTTGCCAGGCACTGCCGTGTATGGGCAGTGCTTCGTGACTGGTGTTGGCGCTCAGTGGCTGCCAGCCATCGGGCGTAGCGAAACCGCCGCCTCCGATGCGATTGGACCAGGGCAACAAGGGGTAGCAGGCCAGGCGTCGCGGGTTGAGGGCTTCCAGCGCCTGCTCGTCAGTCTGGCGTAGTAACGGTATGCCGTCACTCAGGCGCGTCCAGTTGACCACGCTGGCACCCACTTCCGGGGCGAGGGTCAGTTGTGTCAGGCTGTCGCGCAACGTGAGCAGAGTTGTGGGCATATGGCAGTCCTGCCGTGTTTATTGTCGGGAATTCGTAGTGTCATCGTACAACTGCTAGGCTATCATGGTGGTAAAGCCATACGTCTTAAGTCGAGAACACCTCCACCATGGATACGCAAAACGCTCAACCTCGCGCTCGTCGCAAACATCGCAGCCTGGCTCAGGAGTTGGTGGCGGACCTGTCGCAGCGCATTCGTGATGGGCTGATCAAGCGTGGCGAGAAGTTGCCCACCGAGTCGGCGATCATGGAAGAGCAGGGCGTCAGTCGCACTGTGGTGCGCGAAGCATTGTCGCGCCTGCAGGCTGCTGGCCTGGTGGAGACGCGTCACGGTATTGGCACCTTTGTGCTGGACACGCCCAGTGCCAGTGGTTTTCGCATCGATCCGGCGACCATCGTCACGCTGCGCGACGTGTTGGCCATTCTCGAGCTGCGTATCAGCCTCGAAGTCGAATCTGCCGGGATGGCGGCCGCGCGGCGCAGCGATGCTCAGCTGAAAGCCATTCGTGAGGCGCTGGATGCCATCAGCGAGAGTGCTGCACATGCCAGTGATGCCGTGTCTTCGGACTTCCAGTTTCACCTGCGCATTGCCGAGGCCACCGGTAACCGCTATTTCACCGATATTCTCAGTCACCTGGGTACCAGCATCATTCCGCGTACCCGGGTCAATTCCGCCAGCCTCGCCCTTGACGATCAGGCCCACTACATGGCGCGCCTGGAGCGTGAGCATGAACAGATCTTCGAAGCCATCGCGCGTCAGGATGCCGAGGCAGCGCGCGCAGCCATGCGCCTGCACCTGACCAACAGCCGCGAGCGGCTGCGTCAGGCGCACGAGGCGGCCGAAGCGGAAGCGCTGCACGGCTGAAACTCCCTGCAGATCCGCGGCGGTCCTGGATCGCCGGGGGACTTTGGGCGTTGAGAAAAAATCAGCGCACATAGCGCGCTCTAGCGCCGATAGGCCAGGGCGACGATACCGCCGACCACGATCAAACCGCCGATCACCTGCAGGGCTCCCAATACCTGCCCCAGAATCAGCCAACCCAGGATCATGCCGGCCACCGGTTCCATGTTCATCACCGGTGCATTGCGCGCGATATTCAGACGCGGCATGCAGATGAACAGGGTTGAAAAAGCTGCACCATAGAGCAGCACCAGGCAGGCCAGGGCGATCCAGCCGAGGCTGGCGTTGGGCAGGCTCAAGCCGCCAGTAACCAGGCCGCTGCTGCCCAGTATGGCCGAGGCGCTGAACACTACGGCCAGAGTCAGCATGCTGCGTACCGAACCGGCGATTTTCGACAACCGGTTTTCGGTGACCCACAGCGCGACGGCGAATACCGCAGCCGCTGTCAGGCTGAACAGGATACCGCTTAGCCACTCGCCGTCTGGCGCATCAGCGCTGGCAAGGCGGTCCGGGATATCGAGTACCAGCACCAGGCCGAAGAGGATCACGCCCATGATGGTCAGCGCCTGACGTGTTGGCGCTGCACCGCCGAGTGCCCAGGTGAGCATGGCCAGCAGGATCGGCGAAAGGTTGACCACCAGCAGTGCCAGGGCCACGGGAATCCGTGCCACGGCCGAGTAGACACAAAAGCTTTGTATGGCGATCAGCAGGCCCACCAGGAGTTGCCAGCCCCAGGTCGAACGGCCCAGTTTCAGCGACTCACCTCGCCACAGCACCAGGATAGCCAGTGCAACCAGGGTCACACCGGCCCGCGTCAGCATGGCCAGCAGCAGCCCGGTGTCGTGGTCGAAGGCAATGCGCGCAGCGATGTGGTTGCCGGCGAACGAGCACGCCAGCATGGCGAGGATCAGTACGGCGATGTGACGCGGAAACGGGGAGGAACCCGGCATGACGAAATCCTGTTGTCATGGCCTAAAACCAGGCCTTAAGCAAAACGCCGCCCAGTTGGGCGGCGTTGTCGTTCAATGCCCAGCGCCCTTAGAGCACGACGCTTGGCAGCCACAGCGAAATGGCAGGGATGTAGGTCACGGCCATCAGCACGGCGAATAGCGCGATGTAGAACGGCAGCAGGGCTTTTACGGTGGTCTCGATGCTGACTTTGCCGATCGCTGCGCCGACGAAGAGTACCGCGCCCACTGGTGGGGTGATCAGACCGATACCAAGGTTGACCAGCATGATCATGCCGAAGTGCACCGGGTCGACACCGAAGGAGGTCACCACCGGCAGCAGAATCGGCGTGAGGATCAGGATCAGCGGTGCCATGTCCATTAGCGTGCCCAGCGCCAGCAACATGAAGTTGACGCACATCAGGATCACGTAGCGGTTGTCCGAGAACGTGAGAAACGCCGTGGTGATCTTCGACGGAATCTGCATCAGGGTCATGATGTAGCCGAACGCGGCTGCGAAAGCGATGAGGATCATCACGATCGACAGTGTGCGCACGGTGCGGTGCAGCATCTTCGGCAGTTCACGCCACTTGTAGTCGCGGTAGATGAACATGGTCACGAAGAA
>CAZIZA010000130.1:0-7711 GCA_964543555.1 uncultured Pseudomonas sp.
ACTGACGATGGTAGTGGTCTGCACCACCTGGTGTTCGAGGTGGTCGACAACTCGATCGACGAAGCGCTGGCAGGCTACTGCAGCGAAATCACCATCACCATCCACCCGGATGAGTCGATCAGCGTGCGTGACAACGGCCGTGGTATCCCGGTTGACATGCACAAGGAAGAAGGCGTCTCGGCCGCTGAGGTCATCATGACCGTGCTGCACGCCGGTGGTAAGTTCGACGACAACAGCTACAAGGTGTCCGGCGGCCTGCACGGCGTGGGTGTTTCGGTAGTCAACGCACTCTCCAAGGAGCTGGTACTCACCATTCGCCGCAGCGGCAAGATCTGGGAACAGACCTATGTGCATGGCGTCCCGCAAGCACCACTGGCTGCTGTTGGCGACACCGACGGTACCGGCACGCAGATTCATTTCAAACCATCCGAAGAAACCTTCGCCAACATTCACTTCAGCTGGGACATCCTGGCCAAGCGTCTGCGTGAGCTGTCCTTCCTCAACTCCGGCGTGGGCATCCTGCTGCGCGACGAGCGCACCGGCAAGGAAGAGTTGTTCAAGTACGAGGGTGGCCTGAAAGCTTTCGTTGAGTACCTGAACACCAATAAAACCGTGGTCAACCAGGTGTTCCACTTCAACATCCAGCGCGAAGAAGACGGCGTAGGTGTCGAGGTAGCCCTGCAGTGGAACGATAGCTTCAACGAGAACATCCTCTGCTTCACCAACAACATTCCACAGCGTGACGGTGGTACTCACCTGGCAGGCTTCCGCTCTGCCCTCACCCGCCACCTGAACAACTACATCGAAGCTGAAGGTCTGGCGAAGAAGTTCAAGGTAGCCACCACCGGTGACGATGCCCGTGAGGGTTTGACGGCGATCATCTCGGTCAAGGTGCCGGACCCCAAGTTCAGCTCGCAGACCAAGGACAAGCTGGTCTCCAGTGAGGTGAAAACCGCCGTCGAACAGGAGATGGGCAAGTACTTCGCCGACTTCCTGCTGGAGAACCCGAACGAAGCCAAGGCCGTGGTCGGTAAGATGATCGACGCCGCCCGTGCCCGTGAAGCAGCGCGCAAGGCGCGTGAGATGACCCGCCGCAAGGGTGCGCTGGACATCGCCGGCCTGCCCGGCAAATTGGCCGACTGCCAGGAAAAAGATCCGGCACTGTCCGAGCTCTACATCGTGGAGGGTGACTCCGCGGGCGGTTCTGCCAAGCAGGGCCGTAACCGCAAGACCCAGGCGATCCTGCCGCTCAAGGGCAAGATCCTTAACGTCGAACGTGCACGTTTCGACCGCATGATTTCCTCGCAGGAAGTCGGCACGCTGATCACGGCACTTGGCTGTGGTATCGGCCGTGACGAGTACAACATCGACAAGCTGCGCTATCACAACATCATCATCATGACCGATGCTGACGTCGACGGCTCGCACATCCGTACCCTGCTGTTGACCTTCTTCTTCCGCCAGTTGCCGGAGCTGGTCGAGCGCGGCTACATCTACATCGCCCAGCCACCGCTGTACAAGGTGAAAAAAGGCAAGCAGGAGCAGTACATCAAGGACGACGAGGCCATGGAGGAATACATGACCCAGTCGGCCCTGGAGGACGCCAGCCTGCACGTCAACGAGAATGCACCTGGTCTGTCCGGTGGCGCACTGGAGAAGCTGGTCGGCGAATACCGAGGCGTGATGAAGACCCTGGATCGCCTGTCGCGCGTGTATCCGAAGGACATCACCGAACACTTCGTCTACCTGCCGCGCATCGCGGTCGAGCAACTGGCTGATCAAGCGTTCATGCAGAACTGGCTGGAAGGCTTCGCGGCACGTCTGAAGACTATCGAGAAATCTGGCCAGACCTACAGCGCCAGCCTGCGTGAGGATCGCGAGCGTCACTTGTGGTTGCCAGAGGTCGAGGTCAAATCACACGGCCTTTCCAGCTACACCACCTTCAATCGCGACTTCTTCGCCAGCAATGATTACAAGACCGTCACCACCCTGGGTGAACAGTTGAACAACCTGCTGGAAGAAGGCGCCTACGTGCAGCGTGGCGAGCGCAAGAAGCCGGTCAGCACCTTCAAGCAAGCCCTGGAATGGCTGATGGCCGAAAGCACCAAGCGCCATAGTATTCAGCGTTATAAAGGTCTTGGCGAAATGAACCCGGATCAGTTGTGGGAAACCACCATGGATCCGGAAGTGCGCCGCATGCTCAAGGTCACCATCGAGGATGCCATCGCCGCCGACCAGATCTTCAACACCCTGATGGGCGACGCCGTAGAGCCGCGCCGCGACTTCATCGAGTCCAACGCCCTGGCGGTGTCGAACCTGGACTTCTGATGTTTGGAGGTGGGCAAAGTTATTTGCCTGTAGCTTGAGAGTAAAAGCCCCTGCTGACGCGAGTCCGCAGGGGCTTTTGCTTAGCCTGAAGCCTCTACTGGCCGGTGTTCCAGTCGGCCAAGAAGGCTTCAGTCAGGCGGTGCTTGGTCTTGTGCTCCTCAACGATCCCGGCTGATTTCATCCTGCTGAAGATCGCATTCATAGAGGCTTTGTTGGTTTTATTTCCCGGTATACGTCTGGTTCTCAGCGCATCGATAACCCATTGGCTACGAATGCGGGGTCTTTGATCGTTCAACATGTCCACAACCAAGAACGTCATGTAGCACCTGCACCTGCTGATGCCCCATTTTTTGGCAAACGCGTCGGGTAGATCTTTGGTCTGCTGGGCAGTGATGTCCAGCCCAAACCATGCAACGTAGTCATCAGCATGGAACGCAGTGCCTTCGTGCAGCAGCTTCGCTACTTTGGCTTTCAGGCCATCATTCAGTGCAGGGTGAGTGACTTGCTGTATCGCACGCTCAAGATCGCCCCCTGCTTGCTTCAATACGCCGGGTTGTAGGCCATCTAGCAAGGGGTCTACCCCGTTTGGCAGAGACCCCCTACCGTCAATACCCTCGGGTCTGGTACAGCGCAGGGGCAGACTCTGGCGACCGCCAGGGATCAGGTGGTCGCCGCTATCGGGTCAGGTGCGGTGTCTGATAGACCATAACGTCCCGTTACGCGCAATGATTGTCTTTATGGCAAAAGACTTACACGGCGAAGCGTTATGGGCTTCTCCCCTCGCCTGCGAGTCTTGGTTAATCTACGCATGCACATCGGGAAACGGATAACCCGAGTCAAGGAAGACAGACCGCGCCAGGATGGCAAACGACAGGATGTCGGAAGGTCATTAAAAAACCCGCTTCGGCGGGTTTTTTGTTGCCTGTAGAAAAGCCCCGTCATCATGCTAGTGCGCCCAGACAAAGTGAGACCTCTGTAGGTAAGAACTCATTCGTGATCATGCTCGGCTTCTGAGCAAAACCCGGAACGCCGCCCGTTCGCGCCTACAGGAGCGGGCGGCATGTATCTCAGCCTCCGAAGGCTGTACTGACTGACATCAGGCCCACCAGTAACGCACCATATGGAAGAACACGGGGGCCGCGAAGCATACCGAGTCCAGGCGGTCGAGCATGCCACCGTGGCCTTCGATCATATGCCCCCAATCCTTCACGCCACGATCACGTTTGATCGCTGACATCACCAGCCCGCCAGCAAAGCCAAGCAGGCATATCAGCAAGGCGAACAGCGCCGCCTGCCAGAAAGCAAACGGGGTGATCCAGCACAGCATCGCGCCGATCAGCGTAGCCAGGGCTACGCCACCGACAAAGCCCTCCACGGTCTTAGAGGGTGAGAGCGTCGGTGCGATCCTGTGTTTGCCGGCCAGCTTGCCGCAGACGTACTGCAGTACGTCGGAGAGTTGCACGACGATGATCAGCCAGGCGATCAGCAGCAGGTTGCGCCCTTCATAGCCAGGAATATCCAGGGTTAGCAGCGCCGGTACCGAAGAGATGCAATAAACCGCGATCATCAAGCCCCACTGCACCTTAGCCGCACGCTCGAGGTAGCGCGTGGTGTCGCCGCCTAGTGAAGCCAGGATCGGCAACAGCAGGAACAGATAGACCGGGATGAAGATGGCGAACAGGCCGTACCAGCCGAAGGCGATCAGCAGGTACTGCATGGGCAGAGCGAAGTAGAATGCGGCTACCAGTGCCGGATAGTCACTGCGCCGGGTTGGCGCCAGCGTCATGAACTCCCGCAGGGCGTAGAAGGACACGAAGTAGAACAGTATGACGACGCCGATGTTGCCGAACAGGAAGGCGATGCCAATCACCAGCACCATCACCCACCAGGCGTTGATGCGTGCATTGAGGTTGTCGACCACCGGGTTGGGCTGGTCGCCACTGCGTCTCTTCAGGATGAAACCGATCAGGCTGGCCAGCAGAAGCAGGGCACCGATACCGGCGAACAGCAGCAACGTGTTGTTATCCATCTCAGGCTTCCTCAGGTGCAAGTGCCAGCAGAGCGTTACGTGCGCGTTCCAGGAAGGCGTCCTTGCCCTCCCCTTCGATGGGCTCCAGCGCCGCACCGAAGCTCAGGGTGCATAACAAAGGCAGTGGTAGCGCCCTGCCTTTGGGCATTACCCGGTTGAGGTTGGCGATCCATACGGGCACCAGTTCCACATCGGGGCGCGCCTGGGCCAGATGAAAAAGGCCGCTCTTGAACGGCAGCAACGGCTCGTCGCCGAGGTTGCGGGTGCCTTCGGGGAAGATGATCAGCGAGTCGCCAGCATCCAGCGCATCGAGCATCGCCTGTAGCGGGTTGGAGCCTTCCTTGCGTTCACGATCGACCAGTACGCCGTTGAATACCTTGTTGATCAGAAAACTGCGTACACCTGGTTTCTGCCAGTAGTCGGCACCGGCCACCGGCCGGGTGCGCTTGCGCAGCTCCGGTGGCAGCGAAGCCCAGAGCAGGACGAAATCGCCGTGGCTGCTGTGGTTGGCGTAGTACAGACGTTGCGTTGGTTGAGCGGTGCAACCGAGCCACAGGGCGCGTGCACCGGTGAGCAGACGAGCTGCCGACGTGATGGCGAAAGCGGTCAATGCAGCGAGCATGGCGACTCCTTTTAACCGAGATAAAGCACTAAATAGGGATAACGATCCACAGGCTTTTGAGGCGGGTTAGGTAACCGCCTGCTGTCGTTGGGCATGGAATCTCCTTATTCCGAATCAAAGGCTCAGGCGACTTCGGCCAACCCGTTGCGAACGCGGTTGTAGAGGGTATAGAGCAGTAGCGCGAGGATAAGGCCCAGCAGCAGATTGATCCACAGTGTTGACAGCAGGCCGCTGGCTACGCCTGCACCGAGTACGCCGAAGCAGAAGGCGCGATCACTCTTGCCCATCGGCCCGTCATAGCGGCGTGAGGCACCGACCATGGGCCCGAGCACGCCGGTGTATTCGCTGATGACAGCCAGCAATACCACGACAATCACCAGCAGAGGTGAGACGCCAGCCAGGAGGGCGAATGGCAGATACAGGGCGCTGTCGGCGATCACGTCGCACAGTTCATTGAGGTAGGCGCCGAGTTTGGATTGCTGGCCGAACTCACGGGCGAGCATACCGTCGACGGCATTCAGTGCCATGCGCAGCAGCATCCAGACTGGTATCAGCGCGAACAGCCAGGTGTTCGAGGGGAATGCTGCGAGCAACGCGCCGAGCAGCAGCGAAGCGATGGCCGCAGCGAGGGTGACCTGATTGGCGGTCACCCCACGCGCGTAAAGGCGCTCGACGCCAGGGCGCAGCAGGTTCTGGAAGGCGGGTTTGAGCTGGTAGATCGACGGCATGGCAGTGAATTCCCTTTACTGATCCAATCATCGGCCATCGTAGCGGGCGAGACTGTGCGCTCGTCGAGGCTTGTATCAATGCGTGTCAGGGGGCTGATGCGTTCTGGCTTTTACACACTCGCAGTGACCAGCCCCGAGGGGCGTTGTGACGCAGCGCCTCGCCACAACTTATACCCAGTTACGAGATTTTCCTAGCACGGTCGATTCGCCCGGTAAATCAGCTAGATAGAAGCGATGATGGCGCTTTGATTGCATTTGCTGCACAGCTTATCCACAGATCAGGCCGGTTCACCCAAACGGCTCATCTGCGGTGCCTCGCCGCTCAACTCGGTTTGTTGTTGGCACACCCATTGGAAGGCGCGCTCATTGAGTTCAGCGACTGCACGCGGGCCTTCGCCTTCGGCGTACATCGGTGCACCGATGATCACTTGAATGGTGCCCGAGCGTTTACCCCAGCCCACCTTCGGCCAGCATTCACCGGCATTGTGCGCAATGGGCAGTACCGGCAGACCTGCATTTACCGCCAGGGCTGCACCACCACGGGAGAACTTGCCAATTTGTCCCGGTGGAATGCGCGTGCCTTCGGGAAAAACCAGCACCCAGGCGCCCTGCTTGAGGCGTTCATCGCCCTGCTTGGCCAGTTGCTTGAGTGCTGCCTTGGGGTTGCTGCGGTCGATGGCGATGGGCTTGAGCAGCGCCATGCCCCAGCCGAAGAAGGGCACGCGAAGCAGTTCGCGCTTGACCACCTGCGACAGCGGCTCGAAGAAGCCCGAGAGGAAGAAGGTTTCCCAGGTGCTCTGGTGGTTGGCGAGGATCACGCAGGGTCGCTCGGGGATGTTTTCCACACCGCGCACGTCATAGCGTATGCCGACGATCACCTTGGCCAGCCACACGGCGCAGTTGCACCAGGCCTGGATGACGAAGCGATAGCGTTGGCGGTATGGCAGCAGCGGCGCAACCAGCAGGCTGATCAGGCACCAGAAGAAGGAGCTGGACGACAGCAGCAGGTAGAAAAGCGTGACTCTGAGTGCCTGCAGGATCGCCATTGAACTTCGCACCTTATGAAAGCAGTTGATCGGCAACAGCCGCCAGATCATCGAATACCAGGGTTCCCGGCGGCAACGGCTTGGCCAGGGTTCGTTCGCCCTTGCCGGTTTTCACCAGCACAGGCTGACAATCGACGGCCAGCGCGGCCTGCAGGTCACCGCTGGTATCGCCGACGAACCAGATTCCCGCCAGTTCCGTGGCGTAGTGCGCAGCGATCTGCTCGAGCATGCCCGGTTTCGGTTTGCGACAGTCGCAGCCGTCGTCCGGGCCGTGCGGGCAATGCACGATCAGACCGACTTCACCGCCCTGCTCGGCCACCAGTTGGCGCAGGCGCGTGTGCATCGACTCCAGGGTCGCCAGGTCGTAATAGCCACGGGCGATGCCGGACTGGTTGGTGGCCACGGCCACTGTCCAGCCCGCCTTCGACAGGCGGGCGATGGCGGTGATCGACGAGGGGATCGGAATCCACTCGTCGAGCGTCTTGATATAGGCGTCGGAGTCTTGGTTGATGACACCGTCGCGGTCGAGGATCAGCAGTTTCATGCAGCCACGCCAGAAGCAGAGATGGAAACGACCGCTGGCCGCGAACACCTTCGCGGCCAGCGCCTGGCGTCAGCCCAGCACCGAGATGTCCGCCACGCCGAGGAACAGCCCGCGCAGGCGGGCCAGCAGGGCGTAACGGTTGGCGCGCACGCGCGCATCTTCGGCGTTGACCAGCACCGCCTCGAAGAAGGCATCCACCGGTTCACGCAGACTGGCCAGCTTGGCCAGGGCTTCGTTGTATTGACGGGCCGCGGCCAGCGGCTGTACGGCCTGGTCGGCCTGCTGGATGGCGGCGTGCAGGGCGAACTCGCTGGGGTTGTCGAAGTAGTGCGCTTCGACCTGGGCGGCGACGCCACCTTCGGCCTTGCTCAGCAGGTTCGACACGCGCTTGTTGGCGGCGGCCAGGGCAGCGGC
>CAZIZA010000130.1:7811-10257 GCA_964543555.1 uncultured Pseudomonas sp.
GGCCAGGTCCAGATCCAGGCCCTTCTCGATCAGGATGCGCAGCACGCCGAGGGCGGCGCGACGCAGGGCGTAGGGGTCCTTCGAGCCGGTCGGCAGCATGCCGATGCCGAAGATGCCGACCAGAGTGTCGAGCTTGTCGGCCACCGCCACGGCGGCACCGGTGAGGGTGCTCGGCAGTTCGGCGCCGGCACCGCGCGGCATGTATTGCTCGTTCAGGGCCAGGGCGACGTCCTGCGGCTCACCGTCGTTGAGCGCGTAGTAGTAGCCGGCGATGCCCTGCATCTCGGGGAATTCGCCGACCATCTCGGTGGCCAGGTCGCACTTGCTCAGCAGGCCGGCACGGGCGGCGCGCTGGGCGTCGCCACCGACTTCGCGGGCGATAAAACCGGCCAGGGCAGAGACGCGCTGGGCCTTGTCGAACACCGAACCGAGCTGGGCCTGGAACACCACGTTGGCCAGGCGCTGGTTGAAACCTTCGAGCTTCTGCTTCTTGTCCTGCTTGAAGAAGAACTCGGCGTCGGTCAGGCGCGGGCGCACGACCTTCTCGTTACCGGAGACGATCTGTGCCGGGTCCTTGGACTCGACGTTGGCCACGGTGATGAAGCGCGGCAGCAGCTTGCCGTTCGCATCGAGCAGGCAGAAATACTTCTGGTTGTCCTGCATGGTGCTGATCAGCGCTTCCTGCGGCACCTCGAGGAAGCGTTCCTCGAAGGAGCAGACCAGCGGCACCGGCCATTCCACCAGCGCAGTGACTTCATCCAGCAGTGCCGGCGGCACGATGGCCGTGCCCTGCTCGGCGGCGGCCAGTTCGTCGACGCGGCGGCTGATGAGCTCGCGGCGCTCGGCGAAATCGGCCAGCACGTAGGCGCTGCGCAGGTCTTCGGCGTAGCTGGCCGGGCTGCTGATGCGCACGTCACGGTTGGCGTGGAAGCGGTGACCACGGGACACGCGCCCGGCCTTCTGCGCGAGGATCTCGCAGTCGACCACGGCGTCGCCGAACAGCATCACCAGCCACTGGGTCGGGCGCACGAATTCGTCACGGCGGGCGGCCCAACGCATACGCTTGGGAATCGGTAGGTCGTTCAGCGAGTCCTGCACGATGGTTGGCAGCAGGTTGACTGCTGGCTGACCAGGAATGTGCTGGGCGAAGCGCAGTTTCGCGCCGCTGCGGTCGATCTCGTTGATGTCCACACCGCACTTGCGGGCGAAGCCCAGGGCGGCCTGGGTCGGGTTGCCGTCGGCATCGAAGGCGGCCTGGATGGGCGGACCGTCGAGGTTCATGCTGCGGTCGGCCTGCTGCTCTTCGAGCTGCTCGATCAGCACGGCCAGGCGGCGCGGCGCGGCGTACACGCGGCTGGCGGTGTAGCCCAGACCGGCAGTCTTGAGGCCTTTCTCGATACCGGCGAGGAAGGCGTCACCGAGACTTTTCAGCGCTTTCGGTGGCAGCTCTTCGGTGCCCAGTTCAACCAGGAAATCGTGTGCACTCATGCTTGCGCCTCCAGGGTGTTGCCCAGTACTTCGTCTTGCAGGAGACCCGCATCCTTGAGCTTGGCCAGTACTTCATCACGCAGTTCGGGGGTGGCCATGGGGAAGCCGAGCTTGGCGCGCGCCTGCAGGTAGCTTTGCGCTACCGCACGGGCCAGGGTGCGCACGCGCAGGATGTACTGCTGACGCGCGGTCACCGAGATGGCGCGGCGGGCGTCGAGCAGGTTGAAGGTGTGCGAGGCCTTGAGCACCATCTCGTAGGTGGGCAGCGGCAGCTCCAGTTCGATCAGACGGTTGGCTTCGCTCTCGTAGAAATCGAACAGCTCGAACAGCTTCTCGACATTGGCGTGCTCGAAGTTGTAAGTGGATTGCTCCACTTCGTTCTGGTGGAACACGTCGCCGTAGGTCACGGTGCCGAACGGGCCGTCGGTCCAGATCAGGTCGTAGACCGAGTCCACACCCTGCAGGTACATGGCCAGGCGCTCCAGGCCGTAGGTGATCTCGCCGGTCACCGGGTA
Organism: uncultured Pseudomonas sp.; assembly: GCA_964543555.1. Classification (GTDB taxonomy): domain Bacteria; phylum Pseudomonadota; class Gammaproteobacteria; order Pseudomonadales; family Pseudomonadaceae; genus Aquipseudomonas. Next base: position 9,815 of record CAZIZA010000130.1, read on the forward strand.
GCACTCGATGCCACCGACTTGCTGGAAGTAGGTGAACTGGGTGACTTCCATGCCGTTGAGCCAGATTTCCCAGCCCAGACCCCAGGCGCCGAGAGTCGGCGATTCCCAGTTGTCTTCGACAAAGCGGATGTCATGCACTTCCGGGTCGAGGCCGATGGCCTTCAGCGAGCCCAGGTACAGCTCCTGGAAGTTCTCCGGGTTGGGTTTCAGAACCACCTGGAACTGGTAGTAATGCTGCAGGCGGTTGGGGTTCTCACCGTAGCGGCCGTCGGTTGGGCGGCGCGATGGCTGCACGTAGGCAGCATTCCAGGTTTCCGGGCCGACGGCGCGCAGGAAGGTGGCGGTGTGGAAGGTGCCGGCGCCCACTTCCATGTCGTAGGGTTGCAGCACCACACAGCCCTGTTCGGCCCAATAGTTCTGCAGGGCCAGGATCAGATCCTGGA
>CAZIZA010000131.1:0-10231 GCA_964543555.1 uncultured Pseudomonas sp.
ACTGCAACACGAAATTGGTGAACAGCACCTGCTCGACCACAGTGCTGCCGGTTTCTTTCTGCGCCAGCTCCTGCACGCTGGCCAGCGACTGCTGCAGAAGCATTTCTCTGCCCAGCGGCGTTTGCAGCGCGGCAAAATCCTGACCGGACAGCAGCATCACCAGACGATTGCGCAATACCGGCATATGCACCTTGAGCTTTTCCATGCCGGCAGTATCGCGGCTCATCAAGGCCATGCTGACCTGCAGGTAGCGGGTACGATTCTGGTGATTAAAATTGACCACGAAGGCCGGCATCAGATCCTGGTAGATGGCCGGCTGACGCACTGGCGCTGCCGGTGCCGCGGCCTCTGCCGGCTTGGCCTCCTCGCTCTTGTCGCCCTTGCTGAGGATGAACCAGGTACCGCCCACGGAAAGGCCAACGGCCAACAACAGGCCCACCACGATGAGGATGATCAGTTTGAGCTTGCTCTTGCCCGCGGGTTGCCCATCGCCGGCCGATGCCGCTTCTTTCTTAGCCATGCCAATAATCCGTCACTGTCGGAGTTCATTCCGCATTCAAGGGGTTAGGAGCAAGTGTTATGCCAGCATATGAGCAGGCTTGTCTAACTCTGGGCTGCGGATTTAACAGGGCCGCGCCCTTGCTGTCACCCAAAATACATTCGCCCGAGCACCTTTCGGCCACCCGGGCGAATACCAGTCTAGCGGAGCAACGCCTATCGTCGGGCATTGCTCAGCGTCCATACAGGCCTAAGCGTCACTCATGCGTAGTAATCGACCAGCCCACGGCCAGCAGTCAAGCGGTCGCCTTGCGGCGCCTGATGGACACCAGATTGCAACTCGTCACTGGCCTGCAAATCATCACGCGAGCCGCCCCCCCCACGCGCGCTCTCGCCCTGCCCCTGCCAGCCGCGATTGAGCGACTGGTCGGAAACGTTGGCATCAGCGAGGTTCATGCCCTGCTGTGCGAATAGCTCGCGCAAGCGATGCATCTGCCCCTCCAGCGCATCACGCACCCCGGCATTGGGGCTGGCAAACGTCACCTGGGCCTGATCCTGCGAAAGATTCACGCGCACCTCAAGACGCCCCAGATCGGCCGGGTCGAGCTGAATCTCAGCCGACTTGAGGTTTTGACTGGACAGCCACATGACGCGGTCCACCACCGCCTCACTCCAGCCACCCTGCTGCATCGCCACCGGCTGCCCCGGCACCAGCGGCAAACGCTGCGCAGCACCCACCTGATGATTAAGTGCCTGGGTCAGCGCATTGAGCTTACTGACGAACTGATCGGGGCGGCTGGGTTGAACGCTGTCCTTGAGGCTCTCCAGTGCGTCCTTGGCCAGGCTTTCCAGAGGCAGGTCCAGGGTCGGTTCTTCGCTGCTTTCGACGGAATCCTCACCCTTCCCCATCGCCGCCATGGCAGCAGCGAAGTCGGTACTGCTGGCGACCCTGCTGCTCTTGATCGCAGCATCCTGCGGCCCCTGGGCCTTGCTGGCCTCTTGGGCCGGCGGCTTGAGCAGTGTAAGCGGGTCGAACGCCTCTTCTCCCAACACAGGTTCGGCTGCATCGGTGGCTACGCCGGCGCCCCCGGTGATCACCAGCGCGGGTATGTGCGGCGATTCCTCAGTTACCGACGACTCGTCTACCTGAGGCTGAATGCCTCCCAGCGCCATCGCCAGAAGCGGATCAAGTTCTTCATCGGCAACCGCCTCGGTCGGCAAACTGTTGCCGGGGGCGGCAACCGCAGGTTGTTCAGCGGCAGTCGAAGCCGCCTCGCTTTCAGCACCCGGTGCAGCGGAGTTCTGTTCTTGAGTGGTGTTATCGGTACTGCCAGCGCGCTCGCCCGGCTTGGACTGACGCTCCCTGGCATAGACCTCGGCAAAGCTGGAAGCACCGTTCTTGCTGGGTTCCGGCGCTTTGGCCGGCTGCTTCGCTTTACTCTTCACCTCAGGCGTGGCCTGCAGGCGTAAATCGGGCAACGCGGACATGGACGCTCTCCGTCTGGTTGGATCGTGACGGGATCAGAGCAAAGGACGGGCCAAGTTCATCTGCGGGGTTCAGCTGCGATAGCGCTGGCGCTCGGATTTGAACAGGATGCGGACAATGGCGAACTCACGCTCGATCTGCTCGACCAGAGCCGGAGCCAGCTCCAGTGCTTCGCGTCGACCAGCGTCTTCCAGCTCCTTGCAGAGACTGGCCAACAACACCGCCCCCATGTTGCCACAGCTGCCTTTGAAGCTGTGCGCGGCCTGGCGCAGCTCCTGCGCATTGCCCTCACTGAGGGCCTTGTGCAGTAGACGCAAACGCTCTTCGGAGTCGGCGACGAAAGTGTCGAGCAACGTCGGGTATTCGTCTTCCATGACATCCTGCAGGCCTGCCAGCACAGCATCGTCGAGGTGAATATCGGACACCGCATCACTCCCTGCACACCAGAGGTCTGATTATGCCTCAGCGGGCCAGCAAAACTCCACGCGAACCCCGCGACCGTCAGGATACAGCTCAAGGCCATCACTGAGCTCGCGCACCAGTGCCAGGCCGCGACCAGACAGGGCCGAATCCATCGCGCCGGGGAGGTGAGCCGGGTCAAATCCAGCCCCACTGTCCTGCACCTGCACGATCAAACGACCGCCATGAGCCTCCGGCAACATCTGCAGATGGAAGCGCACATAGCCATCATCCAGCGCGGCCAGGCGCAAACGACGCTCTCGGTAATACTCGGCAAAACCACTGGCATCCTGTTTGAGCGAAGAGTCCAGCCCCATCACCCCATGCTCCAGGGCATTTGAATACAGCTCGGCGAGCACGGTATACAGCTCACCGCCACGCGGGCGCAGCGCACGTACATCCAGCAGCAACTGCAGTAGAAACGGTAGCGGGTTGAAATGGCGAAGGCTCCGCGCACGAAACTCGAAACTGGCCGACCAGTCCATCACGCGGCTCTGCCCGCTGTCGGCAAAAGCCAGTGGCCGGGGACGCTCGTCGTCTTCGGCAAGCCCGACCTGGACCATGCTGATATCGTCCTGCTGCTCACCGCGGAACGCCACCAGCGCCTGCTGGATTTCCTCGAACAAGGCCTGCGGCTGTCGATTGGCTTGCAGCAACCCGAGCAAACGCGCCTCACCAAACAGCTGACCTTGTGCATCACTGGCTTCGAGCACGCCATCGCTGAGCAAAAAGATACGATCCCCCTGCGCCAGCGGGTAGACCTCGCAACGGTCGCTGAACGCCGCCGGCTCGAGAATACCCAGTGGCAGATGACGGGAAACCAGAGGCTGCTGCGGTCGGCCATCGGCATGCAACAGATAGCCATTGGGCAGACCACCGTTCCACACCTCGAGCAAACCGCGCTTGCTGCTGATATTGAGCAACGTGGCGCAGCAGAACACCCCTACCGGCAAGATACGTTTTAGCTTGGCGTTGATCTCCCGCAGGATCTCGGCCAGGGCATGCCCCTTGGCAGTCATGCCATAGAACACCTCGGCCAGCGGTATTGCACCGATGGCTGCGGACAGGCCATGACCAGTGAAATCCCCCAGCATCAAATGCAGGCCACCGGAGGGTTTATAAGCCGCCAGCAGCAGATCACCGTTGAACAGCGCGAAAGGGGACTGCATGTAGCTGATGTTCGGCGCATCCAGGCAGCCCGAATGGGCTACCTTGTCGAATACGGCCTTGGCGACACGCTGCTCGTGCAAGAGATGCTCGTTGTGCCGGGCGATCAGGTTGCGCTGCTGCAGCACGGTGTCATGCAAACGGCGCAGACGATCCATCGCCCCGATCTTGGCCTCCAGAATCACCCGGTTATAGGGCTTAGCGAGAAAATCATCGCCACCGGCCTCAAGACAACGCACCAGCGCCTCGCCTTCGGTCAGCGACGTCAGGAAGATGATCGGCACCAGCGCCTCACCAGCCTGGGCTTTGATCCGTCGAGCGGCCTCGAAGCCATCCATCACCGGCATCAGGGCGTCCATCAACACCAGATGCGGGCGCTCCTGCTGGAACAGTGCGACAGCCTCCAGACCATTGCTTGCAGCCAGCACGCGATGCCCTTGACGACTGACGATGGTGGACAGCAGCATGCGATCGGCTGCGTTGTCCTCGGCGATCAGTACCGCGAGACGATCAGCCATCCTTAACTGATCTGAAACAACTGCTCGAAGTTGGAGATCGCCAGGATCTTGCGCACGTCACTGCTACAGTTGAGCAGACTGATCTGCGCCGAGTCGCCACCGGCATGATCACGCAGCAGCAGCAGCATGCCCAATGCCGAGCTGTCCAGGTAAGTGGTATCGCTCAGGTCGACTTGATAACGCCTGGGCGTCACGTTGACGCGCTCATAGGCATCCCGAAAATCTTGGTGCGAGGCGAAGTCAAAGCGTCCTCGAATCACGATGGTCAGCTCTTGTCCGTCCGCTGACGGCTGCGAAGTGATGGCCATGTCTACTCCTTTGTCGAGACCTTGCCAGATTAGGCGGCGATTCACGTCTCAAGGTGTAGCATCTGGCAGGCAACGAAACAACTGCTATTGCCGCCTCACAGGCTATTGAAAAATTGCCTGCGTTGCCCTTGCTGCGTTGGAACAGGCTGGAGCCAGCCCGGTCGAGTACTCATTTACAGCCAGTGAAGTTGACCGCGACTCCGACGCTTAATCACCCTCTAGCGGGGCCGCCATCGGTAGCGCACTGGATGCGCCTTGCCTGCATTATTCAACGGCCCCTAGTTGCGCTCACTCAAGCGTTGCGCCAATTCGTCGAGCAGTTTCTGCTCACGCTTGTCCTCGGCCAAACGGGCTTCATCAAGGTAGCGCTGCACCAGCTTGCGCAGACCCTCGAGGCGCGCATAGCGCTGTTGCCACACAGCACGTACCTTTTCCAGATTGGCCTGGTGCCACTCCAGACTCCGCTGCTGTTGACCGACAGCCGTTTCCAGTTGCGACAGAAAGCGCTGATAGTTCATCAGCCACTGCCCGGAAACCCCTTTGCTGCCCTCGGTGATCCACTGCTGCTGATAGTCGCCACGAAAGCGCTCCAACTCAGCCAGCTTGGCTTCGGCCTGCCCCAACAATCCCTGGCAATGGCCGAGCTGCCGCGCAGCCTCGCGTTCGGCCTTCTCCGCCATTTCGATGACAGGCTGCAGGCGCTTGGCGCGACTGAGGCTCATCGAGACAGGGCCTCAACGATGATGTAACACACCCTGACCATCACCATTACTGCCCCAGCACGGCAGCCAGTTGCTCACGACTCTGGGGCATACCCACACTTTCATCCAGCGCCTGCCGCAGGTACTGCGCCATGATCGGCTGGCGAGCGATGGCCTGATCGGTATCCGCATCACCGCCAGGCACATAGGCGCCAACGCTGATCAGATCACGACTCTGCTGATAGCGTGACCAGAGTTGCTTGAAGCGCTGCGCATGCTTGAGCTGCTCCGGCGGCACAACCTGTGGCATGACCCGGCTGATCGAGGCTTCGATATCGATCGCCGGATAGTGCCCCTCCTCAGCCAAACGCCGGGACAGGACGAAGTGCCCGTCGAGCACGCCACGCGCAGCATCGGCGATAGGGTCCTGCTGATCATCACCCTCGCTCAGCACCGTGTAAAACGCAGTGATCGAACCACCGCCGGCTTCCGCATTACCGGCACGCTCGACCAACTTGGGCAGCTTGGCGAACACCGATGGCGGGTAGCCTTTGGTCGCTGGCGGCTCCCCGATAGCCAGGGCAATTTCACGCTGAGCCTGGGCGTAACGGGTCAGCGAATCCATCAGCAGCAGCACATTCTTGCCCTTGTCGCGGAAATATTCCGCGATGCGTGTGCAGTACTGCGCCGCGCGCAGGCGCATCAACGGTGCGTCATCGGCCGGAGAGGCGACGACCACGGAACGCTTGATGCCCTCCTCGCCGAGAATCTCATCGATGAACTCCTTGACCTCACGCCCCCGCTCGCCGATCAGACCCACCACGATGATCTCGGCCTCGGTAAAACGCGTCATCATCCCCAACAACACCGATTTACCGACGCCTGTCCCCGCAAAAAGCCCCAGACGCTGGCCGCGGCCAACGGTGAGCAAGCCGTTGATGGTGCGAATACCGACATCCAGAGGCTGGCGAATTGGGTCGCGATTGAGCGGATTGATAGTTGGGCCATCCAGCGGCACCCAGTCCTCGGCTTTCATCCCACCCTTGCCGTCCAGCGCACGGCCAGCGCCATCGAGTACCCGCCCGAGCATGGACATGCCCATGGGTAAGCGTCCGGCATCAGGTAGGGGCACCACACGCGCACCGGGCGCGATACCGGCGAGGCTGCCCACCGGCATCAGGTAGATCTTGCCACCCGAGAAACCCATTACCTCGGCCTCGACCTGAACCGGGTGGTAGCTGTCGTCGTTGATCACCAGACAACGGCTGCCAACGGCGGCACGCAGGCCTTCGGCTTCCAGGGTCAGTCCAACCATGCGCAGCAGGCGGCCTTCGAGTATCGGCTGACCGGGCAGGCTGATCGCTTCACCATAACCACCCAGACGGCGGGCAAAGCTCACTCGCTCAAGGCGCATCGACGCGATCCAGATCCAGTTGGATGTCCGCCTCCGGCGGCTGTGTACTTTGCGTGCGCTGTTGCTCGAACAATTGCTTGAGCACCTGCGCCATGCGCGTTTCAACACTGGCATCGATCTGGCTGTGTTCCGACTCGATGCGGCAGCCCCCCGGCAGCAGGTTGTCATCCTCGAGAATGCGCCAGCTCTCCTCGTGACGTTCGCGCAAGGCCTTGATCGTGTCGAAATCCTGCGGATTCACATGGATACGCACGTTATCCGCGCCCATCGGCAGCAGCTTGAGCGCCTCGCGCAGCACCTGTCGTATCTGGCTGGAGTCTGTGCTCAGCTCACGCTGAATCACCTCACGCACCATATGACTGACCAGGCGCACCATGGCTACTTCCATCTGCTGATCCTGCTCGGCAATCGGATCGAGCAGCTGTGCCATGAGTTTTTCCAGGTTAGCGACCTTGACTGCCAGAGCGGCATCCGACTCCTGTCTGGCCTTGATCTGGCCAGCATGAAAGCCATCTTTCTCGCCCGTAGCAAAGCCTTCGTTATAGGCGTCCTGGCGGATGGCTTCCAGCTCATCAAGCGTCAACGGCTTGACATCCTCGATGGCCAGCTCTTCAACCTGCCCGGCGTCCTGGGTCTCGACTTCGGCAGGAGCGGGCTCAGGCTCCGTCAACGGGGCCTCGGTAGCAGCAGACTCTTGCCCAGGCGCATCGAAGCTGGGCAATGCCCAGCGGTCGACGGTCCCCAGATCCTTGGCGCGAATCAGCTCGCTCTCAGGCTCCTTGGCTGCCATGGTTTAGACCATCTCCTCGCCACCCTTGCCGCCAAGTACGATCTCGCCGGCCTCGGCCATGCGCCGGGCGATGGTGAGAATTTCCTTCTGCGCGGTTTCCACGTCACTGACGCGCACCGGTCCCTTGGCTTCCAGATCATCGCGCAACAGCTCGGCCGCGCGTTTGGACATGTTCTTGAATACCTTGTCCTTGATCGCATCGTCAGCGCCCTTGAGCGCCAGTACCAGTACTTCGGACGAAACTTCACGCATCAGCGCCTGGATGCCGCGGTCATCGACATCAGCCAGGTTGTCAAAGACGAACATCAGGTCTTCGATCTGCGTCGACAGGTCTTCGTCCACCTCGCGAATGGAGTCCATCAATTGACCCTCCACCGAGCTGTCGAGGAAGTTCATGATGTCTGCCGCCCGCTTGACGCCGCCCATGGTTGCCCGTGTGGTATTGGCGCTGCCGGAGAACTGCTTCTCGAGAATCTGGTTGAGTTCCTTGAGCGCAGACGGCTGCACGGTATTGAGCGACGACACGCGCAAAATGATATCCAGACGCACCTTATGATCGAAATGACTGAGCACTTCACCAGCCTGATCGGGGTCGAGGTAAGCGACGACAATGGCTTGAATCTGCGGGTGCTCGTAGCGAATCACGTCGGCAACGGCGCGCGGCTCCATCCACTTCAGGCTGTCCAGGCCGCTGGTGCTGCCACCGAGGAGAATGCGGTCGATGAGATTGCCGGCCTTGTCCTCACCCAGTGCTGCGGTGAGCATCTTGCGAATGTAGCCGTCGGAGCCGACGCCCAGGCTGGTCTGGTCACCCACAGTCTCGACGAACTCGCTCATGACCTGCTCGACCTGTTCGCGATGAATATTGCGCATGCCGGCCATGGCGACGCCGACGCGCTGCACTTCCTTGGGGCCGAGATGACGCAGCACCTGCGCGGCATCAGTCTCACCCAGCGAAAGCAGGAGAATGGCGGCCTTGTCGACCTTGGTCAGTTTGGCAGCAGTGCGATTGTCACTCATCGGCGTTGATCCACTCTTTGACGACCTGGGCTACACGACCAGGATCTTCCGCCACCAGGCTCTTGATGGCGTTCAGTTGCGCATCATACCCCTCACTGGGGCTCGGCAACATGATGCTCTGCGGCCCGCCGAGGCTGACGCGGTCGTCGGAGAGCTCGCCATCCAGACCGGCCATCTCGCCCAGTTCCACATCGCCAGCACCCGCCAGCTCCTTGCCACGGCCGCCACCGGTAATATTGTTGAGTACCGGTCGCAGCACGCCGAAGACCAGCACCAGGATGAACAACACGCCGAGCACCTGCTTGACGATGTCCCAGAACCAGGGCTGGGTGTAGAACGGAATATCGGGAATTTCCTCGCTCAAGGAGGCAGTGAAGGCCGTGTTGATCACACTGACGCTGTCACCACGACTGGCATCGAAGCCCACCGAGTCCTGCACCAGACGCGTGAAGCGCGCCAGATCATCAGCGGTCCACGGCACTCGGGTGGTTTCACCCGTGGCCGGATCAACTCGCACCTGATCGTCCACTACGACCGCGACCGACAGGCGGCGCAGACGCCCCTGCTGCTGGCGGGTGTAACTGATCGAGCGATCCAGTTCGAAATTGCGGGTGGACTCCTCACGCTTGTCTGCCGGGTAAGGTGCCAACATCGGCTGACCGGTAACCGGATCCGTGATCTGCTGACCATTGGCATCGACCAGCGGCTGTCCAGCAGCGATAGGGCCAGCTGGAGCAGCGGCGCCAGCGGCCTGCTGGGGTGCGGCAGCAGGTCCAGGCGGCTGATTGGACAGCGCACCGGGTACACCCTGCGGCGGCAGACTGCTCTGACGCTGCTCGTTGACCTGCTGCTCGCTGCGCAGCGCCGGCTGGTCGGGGTTGAACATCTCCGAAGTGGACTCGACCGCACTGAAATCCACGTCAGCCGAGACTTCTGCCTTGTAGCGCCCAGTACCCAGCACGGGCTGCAGAATGTTGTGTACACGCTGAGTGAACAGGCCTTCCATGCGACGTGTGTAATCAAACTGCTTGCCGGCCATGGTCAGCTCGGACAGTTCCTGCTGATCGGAAAGCAGGTTGCCCTTCTGATCGACCACGGTGACCTGACCCTTGTCCAGCTCGGGCACACTGGTTGCCACCAGATTGACGATGGCCATCACCTGACTCGGCTCCAGCGCACGCCCTGGGTAGAGTTCCACCAGAACCGAGGCGGACGGCTTGCGCTCATCACGCACAAAAACCGAGGCCTTGGGCATCGCCAGGTGCACGCGCGCGGCCTTGACGTTATTGAGGCTGGCTACGGTACGTGCCAGCTCGCCCTCCAGACCACGGCGATAGCGGGTGGCTTCCATGAACTGACTAGTCCCCAAGCCCTGCTCACGGTCGAGGATTTCAAAGCCGACACTGTTGTCGGTGGGTGCCACACCGACAGCAGCCAGACGCAGCCTCGCACGCGCCAGATCATCTGCCTTGACCAGCAATGCGCCCGAGTTGGGCTCAATGGTGTAGTCGATACCGGACGTGGTCAGGGTTTCGATCACCTGGGTCGCATCCATGCCATTCAGGCTGCCATAGAGCGGACGGTAATCCGGCTGCTGCGACCAGAGCACCACAGCAAAGCCAATCGCCACGCTGGCAGCCAGGCCGACCAGCAGACCGAGCTGCCGTAACACTGACATTTCGGCGAGGTTTTCCAAAAAGCTCAAGCCCAGCAGCGGCTTCTTCGGCTCACCTGCTTCGGCCTTGGCCGGTACGTTTGCTACTGCTGCTTCAGCCATGAATCAATCCTCAGACCGGCATCTGCATGATGTCTTGGTACGCCTGGACCAGCTTGTTACGCACCTGGGTCATGGCCTGGAAGGATACGCTGG
>CAZIZA010000132.1:0-10218 GCA_964543555.1 uncultured Pseudomonas sp.
GGTAGGTTTCCGGGTGCACCGCGGAGGCGTCCAGCGGGTTGTCGCCGTTCATCACGCGGAGGAAGCCGGCAGCCTGCTCGAAGGTCTTCTCGCCCAGGCGCGGCACCTTCTTCAGCTCGGCGCGCGAGGCGAAGGCGCCGTTGGCATCGCGGTAGCTGACGATATTCTGCGCCAGGGTCGCGTTGAGGCCGGAGATACGCGCCAGCAGAGCGGCGGAGGCGGTATTCACGTCCACGCCGACGGCGTTCACGCAGTCCTCGACCACGGCGTCGAGGCTGCGTGCCAGCTTGAGCTGCGACACGTCGTGCTGGTATTGGCCGACGCCAATGGATTTCGGGTCGATCTTCACCAGCTCGGCCAGCGGGTCCTGCAGGCGGCGGGCGATGGACACCGCCCCGCGCAGCGACACGTCGAGATCGGGGAATTCACGGGCGGCCAGTTCCGAGGCCGAGTACACCGAGGCGCCGGCCTCGGACACCATCACCTTGGTCAGCTTCAGGCCCGGCACTTTCTTGATCAGCTCGGCGGCGAGCTTGTCGGTCTCGCGGCTGGCGGTGCCGTTGCCGATGGAGATCAGGTCGACGCCATGCTTGGCGCACAGCTTGGCGAGGATGGCCAGGGTGCCGTCCCAGTCATTGCGTGGCGCGTGCGGGTAGACGGTGGCGGTTTCCAGCACCTTGCCGGTGGCGTCGACCACCGCCACCTTGCAGCCAGTGCGCAGGCCCGGGTCGAGCGCCAGGGTGGCGCGCGGGCCGGCCGGGGCGGCCAGCAGCAGGTCATGCAGGTTGCGGGCGAAGACGCTGATCGCCTCGTCCTCGGCCTTCTCGCGCAGCTCGCCGAGCAGGTCGGTTTCCAGGTGGTTGTACAGCTTGACCTTCCAGGTCCAGCGCACCACCTCGGCCAGCCATTTGTCGGCGGCACGGCCTTGCGCGCTGATGCCGAAGCGTTCGCCGATCATCACCTCGCAGGGATGCATGCTGCCCGGCAGCTCTTCACCGACCTTGAGGCTGGCGCTGAGGATGCCTTCGTTGCGACCGCGGAAGATCGCCAGCGCGCGGTGCGACGGCACGCCCTTGAGCGCTTCGTCGTGCTCGAAGTAGTCGCTGAACTTGGCGCCTTCGTTTTCCTTGCCTGGCACCAGGCGGGCGCTGAGGGTGGCGTTGTCCTTGAGGAAGCTGCGCAGCTTGTCGAGCAGGGCGGCGTCTTCGGCGAAGCGCTCCATGAGGATGTACTTGGCGCCTTCGAGCACGGCCTTCACATCGGCGAAGCCTTTCTCGGCGTCGATGAAACGCTCGGCTTCCTGTTCTGGCGCGAGATTCGGGTCGTTGAACAGCGCATCGGCCAACTCGCCGAGGCCGGCTTCCAGGGCAATCTGGCCCTTGGTGCGGCGCTTTTGTTTGTACGGCAGGTAGAGGTCTTCGAGGCGCGTCTTGGTGTCGGCCAGGTCGATCTCGCGCTTGAGTTCGGCGGTCAGCTTGCCTTGCTCCTCGATGCTGGCGAGGATCGCCACGCGGCGCTCGTCCAGTTCGCGCAGGTAGCGCAGGCGCTCTTCCAGATGGCGCAGCTGGGTGTCGTCGAGACTGCCGGTCACTTCTTTACGGTAACGGGCGATGAAGGGCACAGTAGAGCCTTCGTCGAGCAGGGCCACGGCGGCGGCAACCTGTTGCGGGCGCACGCCCAGTTCATCGGCGATGCGGTTATTGATGCTATCCATATGAAAACTACCCACTGAAGCGACAGGGCGGCCGCAAAGACGCTGGCCAGACACGAAAGCGGCGCATTATAAACACCGCATTCGCGAGAGCTGCGAACCGTTGGGGAAAAATCTGCTAACAATGGCTAAAGCGCCCACCCATGCGCCTGAGCGATAATGCCGCCACTTGCCGTCATCAGCACGGCTGTCCAAGGAGACGCCATGACCCAGTCCGCTGCCCCAGTTGCCGAAGGCGAGAAGATCCTTATCGTCGATGACGACGCCCGCCTGCGCCGCCTGCTCGAGCGTTTCTTCGATGAGCAGGGCTACCGTGTGCGTGCCGTGGAAAACGTCGAGCAGATGGATCGTCTGCTGGCGCGCGAGCTGTTCAATCTGGTAGTCCTCGACCTGATGTTGCCCGGTGAAGACGGTTTGTCGGCATGCCGCCGCCTGCGTGAGTCAGGCAACCAGATGCCGATCATCATGTTGACCGCCAAGGGCGACGAAGGCAGTCGCATCCAGGGTCTGGAACTGGGCGCCGACGATTACCTGGCCAAACCCTTCAACCCGCGCGAATTGCTGGCGCGGATCAAGGCGGTGCTGCGTCGTCAGGCGCCGGTTGTACCGGGGGCGCCGGGCACCGAGGACGAGAGCGTCACCTTTGGCGAGTACGAGTTGTCCCTGGCCACCCGCGAGCTGAAGAAGGGTGAAGAAGTGCACATGCTCACCACGGGTGAGTTCGCCGTACTCAAGGCGCTGGTGCAGCACGCGCGCGAGCCGCTGACCCGTGACAAGCTGATGAACCTGGCGCGCGGCCGTGAGTGGGATGCGCTGGAGCGCTCCATCGACGTACAGATCAGCCGCCTGCGCCGCCTGATCGAGCCGGATCCGTCCAAGCCGCGCTATATCCAGACCGTCTGGGGTGTGGGTTACGTCTTTGTCCCGGATGGCAACAAGTGAAGCTGCAAGTTGCAAGTCACAAGCTGCAAGATAAAGCGGACGGTACAACCACTTGTAGCTTGAAGCTTGAGGCTTGCAGCTGCACCTTCGGGGCTTGCGACTCGTGAAAGCTCCCGTCTGGTTCCCGCAAAGCTTCTTTGCCCGCACCCTCTGGCTGGTACTCGTGGTCGTGCTGTTTTCCAAGGCACTGACGCTGGTGTACCTGATGATGAACGAGGATGTACTGGTCGATCGCCAGTACAGTCACGGTGCGGCGCTGACCTTGCGGGCCTATTGGGCAGCCAGCCCCGATGATCGCGACCATATTGCCCAGGCTGCCGGGCTCAAGCGCATCCCGCGTGACAAGGTGCCGGCCAGCGAGCAGCACTGGCCCTACAGCGAAATCTTCCAGCGGCAGATGCAGACCGAGCTTGGCCCCGATACCGAAACCCGTGTGCGTGCGACTACGCCGCCGGCACTCTGGGTGCATGCGCCGAGCCTCGGTGATGGCTGGGTGCGGGTGCCGATGTATCCGAACCCGTTGCGTGGTCAGCGTATCTGGAGCGTGCTCGGCTGGTTTCTCGCCATTGGTCTGCTGTCCACGGCCGCGGCCTGGATCTTCGTGCGTCAGCTCAATGCGCCGCTCAAACGCCTGGTTTTCGCTGCTCGCCAGCTTGGTCAGGGGCGTAGCGTCAGGCTGCCGGTGAGTGATACGCCGAGTGAAATGACTGAGGTCTATCGTGCTTTCAACCAGATGGCCGAGGATGTCGAGCAGGCCGCCCGGGAACGTGAGCTGATGCTGGCTGGCGTTTCTCATGACCTGCGCACACCGCTGACCCGCTTGCGTCTGGCCCTGGAGTTCATGGAAAACGATACCGAACTGACCGATGACATGGTCCGTGATATCGAGGACATGGACGCCATTCTCGATCAGTTCCTCGCGTTCATCCGTGATGGTCGCGGCGAGCCGATGGAGGAAGCCGACTTCCCCGAGTTGGTCCGCGAAACCCTTGCGCCCTATAACCAGGGGGGCGAGCGTGTACGCTTGTGTCTGGAGGCGATTCCGCCGTTCCCGGTGCGCAGGGTATCGATCAAGCGGCTGCTGACCAATCTGGTGGAGAACGCCCTCAACCATGGTGGTGGCGATGCCGTTGAAGTGGTTGCCAGCCTAGCGGGTGATCAAAGCGCGCCCTATGTGGTGTTGAGCGTACTGGACCGTGGCAACGGTATCGACCCTGCCGAGCTGGGCAGTATCTTCAACCCGTTCATTCGCGGCGACAGGGCGCGTGGCGGTCGCGGTACCGGTTTGGGCCTGGCGATCGTCAAGCGTATCGCTGCGTTGCATGGCGGCAGCGTCGAATTACGCAATCGCAGTGGCGGCGGCCTGGAGGCACGGGTGCGTCTGCCGCTCGGTCTGCTCTTGCCGCGCGACGCGGTATAGTCGAACGCCCAACTGCAGCACTCGAGTGCGCTCGGTGGGCATGCCAAGCATGCGGGCGCTGGGCTATGCTGTGCCAGCGCATCCACTCGAGGCTTGCATGCCTGTCGTTACTTCTGACCGCTTGCCCAACTGGACCTGGTGGCTGCCGCTGCCGATTTTCCATCTGGCAACCTGGATTTCCCTGGCGACCCGTCTGAATGAGGGGGTCGCGCTGTGTTATCTACCTCTGGTGCTTGGCCTTGCCTTCTGCCTGTGGTGGGGGCCGCGCGTGCTTCCAGCCCTGTATCTCAATGCCCTGATCAGTGTGCCGCTCTGGGGGCTGTCCTGGCAGTGGGCGCCGCTCTATGCCCTGCCGGAAACTGCAGCCGTCGCCCTTGGCTGGTGGCTGTTGCGGCGCAAGTCTTTCGATCCTGCCCTGGGGCGCCTGGTTGATCTGCTGAGATTTTTCGCCTTCGCGGCGGTGATACCGAGCGCCCTGGTGACGCTTGGCTTACAGGGCAACCTGTGGCTGACGGGGTTTCAGGGCAGTGGCCACTGGGGGCGGGAGAGTCTGGCGATCTGGTTGAGCGATACCATCACGATGCTTGCCCTGGCAGCGCCGCTGCTGGTGTTCGGTACGCCGTTGCTACGTGCTCGTGGCTGGCTCAGTGAGCCGCAGGGAGAAAGTGCGCCGCCGTTGAGTATCAGCCGTTCGCCCGCTGGTTGGCTGTTGGCCGCTGGCGGGTTTGTGTTGTTGCTGTTGATCAGCACCAGCCTGCCGGCACAGTTTGCCCTGCTTGTGCTGGGTCTGAGCATGCTGGTGCTGGCCTTGCGCCATGCCTTTGCCGGTGCCCTGTATGGCGTCCTGCTGGTGTATGCCGCGACTTTGCCGCTGCCCCTGCTGCGTGACCGTCTGAGTGTTGGCGAGCTGGATCTGCAGCATAGCCAGTTGCACTTTGCTGTCCTGCTGCTGATGGGCGCGACCCTGCTGGTCGGCCGTGCGCTTGGCGATCTGCGTCAGGCGCTGGTGCGTAGCATGCAGATACAACAGCAACTGGCCCGGGCCAATCTGGCGCTGGAGGCCAGCCCGCTGGGCGTCACCATTGCCGATGCACGGCAGAGCGATCTGCCGCTGGTCTACTGCAACGCAGCCTTCACTCAGCTCACCGGCTACAGCGCCGAGGAGGTGCTGGGCCGCAATTGCCGTTTCCTGCTCGGAAAAGAGCCAGCCCAGCCGGAGTTGCACCCATTGCGTGCGGCCCTGCGTGATGGCCGCAGTGGGCGCGCCGTGGTGCGCAATTATCGCAAGGACGGGCGAGCATTCTGGAATGAAGTGGTGTTGGCGCCTATGCGTGATGACCAGGGCATCAGCCACTTCGTCGGCCTGCAGAGTGATGTCACTGAACGTGTCGAGCTGGCAGCCAAGGTCGAGCAGCAGCGTTCGCAACTACTGCGCCAGAGCCACCTGTTCAGTCAGACCGAAGATATTGCCAACCTCGGTGGCTGGGTTTTCGAACTCAGCGATTACAGTCTGTTCTGGAGCGATGGCTGTTACCGCATGGTCGAGCGCGACATTCATCTGGGGCCGCCCAATCTCGAACAGGCGTTGGATTATTTTGATACGCCGAGCCAGGCACTGATCATGCAGACCCTGCAGGCCGCACTCAGTGGCAGGGACGATCTGGATATTGAGGCCCACCTGGCGGCGCGCCTCGCTGGACGACTGGTCCGCCTGCGTGGTGTGGCCGAGCGCGATCAGGACGGCAGCCTGGTACGTATTTATGGTGTGATACAGGACATCAGTGAGCGCAAGCGCACGGAGTCGCAGTTGCGTGAACGTGACGAACGTTTGCGCCTGTTCTTCGAGGCGCCGCTGATCGGCATGGCGCTGACCACCCAGTGCTTTGGTTGGGAGGAGGTCAATCACAAGTTATGCAGCATTTTGGGGCGTAGCCGCGATGAGTTGCTGGCCAGCAGTTGGCAGCAACTGTCGCATCCGGACGATCTGTCGGCCGAGCAGGCCTGCGTCGAGCAGGTGCTGCTGCGTAACAGCGATGGTTTCGAGATGGACAAGCGCTTTCTGCGTGCCGACGGTCAGGTGGTCTTCACGCGTCTGAGCCTGCGTGCCGTGCGTGGCGATCGGCAGACCCTATTCCTTCTGCTGGTTGAGGACATCAGCGCGCGACATGAGGCCGAGGCCCGCTATCGCACTCTGGTCGAGCATGCACCCGAGGCAATCCTGCTGTTCAACCCCGAGGGTAACATCGTCGAGTGCAACGAGAACGCCTTGCGTCTGTTCCGCTATCGCCGTGAAGAGCTGTTCGGCAAATCGATTCAGCGCATCAGTCCGCAGCGTCAGGCTGATG
The DNA here is from genome assembly GCA_964543555.1 of uncultured Pseudomonas sp. Taxonomy (GTDB): domain Bacteria; phylum Pseudomonadota; class Gammaproteobacteria; order Pseudomonadales; family Pseudomonadaceae; genus Aquipseudomonas. Next base: position 6,419 of record CAZIZA010000132.1, read on the forward strand.
GTCGCCTTTCCTCGCGCGCTGGCAAGCAGTTCATGGCTCAGGCCATGGCGGGCGAGGCGCCGGTGTTCGAGTGGAACCACCGTGACAGTGCCGGGCGTCAACTGCCATGCGAAGTGCGTCTGGTACGCATGCCGGGCGAGCAACGGCTGATTCGTGCCAGCATCACCGATATTTCCGAACGCCAACGTTACCAGCGTGAAATCGAACGCCTGGCATACAGCGATGAACTGACGGGCCTGCCTAACCGTCGCCTGCTGCTTGACCGCCTGCAGCAGGCCATGGAACGGGAGAACCGCGAGGGCAGCCTGGGCGCCTTGCTGTTCATCGATCTGGATCACTTCAAGACGGTCAACGACAGCCTCGGCCATCTGGTTGGCGATGCCCTGCTGGTCGAGGTGACCACGCGCCTGGCGCGTGAGCTGCGCACCGAAGACACCCTGGCACGCCTTGGCGGTGACGAGTTCGTGGTGTTGCTCGAAGCCCTGGGTAGCGAACCACAAGCCGTGGCTGAGCATGCCGCTGCGGTCGGTGACAAACTGCTGCGCGCCCTGCAAGGTAGCTGCCAGATCGATGGTCATGAGCTGGCGGTCAGTGCCAGTATCGGTATCTCCTTGCATCCGCTGGGTCTGCATCAGGCTGCCGATATTCTCAAACAGGCCGACACTGCCATGTACCGGGCCAAGCACGCCGGACGTAATGCCCTGCATTTCTTCGCCCCGGAGATGCAGGCCGCCATCGACCAGCGTCTGCAGTTGCAGGGTGAATTGCGTCAGGCCATTGCCCGCCAGCAACTGCAACTGGTGTTCCAGCCGCAGATGATGTTCGCTGACGACAGCATTGCTGGCGCCGAGGTGCTGTTGCGCTGGATGCACCCAGAGCGCGGCGAGATCGGCCCGGATCAGTTCATCCCGCTGGCCGAGGAAACCGGATTGATCCGGGACATCGGTCAGTGGGTACTGGAGCAGACCTGTGCGACCCTGGCGCGCTGGCAGATGCAGTGGCCGCAACTGGTGCTGGCGGTCAACCTGAGCCCGCGCGAACTGCGCCAACCTGATTGCGTGGCGCGCGTCGAGCAATGCCTGCAGCGTTATGCCCTACCGGCGCAGGCGCTGGAGTTGGAAATCACCGAAGGCGTACTGCTCGAAGACGTCGAGCGCTGCATCGACAACATGCGGCAGCTCAAGGCGCTGGGTGTGCGCTTCGCGATTGACGATTTCGGTACAGGCTACTCGTCGCTGACCTACCTCAAGCGCCTGCCGCTGGACCGACTGAAGATCGACCGCAGCTTCGTCGCTGATCTTGACGGTGAGGCGAGCGGGCGCATGCTGGTGCAGACCATCCTGATGATCGCGCACAACATGGGCCTGGAATGTGTGGCCGAGGGCATCGAGCAGGACAGTCAGTTGAGGTTCCTGCGTGAACAGGGCTGTGCCCTTGGGCAGGGCTATCTGTTCGGCCGGCCGATGACAGAGTCGGAGTTCCTCATCTGGATGCAGGCACGCCCGCGCTGAGTTGCCTCACCAACTCAGGCTGTCGCCGTCCAGACGCGCCTGTTGGCCATAGGGCCAGGGGAAGTTGCTGTCGCCATGGCCGCTGGGCAGCTCGGCATAGAGCGCGATGCCCAGTGGTGCCAGGTATTCGCTGATGATCTGCTCCAGGCTGTGATGCACGCCACGGCGTGGGCAGTCGGTGAAGCTGCCCAGGCACACCGCACGCGGCCGTCTCCCGGCGAAGCTGTGCAGCAGTTGCCAGAGGCTGCGTTCCAGGCGGTAGTACGGCTCACCGACGTCTTCCAGAATCAGGATCGAATCCTTTGCCAGGCGCAGCCCGGCATCGCTACCGCAGACGCTGGCCAAAGCCGTCAGATTGCCACCCTGCAAGGTGCCCTCGAGGACATGTTGCGGGCCGCTGATATGCCGCAGGGGTAGTTGCCGGTGCTGGCCCTTGAGCAGGCTCCACAGCGCCTGCATCGATGCCAGGCGTTCGCGCTGGCCACCGGGCGTGGACAATGCCTGATGGCCGAGTGCCGTGGCCACCGGCCCGTGAATGGCAGGCAGACCGCGTTGCGCAAAGGCCTCGAGCAAGATCGACAGGTCGGAGAAACCGATCAGCGGGCGCGGGCTGGCCTGACGCAGCAGCGCCCAGTCGATACCCGCCACCAGTTGCGCGCAACCATAGCCACCGCGCAGGCACCAGACGGCGCTGATATCCGGCAGGCAGAAAGCCTGGTGCAAGTCGTCCAGACGCTGCTCTGGCGTGCCGGCCAAGTAGCGATGACGGGCGCGCACGTTCTGCCCAAGGTGGTAGCGAATCCCCAGTACTTCGAGCTGCGCCAGGGTGGCTTCGAGCACCTCTTCGGCGATGGCAGAGGCTGGCGCGATCAGGGCCAGGCGACCGTCGAACACGGGGCTCATCCGCGGCCCTTGGTGCGGGTCTGGCCGTGTTCGGCGTTCTTTTCCAGGTGCTCGATGATCATCCCGGCGACATCCTTGCCGGTAGTGGTCTCGATGCCCTCCAGGCCGGGTGAGGAGTTGACTTCCATCACCAGCGGGCCGTGGTTGGAGCGCAGGATGTCCACGCCGGCGACGTTCAGGCCCATGACCTTGGCCGCGCGTACGGCGGTCATGCGTTCTTCCGGGGTGATCTTGATCAGGCTGGCGCTGCCACCACGGTGCAGGTTGGAGCGGAACTCGCCGGCCTTGGCCTGGCGTTTCATCGCCGCGATCACCTTGTCACCGACCACGAAGCAGCGGATGTCTGCGCCGCCAGCCTCCTGAATGTATTCCTGCACCATGATGTCCTGCTTGAGGCCGAGGAAGGCCTCGATCACCGACTCGGCCGCCTTGGTCGTCTCGGCCAGCACCACGCCCATGCCCTGGGTGCCTTCCAGGACCTTGATCACCAGTGGCGCGCCGCCCACCATCTGGATCAGGTCGGGAATATCGTCCGGCGAGTGGGCGAAGCCGGTCACCGGTAGGCCGATGCCCTTGCGTGACAGCAGTTGCAGGGCGCGCAGCTTGTCGCGCGAACGGCTGATGGCCACCGATTCGTTGAGCGGATAGACGCCCATCATCTCGAACTGGCGCAACACCGCGCAGCCATAAAAGGTCACCGAAGCGCCGATGCGCGGGATCACTGCATCGAAGCCTTCCATTGCCTGGCCACGATAGTGGATCTGCGGCTTGTGGCTGGCGATGTTCATATAGGCTCGCAGGGTGTCAATCACCTGCATTTCATGGCCCCGTTGCTGGCCGGCCTCCACCAGGCGGCGGGTGGAATACAGGCGCGGGTTGCGCGACAGCACAGCGATCTTCATGGGGCACCTGAAAGGGATGAGGGCAGGGCGGGTTTTTCTTGCACATAACTCAGCGCCGGGTTGACCAGCAAGCAGCCGGTTATCAGCGCCTTGGAACCCAGCAACACGCGATAGCGCATGGTCTTGCGGCAGGCCAGGGTGAATTCTACCGGCCACAGGCGGTCGCCCAGAGCCAGGTCGGTACGAATCACGTAGCGATTCTGCGCCTGGCCATTGGAGCTCTTGATGCGTCGCACCGAGACCAGTGGCGCTTCGCAGCGATGACGGCGCTGTACCTGGGTGCCGAGGTAGGCGGTAAAGCGCACCCAGTCCTCGCCGTCACGCTGGAACGGCTGGATGTCGCTGGCATGCAGGCTCGACGTGCTGGCGCCGGTATCGATCTTGGCGCGCAGGCCGACGATGCCGAGCTCGGGCAGATTGATCCACTCACGCAGGCCGATCACGCTGAGCTGGTCGAAAGTCTTCAAGGTGAGAGTGTCCCCTG
>CAZIZA010000133.1:0-10200 GCA_964543555.1 uncultured Pseudomonas sp.
GCTGGCGCTGCTGCGTATCCCCCGTGGCGATGGCCAGGGCGCCAATGCCAGCCTGTTGCGTGCCCTGGCGCGCGGCCTGGAGCTGGGCCTCGATCCGCTCGACTGCGACATGGGCCAAGCCTGGGATGGACTGCGTCCACAGGCGCTGCAGGCTGTGGATAACAGCCTGTGGCGCACTGTCGGTGATACCCGCGAGCGCCTGGAGCTGCTGGCGCTGAGGCTGATCGAACAGCGCCTGGCAGGGGAGTGTAGCGAAGCCTTTGGTGCCGAGGTGGCGCTGATTCTCGACGGTCTGGCCGAGCATATCGCGCCGCTGCTCGATGCCTGTGGCGACGCCGAGATGGGCGGCCTGCTGGCGGCGCTGGAGGGGCGTTTCGTCCCTGCCGGACCCAGTGGCGCACCCAGTCGCGGGCGCCTCGATGTGCTGCCCACCGGGCGCAACTTCTTTACCGTCGACGTTCGCCACCTGCCTACGCCGACCGCCTGGCGTCTCGGCGTGCAGGCGGCGGATCGCCTGCTGGAGCGCCATCTGCAGGATGAAGGCGACCATCTGCGCCAGCTCGGCCTGTCGGTATGGGGCACGGCGACCATGCGCACCGGCGGCGACGATATCGCCCAGGCCATGGCGCTGCTGGGCGTGCGCCCGGTATGGCAGCCGGGCAGCCAGCGCGTCGAGCGTTTTGAGGTGTTGTCGCTGGAACAGCTCGGTCGGCCACGGGTGGACGTCACCCTGCGCGTGTCGGGGTTCTTCCGCGACGCCTTCAGCAACCTGATTCGCTTGTTCGACGAGGCCGTGCAGGCGGTGATCGAGCTGGACGAGCCGGAAGACATGAACCCGCTGTCGGCGCGGGTCTGGCGTGAGTCGCTGGCGCTCAAGGATGGCGGCCTGGATGAAGCCGAAGCGCGCCGCCAGGCTGGCTGGCGGGTGTTCGGCGCCAAACCGGGCGCCTATGGCGCCGGGGTGCAGAACGCCATCGAAGAACGCCTTTGGCAGAGCCGTGCGGATCTGGCCGAGGTGTATCTGAACTGGGGCGGTTACGCCTATGGCAGCGGCGCCGAGGGGCTGCCTGCGCGGCAGCGCTTCGTCGAGCGCCTGGAGCAGATGCAGGCGGTGCTGCACAACCAGGACAACCGCGAGCACGACATCCTCGATTCCAACGACTACTACCAGTTTCAGGGCGGCATGCTGGCGGCGGTGGAAACCCTGCGCGGGCTCAAGGTGGCCAGCTACTTCGGCGACAACAGCCAGCCGGACACGCCGCGTATCCGCAGCCTCAAGGAAGAACTCAATCGCGTGGTACGTGCTCGCGCCGCCAACCCCAAATGGATCGAGGGCATGAAGCGCCACGGCTACAAGGGCGCCTTCGAGCTGGCCGCAACCATCGACTACCTGTTCGCCTTCGACGCCACCAGCGAGCTGGTCGACGACCACCAGTACGCGCTGCTCACCGATGCCTACCTGCTCGACAAAAACACCCGCGACTTTATCCAGGAGCACAACCCCGGCGCTCTCAACGATATTCTCGAACGCCTGCTAGAAGCCCAGCAGCGCGGCCTGTGGGAGAATCCCGGCGAGTACCGCGAAGCGCTGGAGAACCTGCTGCTCGATAGCGAGGAGTCATGAAGCGCTTGAGTGCGGCGGTGTTGTGCTCCCTCTCCCGCTTGCGGGAGAGGGCTGGGGAGAGGGTGGTTCAGGTCGCTCGGTGTCGCTGGATAAACCCTCACCCCCGGCCCCTCTCCCATAAATGGGAGAGGGGAGGAATCCCTCTGATCCGCTGCAATCGCCAATTGCCCGCACCGCCATTCCCGGATTTCATCCGGGCTACCGTCGGAACCATGTTTATCCACAGGCCAGAGCCATGACCGAACATCACTTCCCACTCGCCGCCGTGGTCGGCGCTGACTCGCTGAAGCTGGCGCTTTGCCTGGCGGCCATCGATCCGGCCATCGGCGGCGTGCTGATCGAAGGCCCGCGCGGCATGGCCAAGTCGACCCTGGCCCGTGGCCTGGCCGACCTGCTCGATGGCGGGCGCTTCGTCACCCTGCCGCTGGGGGCGAGCGAGGAGCGCATCGTTGGCACCCTGGATCTGGACGCTGCGCTGGGTGAGGGCCGGGCGCAGTTTTCCCCCGGCCTGCTGGCGCGTGCCGATGGCGGTGTGCTGTATGTCGATGAGGTCAACCTGCTGCCGGATCATCTGGTCGATCTGCTGCTCGATGCCGCTGCCAGCGGCGTCAACCATGTCGAGCGTGATGGAATCTCCCACCGGCATGCCGCACGTTTCGTGCTGATCGGCACCATGAACGCCGAGGAAGGCGAGTTGCGCCCGCAACTGCTCGACCGCTTCGGCCTCAATTTGGCCCTCGGGGGTCAGCCGCAGCCATCCGAGCGTGCCGAGATCGTGCGTCGGCGCCTGGCCTTCGATGCCGGCCCAGAGGCCTTCCTGCAACGTTGGCAGAGCGAGCAGGAAGCTCTCGCCGAACGCTGCCGCAATGCTCGTCAGCGCCTAGCCGATATCCCGTTGGATGATGAGGCGCTGGGGGAGATCAGCCAGCGCTGCTTCGCTGCTGGTGTCGATGGTCTGCGCGCCGATCTGGTCTGGCTGCGTGCCGCCCGTGCCCATACCGCCTGGCGTGGTGCGGCGGCTATCGAGCCTGTGGATATCGAGGCGGTGGAGGACTTTGTCCTACGTCATCGCCGTCGCCAGCAACAGCCGCCGGCTGCCACGCCGCCCGAGCAGAACCAGGCGCCGCAGCAGGCGCAGGAACAGAGCCAGGGCGAGGGCCAGTGGGGCGAGCTGCCGGCGCAGCCGCAGGCCATGGGCGAACGGCGCGTGCCGCCGCGTTGGCCAAAAAAGTCCTGAGCATCCGCCCGCGCACAGCCACAGGCGCGGATGCCCGTAACCGGCCCGGACGACTCGGCGGCGGCCTGCGTGGCGCCGCACGTAGCGGCACGCGCGGGCGTATCGACTGGCCGGCGAGCCTGCGCCAGGGCCGACCGCAATGCCGCGAACAGTTGGTGCTGCGCCCGCGCAGCCAGCAGGCCGACGCGCTGTGGCTGGTGCTGGTGGATGCCTCCGCCTCCACCCGCCGCCATGGTGCTCTAAGCCGGGCCAAGGGCGTGCTCGCCGAGCTGTTCGACAGCGCCTATCGCCAGCGCGTGCGGCTGGCCGTGTTGCAGGCCGGGGGCCGCGAGGCGCAATGGCTGTGGCAGGGGCGCAAGGCCAGCGCCGAACTGCACCGCTGGCTGCACGAGTTGGGTGCGGGAGGCGGCACGCCGCTGCTCGATGCCCTGAATCAGGCAGGTGACTGGCTGCTGCGTCGGCAGCGCGCGAAACCGCACGAGCGCCAGCGCCTGCTGATCCTCACCGATGGCCGTCTGCGTGATCTGCCAGCGCTGGTGCCCCTGCCGTGCCCAACCCTGCTGCTCGATACCGAACGTGCGCCCATCCGCCTGGGCCGCGCCCGCCAGATGGCGCAGGCGCTACAGGCCGACTACCACCATATCGACGACCTGGCGCCCGGCGCGTCAGGCCGCACCTGGAGAACCCCATGAAAACCCTGCTGCTGGTCGGCATCGGCGCCGGCGACCCGGACTACATCACCTACCAGGCGATCAAGGCGCTGCGCCGTAGCGACGTGATCTTCCTGATGGACAAGGGCGCGGCCAAGCACAAGCTAAACGCCTTGCGCCGCGAGATTTGCGCGCGCTTTCTCGACGGCCACACGCCACGCTTCGCCGAAGGCCTGCAACCGGAGCGCGAACGCGAGGCAGCCGACTACCGCGCCAGCGTCGATGAGCTCAACCGCGACAAGCAGGCGGTGTTCGAGCAACTGATCGACGAGCAGATGGCCGATGGCGAGACGGCGGCCTTCATGGTCTGGGGCGACCCGTCGCTGTACGACAGCAGCATCCGCATCATCGAGGCCATCGCCGCACGGCGTAGCGACTTCGTTTATGACGTGATCCCCGGCATCACCAGCCTGCAGGCGCTGACCGCACGGCATCGCATCCCGCTCAACAGCATCGGCCGCGCCGTGGAAATCACCACCGGCCGCCTGCTCGCCGAAGGCTGGCCGCAAGGCGTGGACAGCGTGGCGGTCATGCTCGACGCCAAAGACACCTACCGCCGCTTTGTCGGCCAGAGCCTGCATATCTACTGGGGCGCCTATGTGGGCACGGCCGATGAAATCCTGATTGCCGGCCCGCTGGATGAGGTGGCTGAACGCATCGTCACCACCCGCGCCGAGGCGCGGGAGCGTAATGGCTGGATCATGGATAGCTATCTGTTGCGCAGGGAAGGTACGGCGGGGTCGTGACGTTAGAAACGGTGGACAAGAAGAGCGTTGTCCACCCTACGTGCTGCGCAGTTGATTAGCGGCAGGCAAAGCCTCTGGGAGGATCGCCGTCAATGCCATGCTCAGCTTTGATAGTTCAGCGGCCGCTTCGACGACTCCGGCAGCGCCAGGCCACCCGCCAGGGCCAGCAGGGCGATGACGATCAGGTAGTAGGCCGGCGACATGCGATTTCCCGTCGCCTCGATCAGCCAGGTGGCGATCAGCGGCGCGGTGCCGCCGAAGATGGTGTAGGCCAGGTTGTAGGTGAAGGCTGAGGCGGTGTAGCGCACGCGGGTGGGGAACTGCTCGGACAGCAGCACCGCCGTCACCACGCCACAGATCACCGCACCCACTGCCAGCAGCATGGCGCCCAGGGCTGAAGCCAGCAGGGTGCCCGAGGCGGCCAGGGTAAAGGCCGGATACACCGCGACGATCAGCGCCACCCCGGCAGTCAGGATGGTGCGGCGACGGCCGACGCGATCCGAGTAGCGACCAACGAAAGGGCAGAGCAGGGCGGCGAAGAACAGCGCGATCAGGCTGGCCAGCAAAGCCACCGGCCGTGCTGCGCCACCGACCACTTGCATGTAAGTGGTGAGGTAAGTGGTGAACATGTAGAACGACAGCGCCGTGGCGGAGATGAACGCCGACAGGCAAAGCACGGTGGCGCTGTGCTCGCGCAAGGTTTCGCGCAGCGGCGAATGTTCCGGATGAGGTTGCGCCGCCAGGGCCCGGAAGGCCGGTGATTCGTCCAGGCGCAAGCGCATGTACAAGCCGACCAGGCCCAGCGGTGCGGCGATCAGGAAGGGCACGCGCCAGCCCCAGGCCTGCATCTGCACTTCATCCAGCCAGAAGCCCATGCCGAACACCAGCCCGGCTGCGCAGGCGAATGCCATGAAGGTCGAGACCGGCACGAAGCTGCCATAACGTGCCTTCTGTTCGGTGGGGGCGTGTTCCATGACGAAGGCGCAGGCGCCGGCATACTCGCCGCCGGCGGAGAAACCCTGCAGGCATCGCGCTACGGCCAACAGCAGCGGTGCGAACAGGCCGATGCTGGCGTAGGTGGGCAGCAGACCGATCAGCGTGGTGGCGCCGGCCATCAGCAGCACGGTGATCGACAGCACGCGCTTGCGCCCGATGCGGTCGCCAAGAATGCCGAAGACGATGCCGCCCAGTGGGCGCAGGGCGAACGACACGGCAAACACGGCGAAGGTCTGCAGCAGCGCCAGGGTCGGGTTGCCCGGCGGGAAGAACAGCGAGGCGATGGTCACGGCGAGGAAGCCGTAGACGGCGAAGTCGAACCACTCGACGAAATTACCGATGGCCGAGGCGGCGATCACCTTGTGCAAGGTGGCCGGGCTGACTTGCTGGCCTGTGTTGTTGGCATTCATGCGACGCTCCTGATCCCTGATTTAGACGGCTTCAGGCAGGTTACGGAGCGATGGGTGGGGCGGGCGCTTCGCAGGCGACAGTGGCGTTGCCGTGAGCGACCTCAGCCCTGGGGAAACTGCGCCGGGTCGCAGAAGCAGGCGCGCAGGTGATCGAACACCAGGCGCACCCTGGGCGGCACCGGGCCTTGCTGCGGGCGGTAAATGAACAGCTGCCAGGGATCGGGCGCCTGCTCCGTCAGCACCGCCTGCAGACGGCCGCTCTTCAGGTAGGGCTGCGCCAGGTAGGCAGGCAACTGGCCGTAGGCCAGGCCGGCGAGCACGGCTTCCAGCTCGGCTTCGGGATCGTCACACACCAGCGCTGGCGCGGGGGGATGCAGGCTGGGGCCATGGGCGAAGGTCCACGGCCAGGGACGGCCGGTCTTGCGGTCGATCAGCACCGACAGCGGCCGCTCTTGCAGTTCGTCGAGGCTGCGCGGCTGGCCGGTGGCAGCAATCAGTTCCGGCGTGGCCACCACCAGTAGCGGAACCGGCGCCAGGGCGCGGGCGACGTAGCGGCTGTCACGCAGGAAGCCGACGCGGATGCCGATGTCGATCTGCGCTTCCACTGCATCGGTGATCTCGTCCTCCAGGCGCAGGTTCAGCACCAGTTGCGGGTGCTGCTTGAGCAAGGGCTGCAGGAAGCCCACCAGAAAGCGCTTGCCGATGGCCTGCGGCGCGGTGATGCCGATGCGCCCGGCGATGGCCGATTCGATCTCGGCGCGGTGGCCGCGAAACAGCGCATCGAAATCCTCCAGCATCTGCCGGGCGCGCAGTACATAGGCTTCGCCGAAAGCGGTGATATGCACCTGGCGGGTGTTGCGGTGGAACAGAATCTCGCCCAGTTCCTCCTCCAGCGCCTTGATCGCACGGGTCACCGCCTGCGGCGAAACCCCCATGCGAGTCGCCGCCTCGCGGAAATTGCTGCAGTCGGCTGCGCTGCAGAAGATGCGGATCATCTCCATGCGATTGAGCATGTCGGGGCGCCTTTGTATTCCAAAAACTGGAATAGCCTAATCCAAACTCTTCCATTCATTGAAACTTAAATCGTCTCTAAGGTGAGCCCATGTCCGTCGTATGGCGCGGACACTCCCATGAATCCAGAGAGGGCTTACTCATGAGCAACAACATTTCCGGCAAGGTCGTGGTCATCACCGGCGCCAGCAGCGGTCTGGGCGAAGCGACCGCCCGTCATCTGAGCCAACTGGGCGCCAAGGTGGTGCTGGCCGCACGGCGCAAGGAGCGTCTCGAGCAACTGGTCAGCGAACTGGTCGCCGCAGGTGGCGAGGCCGTGGCCTACCAGACTGACGTGACCCGTGCCGATGAGGTGAAAGCCCTGATCCAGGGCGCACTGGACACCTTCGGCCGTGTCGACGTGCTGGTCAACAACGCCGGGCTGATGGCCATCGCACCGCTCAGCGACGTGCGCGTCGAGGAGTGGGAACGCATGATCGATATCAACATCAAGGGCGTGCTGTACGGCATCGCGGCGGCGCTGCCGGTGTTCCAGCAGCAGAACGCCGGACACTTCATCAACATCGCCTCGGTGGCCGGGATCAAGGTGTTTAGCCCGGGCGGCACCGTCTACAGCGGTACCAAGTTCGCCGTACGGGCCATCTCCGAAGGGCTGCGCCATGAAGTGGGCGGCAGCATCCGCACCACTACCATCGAGCCTGGCGCGGTGGACTCGGAGCTGAAGTTCGGCAGCTCGCACCAGCAGAGCCGCGACTTCGTCGTCGATTTCTACAAGCAGGCGATTCCGGCGGAATCGGTGGCACGCGCCATCGCCTACGCCATCGAGCAGCCGGCCGACGTCGACATCAACGAGATCGTCCTGCGCCCGACCGTGCAGGAGTTCTGATCCACTGTTGCCAAGGCAGGCGCTTGCGATGCGGGCCTTCACGGGCCAGCATGCGAGCGCCTTTTTCGTTTTCAGGAGCCTGCATGAGCGCATCCATCCATTCCGTCGACCTGGCCAAGGCCTACCGTCTGCTCAACCACGGGCCGACCGTGCTGGTGTCGGCGCGTCACCAGGCTGTGGATAACGTCATGGCGGCAGCCTGGTGCTGCGCCCTGGATTTCGAGCCGCCGAAGCTGACCGTGGTGCTGGACAAGGCCACCCGCACCCGCGCGCTGATCGAGGGCAGTGGCCTGTTCGCCATCCAGGTGCCGACCGTGGCGCAACTGCAGCTGACCCAGGCGGTGGGCAACGCCAGCCTGGCCGATGATCCGGCCAAGCTGGCGCATGCCGGGGTCAAGTTGTTCGAGATGGCAGGGCACGACCTGCCGCTGGTGGCGGGCTGTTCGGCCTGGCTGGTCTGCCGGCTGATCGATGAGCCGCACAACCAGCAGGCCTACGACCTATTCGTTGGCGAGGTGATCGCCGCCTGGGCGGACGAGCGCGTGTTCCGCGACGGCCGCTGGCATTTCGAGACGGCCGACCCGAGCCTGCGCAGCCTGCATCACGTGGCGGGCGGGCACTATTACGCGATTGGCGAGGCACTCAAGGCCTGATGCCCGGCGTGCTCAGCGCGCCAGCGGCAGCGCCACGCCGATCAGTACGAAGAGCACGCCGCAACTGCGGTTGAAGGTGCGGCCGCCGCGCTGCAGCCAGGGCCGTACGCGGAAGGCCAGCAACGCCAGCAGCAGCTCGACGAGGAACTCGACCACGGCGAAGGTCGCCGCCATCACCACGAACTGCACGGCCAGGCCGCGCTGTGGGTCGAGGAACTGCGGCAGGAAGGCGCCGTAGAACAGGATCACCTTGGGGTTGGACAGCGCCGATAGCAGGCCTTGGCGAAAAAGCTGGCTGGCGCTGGGGCGGGTGCCGCTGTCGGCCAGGGTCAGGTTCATCGGCGGCGAGCGCCACAGTTGCACGCCGAGCCAGATCAGGTAAGCGCCGCCGATCCACTTCAGCGCCAGCAGGGCGTTGGGCGCGGTCTTGAGCAGGGCGCTGAGGCCGAACATGGCCAGGGCGATTAAGGTACTGAAGCCGACTACGCCGCCAACAATGGTCGCCAGTGCCAGGCGTGTGCCGTACAGCCCGCCGTGGGTCAACGCCAGCAGACTGTTGGGGCCGGGCGTCAGCGCCAGGCCGAGGGTGGCGACGAAGTAGACGAGCCAGAGTTCGAGGGCCATGCGGGTCTCCTGTGAATACGCGGCCAGTCTAGTCAGCGGCAGGAGCGGTAATGAGGTAGATTCTGGTCATCTAACGGTTGATTCTGGACTGTTTATGACCGCAAGCCCCGACCTGCGTTTTCTCCTGCTGCCGCTGCCGGAGTTCGCCCTGCTGCCCTTCGGTGGCTTTATCGACAAGTTGCGCTTCAGCGCCGACGACGAGGACTACAGCCGCCAGCGCTACTGCACCTGGACGATTCTCGGCCTGCAGCCTGGGCATGTGCCGTCCAGCAGCGGTGCGGCGCTGCGTATCGAGGCCACGCCGGAGCAACTCGATCTGGCTGACTTCGACTATCTGGTGCTGTTCGGCGGGCGTAATGCGCAGGCTACGGCCGCGCTGGCGCCGGACTATCAGGCGTTACTGCGGCGCGCCGCACGTGCCGGGGTGAAGCTGGTGGCGATCGACAATGCCAGCTTCCTGCTCGCCGCCTGTGGCCTGCTCGACGGTCATCGGGTGGCGGTGCACTGGCGCCATGAAGCGGAATTTCGCGCCAGCTTTCCGCAGCTGCGCCTGGCTCGTGAGCGCCTCTATTGCCTTGATGGTGCGCGGATTTCCTGCGCCGGTGGCACTGCGGCCATCGACCTGGCGGTGGAGCTGCTGGCCCAGGGCAGCGGCCGGGCACGGGCGCTCAAGGGCCTGGCCGACATGCTGGTGGACGAGACGCGCAGCGGCCAGCACGCGCTGCGCTCGTTGCATACGACATCGAGCGGCGAGCGCCATGTCGACCGTGCCATCGCCCTGATGCGTCACGGCCTGGCCAGCGCCGACGGCATCGAGCAACTGGCGGCCAGTGTGGGCATCAGCCGCCGTCAGCTGGATCGCCTGTTTCAGGGCAGCCAGGGCATGAGCGCGCGCGAATACTGGAACGAACTGCGCCTGCAGCATGTGCGCTGGCGTCTGCTCAATTCCAGTCACAGCCTGGCGCAGCTTGCCGACGAGATCGGCGTCAGCGATGCCAGTCACCTGGGCAAGCTGTTCCGCCAGCGTTTCGGCCTGGCGCCTGGCACCTTCCGCCGTCAGAGCCGGGGGCTGTAAGCGGCTTACGGATAACGTCGGTATCGCAGCCTCGATCGCCACAATCGCTTGGCGCTGGGGCGGCGCTCCTGCGGGAAAGGGGAGACAGCGGCAGAGAGGATCATGACTCGCTATTCGGATACCAGCGCGGCGTATAGACCCACTCGCCACCGTCGGCACGCGGGAAGCGACGGGTCTGGCTGGAGCCGATGATCACCAGGGTGCGCATGTCGACCATCTCCGGCGTCA
>CAZIZA010000134.1:0-7998 GCA_964543555.1 uncultured Pseudomonas sp.
CGAAGGCGAGCGCACCCGCGCTGCCAAGAAAGCCAACAAGGCCTGACGCTTAGCGACTCGCCTCGGCTGTAAATGACAAGCCCTGCCAGAGCGATCTGGCGGGGCTTTTTTAATCGCTGAAGGTCACGGAGAGCTTGGCAACTGCCGCGACTACACGCTGAGACTCATTACGTATTTCCTGAATCACTTCGCCCGCCTGGTTGACCAGTATGACGCTATCTCTTGCCCGGTCTCGGGTGGAGGACATGCTGGATACGGCCATGCGCGTAAGTTGATTGTTTTGCTGGACGACGCTATTGATTTCCTGAGTGGCCTGGCTGGTGCGTGATGCGAGCTGTCGAACCTCATCGGCCACGACTGCGAAGCCCCGGCCTTGCTCGCCTGCCCGCGCCGCCTCGATGGCGGCATTGAGTGCCAGCAGGTTGGTCTGATCGGCAATGCTGCGAATGACCTGAACAATGCTGCTGATCTGTTCCGATTGTTTGTTCAAGCCTTCGATCTGCTCGGCGACGGTCGTCAGTTCACTGGCGATCTCGTTCACAACCGCGACCGTCTGAGTCACTGTCTGAGTGCCGTGATCGGCGGTCACGTCGGTCTCCTTGGCGATGTCATGTGCCAACTGGGCTGCATTGGCTTCGGCGTCGCGGCGCTCAACCTGCGCGGTAATGTCATTGGCAAATTTGACCACGCCGCAGATCTTGCCGCTGGCATCGTAAAGGGGATTGTAAGTGGCTCTGAGCCAGACCACGCGGCCCTGCTTGGTGACCCGGCAGAAACGATCCGCTATGTACTCGCCCCGGTTGAGGCGTGCCCAGAACTGGCGATAGGCCTCGCTGTTGCTGTCTTCCGGACGGCAGAACAGGCGGTGATGCTGGCCGACGATTTCATCCTGGCGATACCCCATGAGCTCCTGAAATCGCTCGTTAGCTTGCAGTACCTGGCCATCGAGGTTGAACTCGATTACGGCCATGGAGCGGTTGATCGCCTCCAGGTAACTGCTGTGTTGCTGCTCCGTCTGCACCTGGCGGGTGATATCCGCAGCAATTTTGATGACCTTGACGACTGCACCCTGGTCATTCCTGACCGGCATGTAAGTGGCTTCGAGCCAGATCTCGTCCCCCTCGCGTGTGCGCCGTGAGAACCGGCTGCTGAAGCTTTCACCCTGCTGAAGTCGAGCCCAGAATTTCGCATACTCCGGGCTGTCCGTCTGGGGGCGTGAGCAAAATATGCGATGGTGCTGGCCTATCACTTCATCCAGGGCGTAATGCACAACACTCAGGAATATCGGATTGGCATTGAGGATCACGCCCTGAGGCGTGAACTCGATCATCGCCATGCTCTGGCGTATGGCGGAGAGCTCGGGAGATTCGCCGGTTTGTTTGCCTGAGTCAGGCTGTGCGCGCTTTAGCCACATCGAGAATCTCCCTGGGTGTTGTGGGCTTTTTGTGTTTCGTCTCTGTCAGCACGAACCTGTACAAAACGTGTACAAAGGCATAGCACAGCCTGGGGCGTAGGGCAATTCGTTTGCCCTAACCATAAAAAAATGTGGGTTTCCTGTTCCTGGCCCGTTAAAACAGCGAACCCCCGACCTCCTCACGGAAGTCGGGGGTTCGCTCAGCTAGTCAGTTGCGCTCAGCGCGGCAGGCGAACAAGCCATAGGCGGTCAGGCCTATCAATAGCCACAGGCTGAGCGTCATCACTCACCTGCCACCTGACGCAAGGCGTGCGCCGGGGTGTCGTCGAGGTTGTTGAGCATGCGCTCGCTGTACCAGTCGAGGAAGTTGATCACGCCGAACTCGTAGGTCTTGGAGTACGGACCTGGCTGATAGGCGGTGGAGTTGATGCCGCGCTGGTTTTCCTCGCCGAGGCGACGGTCCTGATCGTTGGTGGCATCCCACACTTGGCGCAGGCGGGCGACGTCGTAGTCGACACCTTCGACGGCATCCTTGTGCACCAGCCATTTGGTGATGACGATCGACTCCTGTGCGCTGACCGGCCACACGGTGAAGTTGATCAGGTGATCGCCCATGCAGTGGTTCCACGAGTGCGGCAGGTGCAGGATGCGCATGGAGCCCAGGTCAGGATCGGTGATGCGGCCCATCAGCTTGTTGCAGCCCGGCTTGCCGTCCATGGTCATGGAGACGGTGCCTTTGAGCAGCGGCATGCGCACGATGCGGTTGCGTAGGCCGAAGCTGGCGTGGGCGTAGGGGATGTTGTCCTTGTCCCAGCGGCTGGTGCACTCGGCGACCTGATCCTTGAACGCCTGGCTGGCGCGTGGGTCGGTGACGTCATCCCATTCCAGCAGGGTATTGAGCAGCTCCGGGTGCGAACCGTTGCAGTGGTAGCACTCGCGGTTGTTTTCCATCACCAGTTTCCAGTTGGCCTTTTCGTGCATGACACTTTGCACCGCGACCTTGGTGTTCTCCATGTCGTACGGTTCCATGTAATGAGCCAGTGTGCTCAGGAACTCGTCGATGGCCGGCGGGTTGTCTGCCAGGCTGATGAAGATGAAGCCGCCAGCGGTCTTGCAGTTGACCGGCTTGAGGTTGTAGTCGGACAGCTTGAAGCCTTCGCCCATTTCGGTGCCGGCGAACAGCAGGCGGCCGTCCAGCTCGTAGGTCCACTGGTGGTAGGGGCACACCAGCTTGGCCACTTTGCCCTTGTCGGAGACGCACAGGCGCGAGCCGCGGTGGCGGCAGACATTGTGGAAGGCGTGAATCTGTCCCTCGGCGCCACGGATGACGATGATCGGGTTGTCGCCGATCTGCAGGGTCAGGAAGTTTCCCTTGGCCGGGATCTCGCTGGTCATGCCGGCGATCAGCCATTCCTTGTGGAAAATCTCCTGCATGTCGACCTGGAACAGGCGCTCGTCGTTGTAGAAGGGCTGTTGCAGCGAGAAGCTGTGGTCACGCTCGTGCAGCATCTGTGCGGTGGCCTTGCGCACAGGCTCCAGCGGGTCGCCCAGGCTCAGGGTTTGGGTGCAGTCCATGAATGACTCCTCATGGGCGGGCGCGGTGCGCCTGCCGGCAATGGTGGCTGATACGGTAGGTGCCGCAAGGTGCTCATTTGTCGCTGTCGTCTGCTCTGGACACACAGGCTGATTGAGGCGGAGTTTGGGGCTGGCTGGCACTCAAACCTTATCCATGGGCGACATGCCTGAATGCGTTTCCGACGCGCCAGCCCCCGTGCTACCGGGCAGGTCGCGATAAGCATGCGGATGTCGCAGATAGATAAATGACGGTGCACAGGCTTTCGCACAATCGCTGTCATATAGGCCGATATCCGGCCGCGTGGAGAGCTGTTCATGACCGCCAACGCCTTCCTCAATCCGGTTACGACGCAGACCTGGACCAACGGCCGCCATCTGGTGCGTTGCGTCAAGGTGATCCAGGAAACCTGGGACGTGCGCACGTTCTGCTTCATGGCCGATCAGCCGGTGCTGTTTTTCTTCAAGCCGGGGCAGTTCGTCACCCTGGAGCTGGAGATCGACGGCCAGCCGATCATGCGTTCCTACACCATCTCCAGCTCGCCGTCGGTGCCCTACAGCTTCTCCATCACCATCAAGCGTGTGCCGGGCGGCAAGGTGTCGAACTGGCTGCACGACAACCTCAGGGAAGGCGACGAGGTACCGGTGCACGGCCCGGTCGGGCTGTTTAATGCCATCGACTTCCCCTCCGACAAGGTGCTGTACCTCTCCGGGGGCGTCGGCATTACCCCGGTGATGTCGATGGCGCGCTGGTTCTACGACACCAACGCCAACGTCGACATGGTCTTCGTGCACAGCGCGCGCTCACCGAAGGACATCATCTACCAGCGCGAGCTGGAGCACATGGCGGCGCGCATCAACAACTTCAGCCTGCACGTTATCTGCGAGAAGCACGGTCTGGGTGAAGCCTGGGCGGGCTATCGCGGTTACCTGAACAAGCCGATGCTGGAGCTGATCGCTCCGGATTATCTTGATCGCGAGATTTTCTGCTGTGGCCCCACGCCTTACATGAGTGCCATCAAGCGCCTGCTCGAAGCGTCCGGCTATGACATGAGTCGCTACCACGAAGAGGCCTTTGGCCCGACGCCGCCGGAGATCCGCGCCGAGGTCAAGGAACTGGCTGCCGAGGCCGCCGACGCGCCGGAAGTGCCGGTGGCTGAGCTCAATCAGGTGGAGTTCGTCAGCACCGGCAAGAGCATCCGCGTGGCGCCCGGCGAGACGGTACACGCCGCCGCCGCCAAGCTCGGCCTGCATATTCCCAAGGCCTGTGGCATGGGCATCTGCGGTACCTGCAAGGTAATGAAGACAGCAGGCGAAGTGGAGATGGAGCACAACGGCGGCATCACCGACGAGGATGTGGCCGAGGGCTACATCCTGTCGTGTTGCAGCGTGCCCAAAGGGGATGTGGCGATCGACTATTGATCGCCGTGAAGGTTTGTAGCCCGGATGTAATCCGGGGCGATTGATTGACCTCCCCGGATTGCATCCGGGCTACTTAGCCATAAGCCCCGCTCGTGGGACTTATGGCGTTTCAGGCGCTCATCACTTCACGGATATCGGCGGCGAGCTGGCGTACGCGGGCTTCGTCGGTATCCCAGCTGCACATGAAGCGCGCGCCGCCAGCGCCGATGAAGGTGTAGAAGCGCCAGCCACGAGCAGTGAGGGCGGCGATGGCCGGCTCCGACAGTTGCAGGAATACGCCATTGGCCTGCACAGGGAACATCAGGCTGACGCCGGGTACGTCCTCGACCTGGCTGGCCAGCAGTTGCGCGCAGCGGTTGGCATGGCTGGCGTACTTGAGCCAGACATCGTTCTGCAGAATGCCGACCCAGGGTGCGGAGAGGTAGCGCATCTTCGAGGCCAGTTGTCCGGCCTGCTTGCAGCGGTAGTCGAAGTCTTCGGCAAGATCCTTGTTGAAAAAGACGATGGCTTCACCCACCGCCATGCCGTTCTTGGTGCCGCCGAAGCACAGCACATCGACGCCAGTCTTCCAGGTCAGCTCCGCCGGGCTGCAGCCGAGGAAGGCGCAGGCGTTGGAGAAGCGTGCGCCGTCCATGTGCAGGTGCAGGCCCAGCTCCTTGCAGACCTGGCTGATGGCGCGGACTTCTTCCGGGCTGTACACGGTACCGACTTCGGTGGCCTGGGTGAGGGTGACCACTCGCGGTTTTGGATAGTGGATGTCCTGGCGTTTACGGGCGATCTCGCGGATGGCCTGCGGCGTCAGCTTGCCGTTCTCGGTCTTGGCCAGCAGCAGTTTGGAGCCGTTGGAGAAGAACTCCGGCGCGCCGCATTCATCGGTCTCGACGTGGGCGGTTTCCGAACAGATCACGCTGTGGTAGCTCTGGCACAGCGAGGCCAGGGCCAGGGAGTTGGCGGCGGTGCCGTTGAAGGCGAAGAACACCTCGCAGTCGGTCTCGAACAGGCGGCGGAAGTGATCAGCGGCGCGTGCTGTCCACTCGTCATCGCCGTAGGCGCGCTGGTGGCCCTGGTTGGCTTCGGCCATGGCGGCCCAGGCTTCGGGACAGATGCCGGAGTAGTTATCGCTGGCGAATTGCTGGGCATTGTCGGACATTGGCGCGTTCCTTCTGAAAAGCCTGCCGGCGGTGCTGCCGGCAAAGTGAAAATTTTACTCTTGGGTCTTTGGGGCGGGCGTCCGCAGTCGCGACGAGTTGTTGCGCGGATGCGTACTGCCGGGTCGAAGCGTGGCTGACCATTCGGCAAAAAGATGGAACTTGGCCTATGTCGAGGGCTCACACCTAACGGAAGGCAGCATTCGATCTGCCTTCTGCAATCAAGAGAAGGAGTCCTTCATGACCTATCGTCACCTGCTCGCCCTTGCCCTGCCGCTGGCCGTCGCACTGCCCGTTTCTGCCGCCGAGTGGTCGGATAAGGCCAAGACCGA
This sequence comes from uncultured Pseudomonas sp., assembly GCA_964543555.1. Lineage (GTDB taxonomy): Bacteria > Pseudomonadota > Gammaproteobacteria > Pseudomonadales > Pseudomonadaceae > Aquipseudomonas. Next base: position 5,889 of record CAZIZA010000134.1, read on the forward strand.
GTTTGTCCAGCAGTGCATTACAGGCGCTCCGGCAGGCTACGAAGAGCCGCAATTGCGTGCCTATTGCGATTGTGCAGCAACCAAAGTCAGCCAGGCGTTCAGTGAGCAAGAGCTGCAGGCCATGGGGCGTCAGTCGCCGCCCGACCCGGCCATGCAGCAGCGTCTGGTGACGGCCACCGGCAGTTGCAGTGGTGAGCTGAAGCCATAAAGCCGTTGAGCAAATAGCAGGCGCTCGCGCCGGAGCCGCATGGGCTCTGGCCTGGCGTCAGCTATCCACAGGTGCTGCACAGCTAAGTCCCCGTTATTTGTGCACAAGCAATTCCTATCTTATTGATCCTGTTCGATTTTTGTCCTCCCCGCGGAAGGCCGCGGCTGCCGTGGCCTGGCCCGCTCGTCGAACAGCCTATGCACAGTTTCATCCACATCTTCTGTGCATATCCCCACACCTCCAATCGCCTATGCCCTTGTCGCAGGTGGATAACCCCGCGATCAGCTGGGCCTGGACGAAGGCTGAGCGTCTGCCCAATAAGCCTGCCACACCTGGCCTGTAGCCAGGTGATGACAGTTTTTCCACAGGAAGATCCACTGTTTTTGTGCATGAATGCAGTTGCTAACTGACTGATACTGTTCAGGAAATGATCTGCGAGTCGAACGCCGCGACACGTCTGGTCTACAGCGCCCTGTGCACGGCTTATCCACAGTTTGATCCCCGTGATTTGTGCGCAAGCATGCGAGCGCTGCCCGGTACGCCTGTTTGCGACACAGCCATGTCGCAAACGAATGCTCTCACGGCGTTGGCAGGCATTTGAGCGGGCAGGGGCGGCCCTACCATCGCTGCACAGGGTCTCGCTGGCCCGCCCGTTCAAGACCGCCGCCCACAGGCGCTGCAGGAGAGTCGAGATGTTCAGCAAGCAGGATCAGATTCAGGGTTACGATGACGCGTTGCTCGCGGCAATGAATCAGGAAGAGCAACGCCAGGAAGCGCACATCGAGCTGATCGCCTCGGAAAACTACTGCAGCCAGCGGGTGATGGAGGCGCAGGGTAGCGGCCTGACCAACAAGTACGCCGAGGGTTATCCGGGCAAGCGTTATTACGGTGGCTGCGAGTACGTCGACAAGGTCGAGCAACTCGCCATCGACCGCGCCAAGGCGCTGTTCGGCGCCGATTACGCCAACGTCCAGCCACACTCCGGCTCGTCGGCCAACAGTGCGGTCTATCTGGCGTTGCTCAATGCGGGCGACACCATTCTCGGCATGAGTCTGGCGCATGGTGGTCACCTGACCCACGGCGCCAAGGTGTCGTCCTCGGGCAAGTTGTACAACGCCGTGCAGTATGGCCTGGACACTGCCACCGGGCTGATCGATTACGACGAAGTCGAGCGTCTGGCCGTGGAACACAAGCCGAAGATCATCGTTGCCGGCTTTTCCGCCTACTCCAAGACCCTCGATTTCCCGCGCTTTCGCGCCATCGCTGACAAGGTCGGGGCGCTGCTGTTCGTCGACATGGCCCACGTCGCCGGTCTGGTCGCTGCCGGTCTGTACCCGAACCCGATTCCCTTCGCCGACGTGGTGACCACCACTACGCACAAGACTCTGCGCGGCCCACGCGGTGGCCTGATCCTGGCCAAGGCCAACGAAGACATCGAGAAAAAGCTCAACTCTGCCGTCTTCCCCGGTGCCCAGGGCGGCCCGCTGATGCACGTCATCGCTGCCAAGGCGGTGTGCTTCAAGGAGGCCATGGAGCCTGAATTCAAGGCCTATCAACAGCAGGTCATCGACAACGCCCAGGCCATGGCACAGGTGTTCATCGAGCGCGGCTATGAGGTGGTCTCCGGCGGCACTGACAATCACCTGTTCCTGCTCAGCCTGATCAGGCAGGGCCTGACCGGCAAGGAGGCCGACGCCGCCCTTGGCCGTGCCGGTATCACTGTGAACAAGAACGCCGTGCCCAACGACCCGCAGTCGCCGTTCGTGACCTCGGGCATCCGTATCGGCACGCCGGCGGTGACCACCCGTGGTTTCAAGGTCGCCCAATGCCAGGCGCTGGCCGGCTGGATCTGCGACATCCTCGATCACCTCGGTGATGCCGATGTCGAGGCGCAGGTGGCCA
>CAZIZA010000134.1:8098-10171 GCA_964543555.1 uncultured Pseudomonas sp.
AACGTCATGTTCTCCCAGCGTGGCGTCTACAACCTCTGCCACACCCTGCAGGACATGCGTGACGCCGAGCGCCGCGTCAGCGCCAACCGCCTCAATGGCGTGGATGGCGAACTGCTCGATGCCAAACAGGTGGCCGAGGAGATTCCCTACCTCGACTGCAGCAAGAACACCCGTTACCCGGTGATGGGCTCCACCGTGCAGCGTCGCGGTGGTGTCGCCCGTCACGATGCTGTGGCCTGGGGCTACGCGCGTGCCGCCGATGCCCTCGGTGTCGACCTGATCCAGAACACCGAGGTGACCGGTTTCCGCAAGCAGAACGGTGCGGTGATCGGCGTGGAGACCAACAAGGGCTTCATCGGCGCCAAGCGCGTCGGTGTGGTCACGGCCGGCAACTCCGGGCACATGGCCAAACTGGCCGGCTTCCGCCTGCCGCTGGAATCCCATCCGTTGCAGGCGCTGGTGTCCGAGCCGATCAAGCCGATCATCGACAGCGTGATCATGTCCAACGCCGTGCATGGCTACATCAGCCAGTCGGACAAGGGCGACCTGGTCATCGGTGCCGGTATCGACGGTTACAACGGCTACGGTCAGCGTGGTTCCTACCCGACCATCGAACACACCCTGCAGGCCATCGTCGAGATGTTCCCGGTGCTCTCACGGCTACGTATGAACCGCCAGTGGGGCGGCATCGTCGACACCAGCCCGGACGCCTGCCCGATCATCTCCAAGACTCCGGTGGACAACCTGTTCTTCAACTGCGGTTGGGGTACTGGTGGCTTCAAGGCCACGCCGGGTTCGGGCCACGTGTTCGCCGCCAGCCTGGCCAAGGGCGAGATGCACCCGCTGGCCAAGCCGTTCTCCATCGACCGTTTCCACACCGGCGCACTGATCGACGAGCACGGCGCCGCTGCCGTGGCTCATTAAACATTCATCCCGTAGGGATGACATCCGATGACCCTCTCCCGCTTGCGGGAGAGGGTGGCCCGCAGGGCCGGGAGAGGGCGGTTCGGCCAACACCGTAGCCCTCTCCCCCGACCCCTCTCCCACAAGTGGGAGAGGGGAGACAAGATCAAACCCCGCTGGCATCTGCGAGCGGGGAAGCGTTTCAGGAGGCCAACATGCTGCACATCTTCTGCCCCTACTGTGGCGAACTGCGCTCCGAAGAGGAATTTCACGCCAAGGGCCAGGCGCACATCGCCCGCCCGCTCGACCCCGATGCTTGCAGTGATGCGGAGTGGGGCGAGTACCTGTTCTTCCGCGACAACCCGCGCGGCATTCACCACGAGTTGTGGGTGCACGCGGCCGGTTGCCGCAAGTATTTCAACGTCACCCGCCACACCGTGACCTACGAAATTCTCGAGACCTACCAGGCTGGCGAGCAGCCAGCGGTCACCGACAAGCAAGCCGTGGCAGAAGGAGTAACGGCATGAGCCAGGTCAATCGTCTTGCCAAGGGCGGCCGTATCGACCGCAGTCAGGCACTGAGCTTCACCTTCAACGGCCAGACCTACCAGGGTTACGCCGGTGACAGCCTGGCCGCCGCGCTGCTGGCCAATGGCGTCGACATCGTCGGTCGCAGCTTCAAGTATTCGCGCCCACGCGGCATCGTCGCGGCTGGCGCGGAAGAGCCCAACGCCGTGCTGCAGATCGGCTCCAGCGAAGCGGCGCAGGTCCCCAACGTGCGTGCCACCCAGCAGGCGCTGTACAGCGGCCTGGTGGCCAGTAGCACCAACGGTTGGCCGAGCGTCAACACCGACCTGATGGGCATTCTCGGCAAGGTCGGCGGCGGCATGATGCCGCCCGGCTTCTACTACAAGACCTTCATGTATCCGCAGAACCTGTGGATGACCTACGAGAAGTACATCCGCAAGGCCGCAGGCCTGGGTCGTTCGCCCACCGAGGTCGACCCGGATATCTACGACCAGATGAACCAGCACTGCGACGTGCTGATCGTCGGTGCCGGCCCGGCCGGTCTGGCTGCCGCATTGGCGGCCGGGCGTAGCGGTGCGCGAGTGATCCTCGCCGATGAACAGGAAGAGTTCGGTGGCAGCCTGCTCGACACCCGCGAAACCCT
>CAZIZA010000135.1:0-10072 GCA_964543555.1 uncultured Pseudomonas sp.
GACCCGCGACAACCCGCTCATAGGAGTGGTGCACCCAGCCCTGCCACAGATCATCCGGCAAGGTGCTGTTCAGGGTCACTGTGTTCCAGTGTTGCTTGTTCAAGTGTAAAGTACCCACGAGTTTTCCATTGAGGTTTACTAATGAAACCAAGGGCTTGGCTTTACGCTCGCTTTTCAAGCACTCAGCAACAAGACGGCGACAGTATAAACCGCCAAGTTAATGCGGCCCAGCAATGGTGCATGACAAACGGTGTTGAGCTACAGAAAACAAGCTTCCGTGACCTTGCTGTCAGTGGATGGAAGTCCATTAAGCGTCCAATGTTTGAGCAGCTGATTAAGGCTATGGCAGAGGGCAAGATTCCTCGTGGTAGTTATGTCTTGTTTGAGAGCACAGACCGTTTGAGCCGTAGGGGGTGGTGGCACACGCAGCAACTAATCCGCACGATTACATGCGTCCACGATTGCAAGCTGGTTATCCTTGATAAGGGTCAAGTCTATACGAAAGAAAATGTGAATGATGTGGGGCAGAACATTCTGTTAATGGTTTCGGCAGACATGGCAGAGAAGGAGAGCCAGCGGAAATCAGATCTTGTTTCAGCGGCGTACAAGAGTAAGAGACAAGACGGGGATGTGAGCCGGTGGCCCTTCTGGATAGACAAAACTGATAACGGGTTTGTACTCAACGACAACGCCGACACAATCAGACTGATTATTGAACTCCGATTGAAAGGGGTAGGGGCGCTGGGTATCGCTGCTGAACTGAACAGACGAGGTATCAAGTCTTCTCGTGGTGGAAGTTGGGGCCATACGTCCGTCCGTGTTGTGCTGTCTAACAGTGCTTTGTATGGCACTAAAGATTTCTACTCCATGAAGACCATTGCCAAGTTTGACGAACACGGAGAAGAAATCAGAGTTGCGGATAATCAACTTGTCCAAAGCATGCCTGATGTATTCCCGTCAGTCTGCGATTTCACGACATGGCAGCAGATTCAAATCAATGGTGAAAAACCGGGCAGAAAGGGCACATTGAGTCCATTCCATAACATTCTCTTTTGTCAGTGTGGGGCGGCATTGGGTTTGCAGGTCGGGAGTGCTGGTGAGAGATACCGAAAGTGTGCTCGTTCTAAAGTTGGGTCTTGTGACCAGAAGATGATCCGGAACTTTGATGAAACGCTCATCGAGTGTTTGGGGCGTATCACTTATGTGAGTAGTGCGATACAGAAAGACGAGGTGCCGGAACTACGGGCACGGCTGGTGAAGCTGGAAGGCGTTAAGGACGCGCTCGTGGCTGCTGGTGCGCTTGATGCGCTGGTGGACGTATACAAGGACATTGCGAAGGCGAAGGACGCGATAGCAGCGGCTCAGAAGGTTGCTGTGGTTCCGACTACTGAGCTAAAAGAAGTGTTCGCTGGTTCCATAGATGAACAGCGTATCGCGCTGAAAAGGCTGGTTGAAAAGGTGGTGGTCACTCGTGTGGGCAATACTGCACATGTGAAGGTTCATTTGACCAACGGACATTTCAAGGTGTTTGGCGTGAATGTGGGTGTAAAACGGGCATCCGGTAAAAACACGATTTTCACAAAGTCAGATACTGAAAAACTGGCGAACTGGGTTAGCGTCGCGATAGATGAGTTGCATCCATGGGAAACCTGAAATCAAAGTAGCGCTATACTATTGGAATAAAAATGTCAAACATTTTTGTTTACTTTTTTCGTGGGTGTGGTATCATAGGTACTATCTGGTGTCAAACAGATTGCTCGAAAGAACGGCCGCTAAATCTTAGCGGCCTTCTTTTTGTCTGCGATACATACCACCAGTATTCTATAAACCTTCAAGGAATAAGCATGAACCAAAAAGAACTTAGAACAAAACTGATTGAGCATTACGGAACAACCCTTGCCGCACTGGCACTTAATACCAATAAACAAACATTAAACTCGTTCCGTTCGCGCAATGGTATCCGCACACCATCGAATGACGCAGTTAATACACGGCTTGCAATGCTCATCAAAGCATCCATCAAGTAATCCAATCAATCCAGTGAAAAATTTATTATGGAGCATCGAGTATGAATAATGACACCAAGAACAACTATCAAGTTGAGGACAAATCAAACCCTGCATGACATTGCCGACCAGCTCCCCCTAGAAGCAGGCATACACTTCATTCAAGCCGCTACAGGCGTAGGCAAGACGTTCCACATGACCACCAGCGCGAACGACAACAGCGGCGCAGTGGTATTCCCAGTTAAGGCAATCCTCCAGCAAGAGCGTGGTTCTGCACGGCGCGATGGTCGCTGCAACTTAACGTTCGCACAGATCGAAAAGCTCAAGAGTGTAGACCTCAGTAGTACGCGAGAGCTCCACATAGACGAATGTCAGATCATGTATTCTGGCGGGTTTCGGGAATCGGTTGAAGGGTTGATTAATACAGTTAAAGAAGCATCCAAAGACATTCCCGTCTACTTGTATTCTGCAACCTGTAATCTCAACTTAATGCCCGTTCAACCCGATACGATTACAAATGTTGAGGGTTCATTCAATCGCACATTGAACGTTGTTCAAATACCAACTAACAGCATGATTCTTCAGAATACCAAATACATTATCGGAACCATTACAGGTGCAATCGCCAGTGAAGATAAACCAGTATTGGTATTCATCAACTCCACCAGTAGATCGAATGCAATAAGCCGTCACCTTGAAGCCAAAGGTATTACGTCAATCGTAATGACCAGTAAGACTATTTCAGAAGATGGATCACCTGCAATGGCAGCATACGAGAAGATGATTGAACACTCATCTGTTGCTGCTGGTGGGTATCAGGTGGTGATTGCAACCAACTGCTTGGCTGAGGGTATCAACTTCAATGACGACTTCCATGTGGTCTCAACTCAGTGCGAGGCGGGTTTGGTCTTCCAGCAACAAGGACGAGCCCGTAAGCAGGCAACCCACTGGCTGATTACTGGCGAAGGCACAGACCAATTGGTGATTGAAGGCGACCAACTGATCCACGTCCACGAGGGCGGCAAGAAGTCACTCACGCATTCTGAGAGCGTATTGGCTGACAAGTGCCAATGGCGGGATCCAGCGTACCGAGACAAGGTGAGCCTCTACAGCCTGATGGCCGAGCACAGTCCCCGTGGATGCTTTGGAGTGCAGATAATCCACCAGCTGATCAGCTACGGGTATCAGTGTGAGGCACTGACACTAACTGAAGTCGAAGCACTCAAGGCACTAAAGAACATCTCTCGGAAGGCGCTTCTGAAGGCCATAGGAGAGCATGGATTGCCTCGCAGTATCGACCAGACCGACCACCCACTAATCAAGCATCTGACCGCTACACGCGACCCAGTGGAGTTTGAGGGGCCTTTGGCATCTGCCATCGAGTGGCGCAGTGAATGGGACGTGATGCAAGCCATGGGAATCCGTGGCGATTGTTGGCAGGTCTACTCGAAGGTAAATGCCATTGGTCGGAAGTGGCTGGTGGCCATGCTTCGAGACAGCGGTCGCAGGGACACTGTATCGACTGTGGTCGCAGAGTATAAGAAGCGGCTGACCAACACACGGATCAGTAGTGACGTACTGGAACAGCTGGCTGGTGCATTCTGGGAGCACTTAATGCCTGCAAGACGAGAATGGGAATGGCACACCGACAAGCAGCAGACCATGCGCCGAAACCTGTTCCGGTTCCTGACAGGGTTTGTGGTTGATGACCATGACAACTGGACATTGCCAGATCCATACGTTGGTTGGGATGTGCCGCTGTCGAATAAAGACAACATGGCATTCAAGCGGCGAGAGAAGGTAATCACGGGTGCAGGGCACACCGCAGAAGCCTTCTGTCATGCAACTGGGCACAACAAGAAGACCATTGCCGTTACGAAGACCAAGATCATCAAGCAACTGGTCAATGACCTATCCATGATGGGCATCTAACCATTTATCAGGCCACTGCCAAAAACGTGTATTTCCTGAAGGGAAATCATTTACTTCTTTAGCAAAAAAAACACCTTCAAGTTTTACACGTTTTTAGAACCCACTAGATGGCTCATCAACTGGCACCTGATGAATCACCTTGACCAATCATTTTACTTTTATCTGTCCTATTTGGAGACACCATGAAGATCACATTGAAGCAGCATTTTAAAGCATCCGACACTATGACAATCAGAACCCTTGAAAGCATCATCAACTGCATCCGTGCTGGTGGTGTGAACTTGGGCACCAGAATCGATACCATCCGCCAGCTCAAATCCGAGGGCCGTAAGGATGATGCTGACGCAATCAAGCGCACACTCCCCGGTATCTACATGGGTGTGTATGAAGACCTCACAGCGGGCACCTCAGTAGACAAGGCAATGGCGCATAACGGGATTATGGTCATGGACGTGGACAACATTGGACAGGCAGTGGCCGAAGAGTTGCGTCAGCTCATACTGGCTAGTCCAGTAGGCAAATACATTGCATTCACCTTTATCAGTCCGTCAGGTGGATTGAAGGTGGGGGTGATGACCGATTACCGGAAGCATGTCCCTGAATGGTATAAATTTGCATACAAGAAAATGCTCAAACTGTTTGTGAAGCTGGGAGCACCAGAGCAAGAACTTGACGGCTCCACCTGCAACTTCAATCGCCTGACATACCTTTCACACGACCCTGATGCCACATTCAATCCTAAGCCGTCTGTATTCCCTCTGGGACGATGGAGAGCAGAGTTTGATGCCATAGCAGCGAATGAACAGCGATTGATGGAGCAGCGGCGCATGGCCTCTCAGAGCGGAACATACAACGAGCGCAGAGCCAGAGCCTACGCAGACAAGGCCGTGGATTCTATTATCTCAAGGATGTGTGCTGGTGGACGACATGATGAGGTTTACATCATCTGTATGGTGGCCTTCCGGTGTGGCTTGGGAATAGAGGGTGCAACTGACTATCTCTACTTGGCGAAGTCACGAGGCCAGTACACCGAGAGCATGAGCCCACGAGCCAAGGCGATTGATGCCCACAAGTCATGGGATGGAATTGTCTATAGTTGGCTCAATGACTACACAGACGCAGACCATAAGCAAATTGCATCACAGTCAATTGCTTCAATACTGGCAAAAACGGCCTGATTTGATGCGGTTTTCATAGCCATTTTTGGCTCAAATCGGCCTGAGAGCCGCATTCTACCGTTGAAAAAAGTCATGGGGCTGGAACTTGGTGTACGAACAACAGGTAGCGGGTTGTGTACTCACTCAAGATAGGGGCCATGTCATCGCCCCCCCCATCTAAACAAGCAAGTCCACTAGAACACTACCTAACTTGACAACTGGTCTGATCTATTTCAGCATTCCCGCCCTAATAACAAGTCAGTCATTAGAGTGAATAACACATGTGATCTCTGCGGCGTTTGACAACAGATTGGATTTCAAACGAAACATGCTTGTCACTACAGCCAGTCCCACGATCAACATTACTGACCGTGTAGATCGCATGCTGAAAATGATCAGAAAAGCTGACGCAAGCTATCCAAAGGAAATCAACCTTGACCATTGAACAAGTACGTAGACCAACCAGATCCGCACCAGACAAACGGCCCATAATCGCAGTATTCAACACCCATAGCGGGATCAAAGATAGAGGCGTAGAACATGGGTTGCGGGAGGCATGGCGGATCAGCGCAGTGAAGGCTCCACGTATCACTACCATTATCGGCCTAGACCATGGTGTTGTCGTCTGCGTGATCATCGATTGCATTGCAGAACAGCTACACACAGGACGCTTTAAGTTTGTTAGTGGCGATGTCTACACATCGGCTGATAGCGACCCCACAGGCTTGATCGGAAAACGCCTTAAACATTGCCAAGGCACCCGCTATGCGCACGACTTAGCGACTGTCCATGGCTGGGAAATCACGGTCTAGAGATTGTCTCCAAAGCTCCTACAATGGGGCTTTTTACATTTTACCCCAGCCAACAATCAGCTTTGTCCGCTCACCGCATCACCTATCATTTGACTATCCCCAAACGAGAGCCACCAGCTATGTGATAGAGATCTATCATTAGACTGTTGATAACACCCATACGATAGGATTATCATTTACCTCATAGCAATAAACTTATGTGAGAGATAATGAAGATCCTTGCCTACCTGAGAGCATCCACCGACCAGCAAGACGCATCCCGCGCACTGGAAGCCATCAATCAGTTTGCCGCCAGCGTAGGCCATACCATCACGGCAACCTTCATCGAGAACGTATCTGGTGCCACCCTCAATCGCCCTGAGCTAACCCGTCTACTCGAACAGGCTGAAGCTGGGGACGTCCTGTTAGTGGAACAGATCGACCGTCTGACCCGTCTCACCGCTGACGACTGGCGAACCCTTAAGCGCACCATTGAAGACAAGAAAATCCATCTGGTGTCCATCGACTTGCCAACAAGCCATCTGGTACTGACCAGCAACACCGGATTGGTATCTGACATCCTGCACCACGTTAACAACATGCTGTTGGAGATACTGGCTACCACCGCACGGAAAGACTACGAGGATCGGCGTAGACGCGCAGCAGAGGGCATAGAGAAGGCTAAGGCGGCGGGTAAGTTCACTGGGCGTAAGCAGTCGCCGGAGACCGTGGCGAAGTGTGAGAAGGCTCTGGGGCTCATTCAGAAGGGCGTAAGCAAGGAAGATGCAGCGAAGGCAGCAGGTGTTGGAGTTGCTACCCTGTACCGGTTCATAAAGCACAAAAGTTGACTATCTGCCAGCGTTCATCTGTAAGGTTGAATTCATGTCTTCTATCCCCAGTGCGATTGAGCATTACATAAAGGCCAGTACAGCACTGGCCTTTATCTTTTCTTAAAGAATAGCATAAACTTTTTTGAGTCTTTCTTTTTCGTTATCAAACGCTTCTTGATAATCTGTTGTGTCATTAGACTCGCGTCTGATTTTATCTAGTATTTGTACTATTGACCATGCACTGTGATGTATAAATGGGTTTAATCCTATGACGTTTCCTGCTGTTAGGTCATTAGCTTGACCTATCTCAAGTATTTTCTTGAACTTTGCACTGGCTACGTCAAAGTCCCATTCTGAAATGAATAAAAGTAGAGAGGCCAATGCCATAAGTGGATTGTTGCGAAAAGTTGAACTTTGCGGTAATAACTCACTAAGCGAACTTGTAGTATTTCTGATTTCACTAGCAAGTCTGAAGGTAAGGATGACTTTATCAGATAATTCTAGTCGATTAAATGAAAGTTCGCCATTGTTAAGCTTTATAACCTGCATAGCTTTCTTGCGTACCTCTGCAAGCCTCGCATCATTAAGCCAGCGTTTGTCTTGAGCAGAGATGTTATTAAATCTATAATGAGGATTTTTGAATACTAAAGATTTATAAACTTCTTCATCTAAATCAAAGTCACGACTAATGCTTTTCGCTCTATTTTCTACGTACTTATTGAGACCTGGGGTTTTGAAGTGTAGACGGAATGCAGTATTAGCCATGTTGACTAGATGGTGACTAATCTCAAATCTAGTGGTGGCATTTGTTCTAAGCTTTATGTACCACTCTCGCATGTCACGAATGTCTTGTTGCGAAAAAATGTTTCTCTCAATGCCTATGCAAACCATAGTTCTTATTGTTTCTGTTATTGGACTATTTGATTTTCTAAAATCAAATAGAGCATCATTATCTGAGCTTTTTACTTTATCTGGCCCAGTATAATGATCGCAATACTTTTGATGTGGATCACCACCAGAAGCATCTCTAAATGCAAAATGCTCTTGTTTAACTACTATTCCTCTTGAGTCCTTCCCTTCTCTTACTATCGTTGCACCTCTTGCAAGGCATGATGAACACTCTACATCTGCTTTAACAAAATCTTTGAACTCACCTGAAATAGCCGGTTTGCTATTTTCGAACAACTCTTTTAACTGTGATACTTGAAGTTCTCTCTTAAACGTCCTTGAGTAAGCAGTTAGTGACATACAAGTTCTCCTATGATTCAGGTGATTGGATTGGTATTAACGAACTTTGACTATTTTCGGACGTCTCTTCCCAACTAAATGCAGTTTGAGGTATAGACTTTTCCCATCTGATAACGGCTTACCAGTTGAAAAATAGTCTTCGTCAGCAAAGCGAAGGGTCAAATTGTCATAAGCGTCAATCTTTCTACCTGCTGAAATGTCTTGTGACATAGCAATCAGATCGGTTTTCTTAAATGGCCAAAATTCTTTTTGCCACTCTAGAACCCAATGCTCGATTGTGATTGGTCTGTTGTTCAGATTTCTTATGTAAATCTCGTTACCTTCGGTTTCAGAGCTGGTCAAGTTATAAGACGTCTCAACCCTGAAATGATTTTGACGTATCTCCCAGACTTTTAATCCGGCTAAGATCGTCGATAGAATTGCTCCCCATACGGCAAGAGTAACAGTAAGCAAGTCCATTTATGATCCTTGTTTTATGAAAGACTCTCGTCTGCTTTAGCAAGAAACAAAAGATTGGTCGCTGTTAGATGAATCATGTAACTAACAAGATGTTCTGGCACCTCTGTTACTTCAGACCCTTGTCCATGACCAGCAGTTTTATTTCTGATTGTAGGTACACCGCACTCTAAAATCTTACCCACTTGCATGATCTGATCTTGCTGAAAAGAAGGGAACAGACCTTTTTCGACACATGATAGGATTAACTTGTTCGCGGTATCTTTATTTTTGTCATAAGTCCATCCACGTTTTTCATGAATAGCTTTCAACATACTTTCAAATGATTTTCCACAGTTAAGAATCGCGTCCTTGAAGTTCTGGTGTCTGTAATGCTCATGAGCCAACATGAACTCGTCCAGCGCGCCAGCATAAGCAGGATCCGCATTGAGAAGAGTAAGTGTCGGTTTTACCACTTCTGAATGAACAAACTGAGAATCAACTCTAATAATCGTTAGACTGGCTGAGTCAAGTTGATAGCCGACGGCATTTTCTCTGAACCGGATGTTGATTTCTTCTATTACTTCATAAAGGTCTAATCCAGAATAAGAACCGAGTTCTTTTTGCTCACTTGTGAATGTGATCAACAACTCAAGGACATCAAGGAAGCAATCTTTTTCAGCATACTGTTTAGCGAATGAAATCAATCTTTGAGACTTCGCGCTTTTATTACAATGTACATTAATGTCTTGATGGCTGTAGTTGAGAGAATCTACACCATACTCGGTAGTTAGGATTTCATAAATGGCCTCACATGAGAGATTCATTAGTTGAGGATTATAACTAAAAAAAGAGTTATAGATTTTGCAGACTTGAACTCTTAACTTGGACGGTATGTCTTCATACTGATAAACATCATTGAACTCACCGCGAAGTCGTTTCTGTCGCTTTGAATAGATCTCGTAAACCGCCATAGTAAGTTCCTAACTGATTAATCAACAAAAAGATTTTACCACTTGAGGTCTGTATGACTACTCAAAAATGACGTGTTTTATTGGCAGTGTGACTTGTATGCGTGCTAACCACAGCCTGCTGATGCAAGCCACAGAGTTGAGGCTGTGGTTGAGCTGTTGTGATCATCAATGGGGTTGGTGGTGGGTCAGATAGATGTCTGATGTCTAACCGTTTTGTCTACTTAGCTGAGCCCATACCCCAGCCAACTTGCTTAGGTTTCAGCGATTCTAGGTATTGAGCAATCCAGTTACCTTGCTTGATGAGCTTAGTTTTCAGCGCGATCTCTTTATCTATCTCGACAATCGTCTGATACCCATTCCAGCTATAAAATTTAGGATTGAAGTTTCTGCCGACTACATCACGGCTAATGGTCTTGCGATAGTGGTCGAGATACTCGGTATAGAGAATGCCTTCATGCAGGACGAACAGCTTTGGCCATGTGCTGTATTTCATGTCTCCGTAGAAGAAGCGGATTTGGTCACTCATCGTTTGATCTCCGTACAGGGGAAGACATGATAGATAAGCGAAGCTGAATAGCGTTTGAATCCACATAAGACACTGTTCATTTTGGATGAGATGCTGGCGTGTTGAATTGACACTGTAACTTGTTCATATGCCAGCCCGGTTTGACCTCGGGGTGGATCTCGCGCAGCAGCAAC
>CAZIZA010000136.1:0-10052 GCA_964543555.1 uncultured Pseudomonas sp.
CTCTGGCGCGTTGGTGCGACGAGAGGGTTAGAGCGAATTTCGTGCCAGGTGGTTCAGGTTTGATTTAAATCCTTTTAAATCAATTGCTTATGATTATTCCTGACGGGTGATCGGCAAGCGATTGCCGGTTGTCTGGCGGCAATGCTGGCAATGTGCTGCCGCTGGGGTGCGTCAGTGGCGGAATTCTGTCATGCCATGGCCTGCTGATGCTCGGCAGGCCATGCTGCGCCTTACTGGGCGTCGAAAGCCTGGCCGTTTACGCCCTGGCTGTCCGGCCCCATCAGATACAGATAAAGCGGCATGATGTCTTCCGGGAGTGGGCGGGTTGCCGGGTTTTCCCCCGGATAGGCCTGAGCCCGCATGGCGGTGCGCGTGGCGCCTGGGTTGATGCTGTTGGCGCGTACGTTGGCAACGCCGTCCAGTTCGTCGGCCATGACCTGCATCAGGCCCTCGGTGGCGAACTTGGATACTGCATAAGCGCCCCAGTAAGCGCGGCCTTTGCGCCCCACACTGCTGGAGGTAAAGGCTACGGAGGCGTCCTGTGACAGCTTGAGCAGTGGCAGCAGGGTGCTGCTGAGCATGAACATGGCATTGACGTTGACCTGCATCACACGCATGAAGTTGTCACCGGACAGTTGCTCCAGCGGCGTACGCGGGCCAAGGATCGAGGCATTGTGCAGCAGGCCATCGAGGCGCCCGAATTCATTCTCGATCATCACCGCCAGCTCGTCGTACTGGTGCGGCAGAGCGGTTTCCAGGTTGAATGGGATCACCACGGGCTGCGGATGGCCGGCGGCCTCGATTTCGTCGTAAACCTGGCTCAGGTTGGCTTCGGTCTTGCCCAGCAGCAATACCGTGGCGCCGTGAGCGGCGAAGCTCCTGGCAGCCGCAGCACCGATACCGCGACCGGCACCGGTGATCAGGATGATCCGATCTTTGAGCAGGTCTGGGCGTGCGGTGTAGTCGAACATGTGGGGATCCTTCGCAGAGCTCTTGAGTGTTGGGCAGGTGAAACCCGCAAAATGGAAGAATGGCGGGCTTTGCCCGCCTTGCGTCATCAGCAGCCGCAGAGGGCGCGGTCGAGTACGGCGCGTAATTCGTGCGGATGATCCACCACCACATCAGCCCCCCAGTTGCGCGGGTTGTCTTCGGGGTGGATGTAGCCGTAGGTCACTGCCGCCGTTCGGCAGCCAGCTGCGCGACCCGATTCGATGTCGCGGGCGTCATCGCCGACGAACAGCACGGCTTCGGGTTTGATACCCATCTGCTGGCAGGCCAGCAATAGCATGTCTGGCGCAGGCTTGCTGCGTTCGACGTGGTCTGGGCAAACCAGCACTGCCGAGCGATCCGCCAGATTCAGACCCTGCATGATCGGTTCGGCATAGCACAGGGGCTTGTTGGTGGCCACGCCCCATAGCAGACGTGCCTGCTCGATATCACCGAGCAGGGCTTCGATGCCCTCGAACGGGCGGGTCAGTACCGCGCAGTGCTGTTGATAGCGTTCGAGAAACTCCTGGCGCAGAGCCTCGAAGGCTTCGGAATCGGGCACCTCATCGAAGGCGCAGGCCACCATGGCACGGGCACCGCCGGAGATCTGGTCACGAATGAGTTTGTCGGCCAGCGGCGGCAGGCCGCGCGCTGTGCGCATGGCCTGGGTGATGGCGATGAAGTCGGGTGCCGAGTCCAGCAGGGTGCCGTCCATATCGAAGAGAACTGCTTGCAAACGCATGCGTGATTACTCCTTGCGCAGCGTCTGGATCATGTAGTTGACGTCGACGTCGGCGGCCAGCTTGTAGTGCTTGGTCAGCGGGTTGTAGGTGAGGCCGATGATGTCCTTGACCTCCAGCCCGGTTGCACGGCTCCAGGCACCCAGTTCGGAGGGGCGAATGAATTTCTTGAAGTCATGGGTGCCGCGCGGCAGCAGGCGCAGGATGTATTCGGCGCCGATCACGGCGAAGAGGTAGGCCTTGGGGTTGCGATTGATGGTAGAGAAGAACACCTGACCACCCGGCTTGACCAGGGTATGGCAGGCACGAATCACCGAAGACGGGTCGGGCACGTGTTCGAGCATTTCCAGGCAGGTGACCACATCGAACTGGCCGGGCATCTCCTGGGCCAGGGCTTCGGCGGTGATCTGCCGGTAGTCGACTTCGACGCCTGACTCCAACTGGTGCAGTTGGGCCACGGCAAGTGGCGCCTCGCCCATGTCGATGCCGGTGACCGTTGCTCCGCGTTGGGCCATGGCTTCACTGAGGATGCCGCCGCCACAGCCGACGTCCAGCACACGTTTGCCGGCCAGGCTGACGCGCTCGTCGATCCAGTTCACGCGCAGCGGGTTGATGTCATGCAGGGGTTTGAACTCGCTTTCGCGATCCCACCAGCGGTGTGCCAGGGCTTCGAATTTGGCAATTTCGGCGCGGTCGACGTTGCTCATAAGCATCTCTTTCAAGGCGTGGAAAGCGTACTGCCGCTATGTTGCCAGTTTAGGAACTGGCGTGGGGCGGCGCGGATTCGTTCAATGTATGTCAGTTTGTCGCAGGGTTCCGTGAGCGTAGCCGGATTTCATCCAGGCTACCTTTGGGCAATCCTGGTTCCCCATTCCATGGCCTTGGCGATCAGCGCATGTTCGTCCATGCGTGTCAGCCGACCCTCATCGAGCAATTGTTTGCCGCCCACCCAAAGATGCTTCACGCAGCCCCGGCTGCTGGCATAGATCAGTTGCGAAACGGGGTCGTAGATCGGTTGCTGGGCCAGCCCGGACAGGTCGAAGGCGACCAGGTCGGCCAGCTTGCCCGGCTCCAGCGAGCCGGTCTGTGTTTCCAGGCCGAGGGCGCGGGCACCATTGAGGGTCGCCATGCGCAAGGCGCTGTGCGCGTTCAGGGCCGTGGCAGAGCCGGCTACGGCCTTGGCCAGCAGGGCAGCGGTGCGGGTTTCGCCGAGCAGGTCGAGATCGTTGTTGCTGGCTGCGCCGTCAGTGCCGATGGCGACGTTGACACCCGCCTGCCACAAGCGTTCGACCGGGCAGAAGCCGCTGGCCAGTTTGAGGTTGGACTCCGGGCAATGAATGACACTGCAGTTGTGCTCGACCAGCAGAGCCAGGTCATCGTCGTCGATCTGCGTCATGTGTACGGCCTGGAATCGCGGGCCGAGCAGGCCAAGGCGAGCCAGGCGCGCCATTGGCCGTTCACCGTGCTTGGCGATAGCGTCGGTCACTTCCTGGGCGGTTTCGTGAACGTGCATATGAATGCCGGCATCCAGTTCGTCGGCGAGGACGCGAATCTGTTCGAGCTTGTCGTCGCTGACCGTATAAGGCGCATGTGGGCCGAAGGCGATGCGGATACGTGGGTGCTGCTTGAGGTCGTCGAACAGCTGCAAGCCCTTGCGCAGTGCCTCGGCCGCATTGAGTGCGCCGGGCACCGGAAAGTCCAGTACCGGCACGGTGATCTGCGCGCGTATGCCGGCAGCATGCACGCAGTCGGCTGCCGTGTGGGGATAAAAGTACATGTCAGAAAAGCAGCTGATGCCGCTTTTGATTTGTTCGGCGATGGCCAGTTCGGTGCCGTCGCGGACGAATGCCTCATCGACCCATTTGCCCTCGGCAGGCCAGATGTGTTCGTGCAGCCAGGTCATCAGCGGCAGGTCGTCGGCGATACCGCGAAACAGGCTCATGGCTGCATGACCATGGGCGTTGATCAGACCCGGTGCGAGCAGGCAGTGCGGCAGTTCCAGAACCTGCATAGCCGGATGTTGCAGGGCTTCTCGGCGTGGTGCGATCAGGGCGATGCGGCCGTCACGGATGCCCAGGCCATGTTCACGCAATACGACCCCGGCTGGTTCCACGGGCACGAGCCAGGTGGGCAGCAGCAACAGGTCGAGGGGAGCGTCGGGCATGGTGGTGTGTCCGTCTGGCTTGATCGGTGCGGGAAAGCCCGCCAGTGTATAGGTGAACGCGCCTAGCTTGAAGTCATCAGGCGCGCCGGATTGTTCGGCTGGCATCTGACTGTCTGCGTATACTTGGCGATTTTTTGGCGGTTAGAGATGGAGTGCGCGATGCGCGAGCAATTGCTGGCGGTGGAGAACATTCAGGCAATCGAGTGGCGCGAGGGCGCGCTGTACTTACTCGATCAGCGCCAGCTGCCGCATCAGCAAACCTGGTTGCGCTTGGATACGGCCGCTGAAGTGGCTGACGCGATTGGCGCTATGGTGGTGCGTGGCGCAGCAGCTATTGGTATCGCCGCAGCTTATGGCCTGGTGCTGGGGGCGCGTGCCCGGCTGGAGGGGGGCGATGACTGGCGCGAGGCGCTGGAGGCTGACTTTGCCTGTCTCGCGCGTTCGCGACCGACAGCCGTCAATCTCTCCTGGGCGCTGCAGCGCATGCGTGAGCGCCTGGCGCGGCTCAAGGACGGCGACGATATCCTGGTGTTGCTGGAGGCGGAGGCTGTCGGCATTCACCAGAGTGATCGCGAGGCCAATTTGACCATGGCGCAGCTGGGCATGGAGCTGATCCGCAAACACCAGGGCAATCCGCAGGTATTGCTGACGCACGGCAATGCCGGAGCGCTGGCCACGGGGGGCTTCGGCACGGCGCTTGGCGTTATTCGCGCAGCGTATCTGGATGATTTGCTCGAACATGTTTATGTCGATGAGACCCGTCCCTGGCTGCAGGGTGCGCGTCTGACCGCCTGGGAGCTGGCGGGCGATGGTGTGCCTGTCAGCCTCAATGCCGATGCCGCTGCTGCCCACCTGATGAAGACCAAGGGCATCACCTGGGTGGTCGTTGGCGCTGAGCGCATCACGGCCAACGGCGACGTGGTGAACAAGATCGGTACCTATCAGTTGGCGGTCAACGCCATGCACCATGGCGTGCGGATGATGGTGGTGGCGCCGAGTTCGAGCATCGACCTGAGCCAGGAAAGCGGTGAGGACATCCTCCTTGAAGAGCGTGATGGCCGTGAGTTGCTCGAGTTGGACGGGCATCGCGTGGCGGCTGACGTGCCAGCGCTCAATCCGGTGTTTGATGTCACGCCTGCTGACCTGGTGGACTACATCGTGACCGAGAAAGGCATCGTCGAGCGGCCGGACAGTGCCAAGCTGGCGCAGCTCATGTGCCGCAAGCGCCTGCATTGAGTTATCAGGGTGCTGTGGTTGTGAGGGTGGCAGAGCAGCGCTCTGCGTACAGCGTCCTCAACTGAACGGTTTGCCCAGCAGGCTGAGAAAAGCCTCCTGTGGCAGCGGTTTGCTGAACAGGTAGCCCTGGTAGAGATGGCAGTCCTGTGACTGCAGAAAATCCAGTTGGTCCTGCTGCTCGACCCCTTCGGCGATCAGTGTGAGGCCCAGGCTGCGGGCCATGGCGACGATGGCGCGGATGATCTCGGCATCGTTGGGGTCGTGGGTAGCGTCACGTACAAACGACTGATCAATTTTCAGCATGTCTACGGGCAGGCGCTTGAGATAAGTCAGCGAGCTGTAGCCAGTGCCGAAGTCATCCATGGCGAAGCTGACACCGTGTTTCTTCAGGCGGAGCATCTTGGCCACGGTATCGTCGATGTTCTGGATGACGATGCCTTCGGTAATTTCAAGTTTGAGCATGGCGTTGGGCATCTGGCTGTCGCGCAGGCAGCTTGCTACGCGCTCGACGAAGTCGTGCTGGCGGAACTGGCGGGGGCTTATATTGACGCACAGGCTGAAGCGCTCGCTATCGATCAAGCCGCTAGCCAGAACCTGTGCGCAGAAATGGCAGGCCTCGGCGAGCACCCAGCCGCCGACTTCGACGATCAGCCCGCTCTCTTCCAGTACCTGGATGAACTGCGCCGTTGACTGCGGGCCCAACTGTGGGTGCTGCCAGCGCAGCAGGGCTTCGGCGCCGACTACCTGGCTGTCGCGGGCGTCGACCTGGGGCTGAAAGTGCAGTTCGAATTCGCCGCGTACCAGGGCCAGGCGCAGGTCGTTCTCCAGGCGCAAGCGCGCGCTGGCGGCGTCCTGCATGGTGCTGCGAAACAGCTGGATGGCATTGCGCCCGGAGTCCTTGGCGCGGTAAAGAGCGATGTCGGCGCGTTTGAGCAGGTCAGCCGGGGTATTGCCGTGATCGGGAATCAGCGCAACACCAATACTTGGCGTGACCTGCAGGCGGTGACCGTCCAGCAGCATCGGTTCGGCCAGTAGCTGGCGTAGCTTGTCGGCGACTTGGCGAACATGACGGGTCACTTCCGAGCGCTTGCCCTCCAGGCCGGTGAGCAGTATCACAAATTCGTCACCGCCCAGGCGCGCCACGGTGTCCTCCAGGCGCACGCTGGCTTCCAGGCGCGCAGTGACCAGGCGCAACACGGAATCACCTACAGGATGACCGAGCGAGTCGTTGATGTGCTTGAAGTGGTCAAGGTCGAGGAACAGCAGCGCGCCACGCAGGTTATGGCGTTCGAGTAGGGCGATCTGCTGAGTCAGGCGGTCCATCAGCAGGGCGCGGTTGGGCAGGTTGGTCAACGCATCGTGGTAGGCCAGGTGCTGTACCTGTGCCTGTGCCTGCTTGAGTTCGCTGATATCGCGTGCGGTCAGCAGCAGGCAGGGAACGCCATCGAGCTCGATGGGCTGTACGGAAACATCGACCAGACGCACCTCGCCGTCACGATGTCGGCCATGCATTTCCATGTGCAGCACCTGGCCCTGCTGGGTCAGGTGCTCGATCATCCGTATGCGCTCTTCGGGGTAAGCCCAGATATTGAGCTCAAATGCGGTAAGACCGATGACTTCTTCCGGCCAAAAGCCGGTGAGGCGGGTGAAGCCTTCGTTGACTTCAATATAGCGCCCACTGTCACGTTCGGTGATGGTGATGGCGTCCGGGCTGGAGTGGAAGGCCTTGGCAAATTTCTCTTCCGAGGCTTGCAGGCGCTGCTCACGCAGCAGTCGCTCGCTGATATCGACCAGCGTGCCAACCATGCGCTGCGGTTGGCCGGCATCGTCGAACATCAGTTTGGCGGTGCTTTCGAGAAAACGCAGGCCGCCATTTTCCAGGCGTACGCGGTAGGTGACCTGATAGTGGCTGCGGTTCTCCTCCACCAGGCGCTGATAACTCTGGCGCAGGTAATGTCGGTCCTCCATCGGCACTTGGCGGAAGAAATCGAGGAAGGCACCTTCGAAGGTTGCTGCCTCCAACCCCTGGAGTTGTGACGCCCGCTCACTGGCGATCAGTCGGCTGCTCTGTATATGCCAGTCCCAGGTGCCCAGATCGGCTGACTCCAGAGCCAGGCGCAGACGCTGCTTGCTTTCCTTGAGCGCCTGCTCCTGGGCGCGCTGTTCAGTGATGTTGCGTACGGTGAGAACCAGGCAGGATGTGCCGTTGAGTTCGATCTCGCCACCAAATAGCAGGTTAGTGGTGACCTTGCCATCGCGGCAGAACAGGTTGACTTCGAGGTTGTCCAGGCGTCCGGTTTGCAGCGCTTCGAGCATGCGCTGACGGTCATTCGGATCCGCCCAGATACCCAGCTCGAGGGAGGTGCGGCCTACTGCCTCGGCACTACTCCAGCCAAATTGCCGCTCGAAACTTGGATTGACCTCAATGAAGCGTCCGCTGGCCCGGTCAGTGATAGACACGGCATCCGGGGTGTGCATGAAGGCCTTGGCGAACTTCTCTTGGCTGAAACGCAATGCATTTTCTGCGCGCTTGCGTGCGCTGGTGTCCAGGAAGGTACAGAGCATCAGGCGCTCGCCCTGCAATTCGATGTATTGACCCGACAAAATGCCGTCGAGAATCGCGCCGCTGCGTGTGCGCAGCTGGATTTCCTGAATCACCGGCTCCTGGCTATGGGGCGCGCTCTGGCGCAAGTGGTCGCGCTGGCTGGGATGAACCCAGAGATTCAGCTCATGGGTGTGGCGCCCAAGAATCTCGTCGGCCGCCCAGCCAAAGGCCTGAGTGAAGTGTTGGTTGATCTCGATGATCACGCTGTCGTCGTAGCGCACCAGCATCATGATGTCGGGGCTCAGACGAAACAGGCTGGCGAAGCGCTCCTCGGACGCCCGCAGTGCTGCGGCACGTTCCTCCTGGGCGCTGATGTCGCGGATCACGCCAAACATGCGCGGCCGGCCATCGGCTTCGTA
This sequence comes from uncultured Pseudomonas sp., assembly GCA_964543555.1. Taxonomy (GTDB): domain Bacteria; phylum Pseudomonadota; class Gammaproteobacteria; order Pseudomonadales; family Pseudomonadaceae; genus Aquipseudomonas. The sequence continues at coordinate 8,092 of CAZIZA010000136.1, forward strand.
CTGCAGGCTGCCGGTGATCTCCAGCCAGTGCAGGCTGCCGTCAGGCCAGCGGATACGATGACGAAGCGCATGACTGATTCGTTCGCCCTTTAAAATGGCGTGGAAGGTCGCCAGTATTCTTGCGCGCTCTTCTTCGGGAATCAGTTCGATGTAATGCAGCTCGCGTGTGACCGGGCGGTTTGGGTCAAGGCCGAACAGCGCCTGAGCGCCGCGCGACCAGTTGACTTCACCGCTGCTGATGTCCCAATACCAGGTACCGAGACGCGCGCCATTCAGTGCAGCCAGTAAACGTGGTGCATCCTGCCAGGTCTGCTCGAATTTGGCGGGGTCCATTGCCGGTATGTGGGGTAGGGGCGGGGTCTGGTCAGTCGATCTGGCCATGGCCTGACCTTCCTTTAATGGGCGCAATGCGCGTATGGGCGTTGGGGCTGCAGTTATTCTCTCACCGTTGAGTGTCACGTTAGCCCCAGGGCGATTGCCTATGCAAGGTCATCGCGCTGACGATCGAGCAGCTTCATAAACGCCCGAGCGGCATTGGACAGAGTGCGCTCGGTATGCAGGATGTAGCCCAACTGGCGGGTCAGCTGGATGCCCGGTATCGGCAGGCGTGCGACCTGCTCGTCGAGCATGGTGCGCGGCAGTACGCTCCAGGCCAGGCCGATGGAAACCATCATCTTGATGGTTTCCAGGTAGTTGGTGCTCATGGCGATGTTGGGGGTCAGGCCCTGGGCCTCGAACAGGCGCTGGACGATGTGATGGGTGAAGGTGTTGCCACCGGGAAACACCGCCGGATGCTGCGCCACATCGGCCATGCTGATGGCCTGGCTGCGGGCCAGTGGATGTTCCGGCGCGGCGACGAAATCCAGTGGATCGTCCCACACGGCGACGGCACGGATCGGCTCGCGGGTTTCCGGGGCAAGGGTGATCACCGCCAGTTCGGCACGGCCATGCAGCACTTCTTCATAGGCCACTTCCGAATCGAGAAACTGGATATCCAGCGCCACTTGCGGGTGTGCCCGGGTAAAGGCGCGCAGCAGGGCAGGCAGGCGATGCAGGCCAATATGGTGGCTGGTGGCCAGGGTCAGGCGGCCGCTGACCTCGCCGGACAGGTTGGTCAGCGCGCGGCGGGTGTCGTCCAGCACATTGAGAATCTGGTAGGCGCGCGGCAGCAGGGCGCGGCCGGCCTGAGTCAGGCCGATCTCGCGGCCCAGGCGATCGAACAGGCGCACACCCAGTTGCTGCTCCAGGCCGGCGATGCGCTTGCTCACGGCGGGTTGGGTCAGGTGCAGGCGCTCACCCGCTTCGGAAAAGCTGCCGGTTTCGGCGATGGCGATGAAAGCATTGAGGTTGGCGAGATCCATAAAGCAGCTCCAAGCGGTAAGCTGCAAGCCACAAGCCGAGCCGCTCGATCGTTGCTTGCGGCTTGTAGCTTGGCGTTTGCAGCTTTAGAGGGATTCCTTTGTGGAATCATCTGGATGAAAAATATGAATTTGAGTTATTCGTCTCGCGATCATAGCATTTCACCCCATAAGCCAAAGGGGCTTTGTTGCCCTGGCATAGAAAGGTGCACTTCTGACGCCGGGCGGTGATCACGCAGGCAGTTTACGGATGTGCTCAAAAGGCGCTGATGAGGTAAGGCTGATGACTGGCAAAACGCTCTACGACAAGCTCTGGGACATGCACGAAGTGAAACGTCGCGACGACGGTTCCTCGTTGATCTACATCGATCGTCACATCCTTCACGAAGTGACCTCGCCGCAGGCCTTCGAAGGGCTGCGTCTGGCCGGGCGCAAGCCGTGGCGCATCGACGCCAACATCGCCACGCCGGATCACAACGTGCCGACCACCAAGGCCGAGCGTCAGGGTGGCCTTGAAGCCATCGCCGATGAAGTCTCGCGCATCCAGGTGCAGACCCTGGACGAGAACTGCGATGACTTCGGCATCCTCGAATTCAAGATGAA
>CAZIZA010000137.1:0-10013 GCA_964543555.1 uncultured Pseudomonas sp.
TCACCAGGCCGCGCGCCAACAGCAGCAGATAGAGCAACAACAACAGACAGACGCCAACCAGACCGAACTCTTCGGCGAGCACGGCAATGATAAAGTCCGTGTGGCTTTCCGGCAAAAAATCCAGGTGTGACTGGGTACCCAGCAGCCAGCCCTTGCCCAATACACCGCCAGAACCGATGGCCGCCTTGGACTGGATGATGTTCCAGCCCGAACCCAGCGGATCGCTCTCCGGGTTGAGGAAGGTCAGCACGCGGCGCTTCTGGTAATCGTGCATGACGAAGTACCACATACCCACCGCAATCGGCACCACGGCAGCGGCAGCGCCGATGATCCAACGCCACTGCAGGCCGGCCATGAACACGACGAAAGCGCCCGATGCCAGCACCAACAGCGACGTGCCGAGATCCGGCTGCTTGAGGATCAGCACGAAAGGTACGCCGATCATCGCAAGACTGATGGCGATATGCTTCAAGCGCGGCGGCAGATTATGCCGGGACAGGTACCAGGCAATGGTCATCGGCATGATGATCTTCATCAATTCCGAGGGCTGGAAACGGATTACGCCCGGAATATTGATCCAGCGTGTCGCCCCCATCGCGGTGTGCCCCATGACCTCCACCACTGTCAGCAGCAAGACGCCCATTACATAGGCAAGCGGCACCCAGCGCGCCATGAAACGGGGGTCGAACTGAGCGATCACCACCACTGCTACAATGCCGATACCGAAGGAAGATGCCTGCTTTAGCAGGAGGTCGACATTCTTGCCACTGGCCGAATACAGAATGAACAGGCTGCCAGCCCCCAAAACCAAAAGCAGTAACAGCAGCCAGCCATCGATGTGCAGGCGCTGCAACAGGGTGGCGCGACGGCGCAGCACATCCTCGTCGGACAGGGTACGGTCGAAATTACTCATCATCGCTGGCTGACCTCGGCAGCCTGGGGCAAGGCAAATTCGGCCTTGAGCTGACCGGTTTCCTTATCCAGCAGCCAGGCATCCATCACCTGCTTGACCACGGGCGCGGCAACACCGGAGCCGGATTCGCCGTTCTCCACCATCACGGCCACGGCGATCTGCGGCTTCTGCGCCGGGGCAAAAGCAACAAACAGGGCATGATCGCGGTGCCGTTCCTGCAATTTATCTCGGTTGTACTTCTCACCCTGCTTGATCGCCACCACCTGCGCGGTACCGCTCTTGCCGGCAATACGATAAACCGAGCTGTCACCGACCTTGCGAGCCGTGCCACGCGGACCGTGCAGCACCTCTTCCATGCCATGAATGCCGTACTCCCAGAATTTCGGATCACGCAGGACGATATCCGGTATCGGGTTGGGATCCACGGGCAAGCGGCCATCGACGCTCTTGGCCAGATGCGGGCGAATCCATTTGCCGCGGGTCGCCATCAGCGCAGTCGCCTGCGCCAGCTGTAGCGGCGTGGTCTGCATATAGCCCTGACCGATGCCGAGAATCAGCGTCTCGCCCGGGTACCAGGGCTGGCGATAGCGCGCCCGTTTCCAGTCACGCGATGGCATCAGCCCGGCTGTTTCTTCGAACATGTCCAGTGCCACGCGCTGACCGAGGCCGAAACGGCTCATGTAGTCGTGCATGCGATCGACACCCATCTTGTGCGCCAGATCGTAGAAATAGGTGTCGTTGGAGCGGGCGATGGCCAGGTTCAGATCGACCCAGCCATCCCCCGTACGGTTCCAGTTACGGTATTTGTGGCTGTGATTGGGCAACTGATAGAAGCCGGGGTCGAACACCCGCGATGTCGGGGTGACCACACCGGCATCAAGACCGGCCACAGCGACCATCGGCTTGATCGTCGAGCCCGGCGGATAGAGGCCGCGCAGCACGCGGTTGTACAGCGGCTGATCGATGGAATCACGCAATTCGCCATAGGCCTTGAAACTGATGCCGGTGACGAAGGGATTGGGATCAAAGCTGGGCTGGCTGACCATCGCCAACACTTCGCCATTGTTCGGATCGATGGCCACCACCGCTCCACGCCGACCGCCCAGGGCGTTCTCGGCTGCCTCCTGCAGGTGCACATCAAGGCTGAGCACAATGTCCTTGCCCGGCTTTGGATCGACGCGGTTGAGCACACGCAACACGCGGCCACGGGCGTTGGTCTCGACCTCTTCGTAGCCGACTTCGCCGTGCAGCTCGTCTTCATAGAAGCGCTCGATGCCGGTCTTGCCGATATGGTGGGTACCTGCGTAGGCCGTCGGATCGAGGCGCTTGAGTTCCTGCTCGTTGATTCGCCCGACATAGCCGACCGAGTGAGCGAAGTGCTCCTGCTGCGGATAATGCCGCACCAGTTGCGCAGCTACCTCAATACCAGGCAGACGGAACTGATTGACCGCGATCCGCGCAATCTGTTCTTCGGACAACTCGAACAGGATAGGCACCGGTTCGAAGGGGCGTCGCCCCTGGCGCACGCGACGCTCGAAAAGGGCGCGATCATCCTCGGTAAGCTGCAGCACCTCGACCACCGTATCCAGCACGCCAGACCAGTCACCGGCGCGCTCGCGAGTCACGGTCAGGCTGAAGCTGGGACGGTTGTCGGCAATGATCACGCCATTACGGTCGAAGATCAGCCCACGAGTTGGCGGCAGCGGCTGCACGTGGATGCGGTTGTTTTCTGCCAGCGTGCTGTGATGCTCGTACTGGATTACCTGCAGGTAGTACAAGCGCATGATCAGCACGCAGGTCAGCAGCATGATCACCGCACCACCGACGAGCACCCGGCGCTTGACCAGACGAGCGTCCTTTTCGTGATCCTTGAGGCGAATCGGCTGCGGCATCGTGAACTACTGACTCACTTGTGGTACGGATGGCCGGACAATACAGTCCAGGCACGGTAGATCTGTTCGCCGAGCAGAATTCTGACCAACGGATGTGGCAAGGTCAGTGGTGACAGCGACCAACGCTGCTCACTGCGCGCGCAGACCTCCGGCGCCAACCCTTCCGGGCCGCCGACCATGAGATTGACGTTGCGCGCATCGAGACGCCAGCGATCCAGCTCCGCCGCCAACTGCTCGGTGCTCCATGGCTTGCCATGGACCTCCAGCGTGACGATACGTTCGCCGGGCTGCACCTTGCTCAGCATGGCTTCGCCCTCCTGACGAATCAGACGGGCCACATCGGCGTTCTTGCCGCGGGTGTTGAGGGGAATTTCCACCAGCTCCAGCGGCAACTCGGCCGGCAGACGCTTGACGTACTCCTGCCAGCCCTCCTCGACCCAGCGCGGCATGCGCGAACCGACGGCGATCAGTTTGATCCGCACGGCTTACGCTTACTCTGCGCTGTGCTGGGCGCGGCTCTGCTCGGCGCCCTGCCACAGGCGCTCCAGGTCGTAGAACTGGCGCGCGGTCGGCAACATCACGTGGACAACGATGTCACCCAGGTCGAGCAGCGCCCATTCGCCACTGTCCAGACCTTCGCTGCCGATCGGGCGCACGCCCTGTTCCTTGACCTTCTCCAGCACGTTTTCCACCAGCGACTTGACCTGGCGACTGGAGCTACCGCTGGCGATCACCATGAAGTCGGTGATGCTGGTCTTGTCCTTGACATCGATCACGGTGATGTCGGTCGCCTTGATCTCTTCCAGCGCCGCCACGGCGATCTTGACCAGCTCAGCGCTGGGCATGTTCTGCTTGCTCATAAAAACTCATTTGCCTCGTGTAATGAACGCCAGCGCACACGCGCGACGTTTCAAGCATGGGGCGCACGATAAAGGTCGTGCGCCTGGATGTAGGCCAGTACCGCATCGGGCAGCAGGTAACGCGCCGAGCGGCCGGTTGCCAATAAATGACGGATCTGCGTGGCGGAGATCGCCAGCGGAGTCTGCCAGATGAAACTGATTTGCCCGCCTGCGCCCTGCAGGCTCAGCGGGTCGCTGACACTGCGTGCGGCCAGCAGATCGCGCAGCGCCTCCGGCGCTTCACTGTCGGCATCGGGCCGCTGCAGCACCAGCAGGTGGCCGTGCTGCAGCAGCTCCTGCCAACGGTGCCAACTCGGCAGGCCGCAGAACGCGTCCCAACCGAGCAGCAGAAACAGCTGATCGTCCACCGCCAGCTCGGCACGCACCGACTCCAGCGTGTCCACCGTGTAAGACGGCTTGTCGCGACGCAGCTCGCGATCATCGACCGTCAGCCGCGCCTCACCCTCTACCGCCAGTTGCACCATGGCCAGGCGTTGCTCGGCGGTTGCCTGCGGCGTGTCGCGATGCGGCGGCCTGGCGCTGGGAATCATCCGCAGCTCGTCCAGCGCCATGAACTCGGCCACTTCCAGCGCCGCACGCAGGTGCCCGATATGCACCGGGTTGAAGGTACCGCCGAGCAGGCCGATGCGTCGGGCGCTGATTCGTTTCATTTATGTGCGAATGTGTCCGTCGCCGAAGACCACATATTTCTCGCTGGTCAGCCCCTCCAGACCGACCGGGCCACGGGCGTGCAGCTTGTCGGTGGAGATGCCGATTTCCGCGCCGAGGCCGTACTCGAAACCATCGGCAAAACGGGTCGAAGCATTGACCATTACCGAGGCCGAGTCCACCTCAGTGAGGAAGCGCCGTGCATCGCTGAAGTTCTCAGTGATGATCGAATCGGTGTGCTGCGACCCGTAGTGATTGATGTGCTCGATGGCCGCATCCAGCGAGTCGACGATGCGAATCGCCAGAATCGGTGCGTTGTATTCGGCGAACCAGTCGTCTTCGCTCGCTTCCAGCACATCACTGCCGAGCAATTCGCGGGTCGCGGCATCGCCACGCAGCTCCACGCCCTTGTCACGGTAGATGGCGGCCAGCGGCGGCAACACACGCGCGGCGATGGCTTCATGGACCAACAGGGTTTCCATCGCGTTGCACGGCGAATAGCGCTGGGTCTTGGCGTTGTCGCAGACGCGGATGGCCTTGTCGAGGTCAGCGGCAACGTCGACATAAACGTGGCAAACGCCGTCCAGGTGCTTGATCACCGGCACCTTGGCGTCACGACTGATGCGCTCGATCAGGCCCTTGCCCCCGCGCGGCACGATCACGTCGACGTATTCGGGCATGGTGATCAGCTCACCGACAGCGGCGCGGTCAGTAGTTTCCACCACCTGCACGGCAGCCGCAGGAAGATTGGCTTCGGCCAGCCCTTGCTGGATGCAGCGGGCAATCGCCTGATTGGAATGAATGGCTTCCGAGCCGCCCCGCAGAATGGTGGCGTTGCCGGACTTCAGGCACAGGCTGGCGGCGTCGATGGTCACGTTCGGACGCGACTCGTAGATGATGCCGATCACACCCAGCGGCACACGCATCTTGCCGACCTGAATACCGGACGGCAGGTAGCGCATACCCTGAATCTCGCCGATCGGGTCAGGCAGCGTCGCCACCTGACGCAGCCCTTCGATCATGCTGTCGATCACCTTCGGCGTCAGCGCCAGGCGATCGACCATGGCCGGTTCCAGACCACTGGCGCGGGCGGCGGCCAGGTCCAGCTCATTGGCGGCGGTCAACTCGACGCGCGCAGCGTCGAGCGCGTCGGCAGCGGCCTGCAGCGCGCGATTCTTCTGCGCGGTACTGGCGCGGGCAAGCACCCGGGATGCCTGGCGGGCGGCCTGGCCCAGGCGGGTCATGTAGTCGTGCACGGACTCGGTCATGGCAGCGGAGGTCTGGCAGTTGGAAAAAGGGGCTGATTATAGCCGGCTCACAAGGCCGCGCCCAGCGGCGTCTGGCAAGCGGTACAGGATAAGCTGCGTAACAGCTTGCAGCACCCGCCAAACCCGGTACGGGCCAGTTCAGACAATTTTAAGGTGCTTGTTGTTATGCTCGCCGCGCAAATCAGACACTGCGAGCCCTGCCCACGGATCATGCACGCCGCACCGACTTCAAATCTGCCCTGGCCCGGCGCCAGACCATTGCCGGATAGCTTCTTCGACCGCGATGCACAGTTGCTGGCGCGTGAGCTGCTCGGCAAGGTCATTCGCCATCGCGCAGGCGAGCTCTGGCTTAGCGCGCGAATCATCGAGACCGAGGCCTACTACCTGGCTGACAAGGGCAGCCATGCCTCACTCGGCTACACGGAAAAGCGCAAGGCACTGTTCGCCGACGGTGGGCACATCTACATGTACTACGCGCGCGGCGGCGACTCGCTGAACTTCAGTGCTCACGGGCCAGGTAACGCGGTGCTGATCAAGTCCGCGCATCCCTGGCTCGATGCCATCAGCGGCCCCGCTGCACTGGCGGCGATGCAACGCAACAACCCAGACAGCCTCGACCAGCCACGCGCCCCCGAACGTTTGTGCGCCGGCCAGACACTCCTGTGCAAAGCGCTGGGCCTGAAAGTACCGGACTGGGATGCGCGCCGCTTCGACCCACAACAGCTGTTCGTCGAGGATGTCGGCGAGCGGCCGCACGCGATCATCCAGTGCGCGCGGCTGGGCATTCCCAAGGGCCGCGACGAGCACCTGCCTTACCGTTTCGTCGACGCCCGCTATGCCCGCCACTGCACGCGCAACCCTTTGCGCCGTGGACAGGTCGAAGGACGCGACTATCAACTACACACGCTGGAGCCTACCCGACCATGATGCAATGGTTCGACAGCATGACCACCTGGCTGCAAGGCAGCCCGCACTGGCTGGCATTGGCCATTTTCCTGGTCGCCTGCCTGGAGTGCCTGGCAGTGGCCGGCATCGTCATCCCCGGTACAGTGGTGCTGTTCACCCTCGCCGTGTTGGCCGGCAATGGCGCCCTGGAGCTGTGGCAGACACTGCTGCTCGCCTATACCGGTGGCCTGCTCGGCGACGCGATTTCCTACGGACTGGGTCGCCGCTTCCACCAGGGCATCCGGCGCCTGCCGGTGCTGCGTGACCATCCCGAATGGTTGACCGGCGCAGAGAACTACTTTCAGCGTTATGGCGTGATCAGCCTGCTGGTCGGCCGCTACATCGGCCCGCTACGGCCGATGCTGCCATTGGTCGCCGGTATGCTGGACATGCCGGCCGTGCGCTTCGCCTTGGTCAGCCTGCTGGCTGCCGCCGGCTGGGCAGTGGCCTACATGCTGCCCGGCTGGGCCACCGGCGCCGCCTTGCGCCTGCCGCTACCAGACGGTTTCTGGGGTGCGGCCGGCATTGTCAGCGCAGCCCTGGCGGTGATCTTGCTGCTGATCATGCAGGCCAGCCTGCGTGAACGGCGCTGGGCCGCCAGCCTGGCCGCGCTGCTCGGTGCGCTCGCACTGGCCGCCATGCTGATCGGCTTCCCTCACCTGGACAGCCTCGACAAGGGCCTGATGACACTGGTGCAGGACGAACGTAGCGCCGCCTTCGATCCCATCGCCGTGTTCATCACGCGCTTCGGTGACTTCCATATCCAGTTCGCGGCCGGCGTTCTACTGGTGGCGCTGCTGTTCGCCGTACGCCGCTGGCAGGCCGGACTGTTCGTCGCTGGCGCCCTGCTGCTCGCCTCCACCGCCACCACGGTGTTGAAGAATCTGCTGGCGCGCTCGCGCCCGGATGTCCTGCTGCAGCCGCTGGAAAGCTACAGCCTGCCGAGCGGACACAGCTCTGCGGCATTCGCTTTCTTCCTGGCCGTGGGTGTGCTGGCCGGTCGTGGCAGCTCGGCACGCACACGCCTGACCTGGCTGCTGGTGGCGAGCCTGCCGGCTCTGGCCATCGCCCTGTCGCGGGTGTACCTGGGGGTGCACTGGCCCAGCGACATCATCGCTGGTGCACTGGTAGCAGTGACCAGTTGTGCGCTCAGCCTGGCCCTGATCCAGCGCGCGGCACCGATGCAGCCATTGCCGGCGAAGGCGTGGTGGCTGGTGATCCCGGCCTGCGTTGCGCTGTTTGGCACCCTGGTTACCTGGGAACTGTCAGCGACACTGCTGCGCTACAGCTATTGAAGCCTAGAGCGCCGCTGGGTCACTCACGCATCGAAGGGGGCGCGGCGCCCCTATGAGGCATCGCCCTGCAGCTGCTCCAGCATGGCCTGCAACTGGCTCAGACGCTGCTCGGGATCATCCAGCTGCAGTAACTGCAGTTTCTGCCCCGACTCCAGCGGCAACAGATAGGCTAGCTGATTGGCCAGCTGGAGTTGGCCGCTGGGCAAGCCGCCCATGCCCAGCCCTTCCACCAGCGGATGCTGGGCCAATGCCGAGAGCAGCGCGGCCAGGTCGGCATGCTCGCCGAGCAGTGGGCGCTCTTCATGCTCGTCCAGCCACTGCACGTCGGCGATCGTCAACTGATCCGCCAGCACCTGGGCACGCTCGACCGTGAAGCGACGGCCGCCCTCCACGCGAATCCCCAGCAAGCCATTGGGACGCTGCTGAAAGTCGCGCACCAGGGCCTCGCAGCCAATCGCGGCAAAACTACTGGCAGCTTCGCCGACTTCAGCGCCCTCGACGATGCACACCACCCCGAAACCACTGCCCTGCTTCATGCAGCGACTGATCATGTCCAGATAGCGCGCCTCGAATATCTGCAGGTCGAGCACGCAGCCGGGAAACAATACGGTGTTGAGCGGAAACAGCGGCAGCTTCATGGTTTAACGGCCTGTTATCTATGCAGGGGTTCCAGGGCATCGCTGACAGGCTGTTGAAAAACTACCTGCGTTGGCAATACTGCGTTAAAAACAGCCTCAAAATACTCATTTACAGCCCGTAAACTGCGCTTTTTCGGCTGTTTTTCCTTGTATCGCCTTCCTCGCCTACGTTTTTCAACGGCCTGTTAATCGTCGGGCAGGCTCTCATAGCAACAGGACAATCGCCAGAGGCAACAGCACGGCGGTGATCACCCCCATCAGGCTCATTGCCAATGCGGCGAAAGCGCCACATTCATCACTCTCCTGCAGCGCTCGCGCCGTACCCACGGCATGCGCAGTGAGACCCAGCGCCATACCCTGCGCCGCCGGATGATGAACACCGCACAGACGCAGAATGGACGGCCCGACGATAGCGCCGATGACCCCGGTGATCATCACGAACACCGCGGCCAGCGCCGCGATACCACCAATCTGATCGGCCACCAGCATGGCGATCGGCGAGGTCACCGATTTCGGCGCCATGCTCATCAGCATCAGCCGTTCGGCGCCGAACAGCCAGGCCAGCCCGGCGCCAAGCACGGTGGCAACGGTGCCGGCGATCAGCAAGGTCAGGATGATCGGCCAGAATAGCTGGCGAATCCGCCTTAGGTTGAGATACAGCGGCACAGCCAGGGCCACGGTGGCCGGACCGAGCAGCAGGGTCAGCGCCGCAACGCTGTCGCGATACTCGGCGAAGCTCAGGCCGCACAGCAGCAGGATGCCGATCACCGTCAGCATCGACACCAGCACCGGCTGCAGGAATACCCAGCGGGTACGCTCGTAGGCGGCCATGGCCAACTGATAGGCACCCAGAGTGATGCCGATGCCGAACAGCGGGTGATGGGTCAACGCCTGCCAGGCGCCCTGCCAATCCGGACTCATACGTCCTCCCGGCGCTGCTGGCGCTCGATCAGCTTCTGCATCAACCAGCCGGCGAAGGCCAGCGATACCAGCAGCGACAACACCAGCGCGCCAACCACGGCCCAGAAATCGGCGGCGATATCGCTGGCATAGGCCATCACACCCACGGCAGGCGGCACCAGAATCAGCGGCAGGTACTTGAGCAGGCTGCTGGACGCCACGCTGAGCGACTCGCCCACCTCGCCACGCACGATGAGAAAGACGAACAGCAGCAGCATGCCGATGATCGGCCCTGGCAACATCGGTAACAGCAAAACGTTGAGAACGGTACCCAGCAACTGGCACAGCACCAGCCAGGAAAGGCCGCGAAGCAGCATGTGTGAAGTCTCCGAAAAACGAACGATGGCCGTGATCTCCGCTCATAAAAGGGGATTCCGGGCATCTATTGGGGCATGTCGGCCATTATAGGCGTGATGCCCTCTCGCTGGCCTCTGTATTGCTATGTAGAGCAGGCCTATGCCGTGTCATTCATCACGCCAAGGCAGGCTTGACCCGATGCCGCCCCCATGATGATCTAGGCCGCAACGGTTTCAC
>CAZIZA010000138.1:0-9986 GCA_964543555.1 uncultured Pseudomonas sp.
CTCAAGACCTGGCTGCTGACCATCACCGCCAATACCGCCAAGACCCGTCTCAAGCTCAACCGTCGCGAGGTACTGCTCGACGACCTGGCCGCGCCGCATGGCACGGTGGGCGACGAGCGTTTCTCCGATGATGGTCACTGGCTGCTGGCGCCGCATGCCTGGCATCAGGACAGTCCCGAAGCCCTGCTCACCGAGGACGAACTGCGCCAGTGCCTGGAACACACCCTGGCCAGCCTGTCCGAACTGCAGGCTAGCGTGCTGGTGCTGCGCGAGCGTCAGGGCCTGGAGCTGGAGGCGATCTGTAATCTTCTCGACATCTCCCTCTCCAATGCCCGTGTGCTGCTGCACCGGGCACGCCTGAAAGTCTTTGCCACCCTGGAACATTTCGAGGAGACAGGCCAATGCTGACCTGCAAGGAACTGGTCGCTCACTCCAGCGATTATCTCGACGGCCAACTGACGTTGCGCCAGCGCCTGGCCGTACGCGCCCACCTGGCCATGTGCGGCAACTGCCGACGTTTCATCCGCCAGATGAAACTGACCCAGGCAGTGATCCGACTGATGCCGGAGGACGAATTGCCCGAACTCGATGCACTGGCCGAGCGTTTGGCGCAGGATCGGCGTAATCAGGGGTGAGCCGTGTGCTTGCTGGACGGCCTGGTCGTAGGGTGGATCGGGGCGCGTAGCCGACACTTTTTTCATCCACCGTTTGCGGTGGTTGTTCGGGCTACTTGCTAGCGCCCCCGCAGCTAAGAAATCCCTGGCAAACTTCGTTTGCAAGAGCAGAACCGTAGGATGGGTAGAGCGGCGCGAAACCCATCGAATCTCCCCCGGGTTTCGATGTGCTCTACCCAGGCTACTTGCTGCCACATTTTATCTATTCAGCATAACGCTTGGTTAAGGGGCGGGCTTTAGCCCGTCCTAGTGAGTGCCGCGAACGTTTTGAACCAATTGTTAGACGGGACTGCACCGACGATTCTAATCTTCGCTCAATGAGAAGGATGAGTTCTCTCATTTCACAAATTGTTAGGCATTTTTATCCCCAGCGACCATGCTTAACTTCAGTGGTAATTACATGAATGGGTTTTTCTTCTATTAGCCAGTTAGAGAAACGTTCACTGTTGGAGTCATAGAAAAAACCACGGCGGCCTACATGACAATTTAGGAAGTCGTGGGATAGAAGCTGCTCAAGCGGCCTTATGGAATTATGGTGATTTGCAGTATTGCGATTTCCTAATGACGCGACAACGTCTTTCGCGGTACATGCTTTGTAACCATTAGGGCCAAAATCTATAACAATACCACCAGGTGTTAATTTTTCCATTTTTTTAGCCTGTTCGAGAAGATCACTGTTTTTTCCCTTCCAACCCTTTTTAGACTGAAATGGTAGCCCTTTTAGTGCGCTCTCTTTTCCTTCTTTGTTCGTAACACTCAGCTGAAAAATTCCATCTACACCGTAAATACGTTCAGGAGCACCACGGCCTCTGCCTCGGACTTTTCTATATGAGATATTAATATAATATTCATCAAGGCCTTGCTGAAATCGAATAGGTTCCGCACGTGCAAGCGCTTGACCTAATGCGCCAGTAATTGAATCTTCATCTGCTGAATGTTGATCGTAAAATGCTTCAGCATTTGCGATGCCAAGTGCATAGTGTCCACGAAGAATATCCAATACAGAATCAGGAATAACATCTCTCATGAATTAATTTTTTCCTTTTGCTTAACGCCTCAATAACCAGCAGCTGAAACGGAGCGAAGCGCAGTGTAAACAGTACGGCGCCGAAGGCGCACAGTTGATAGTTTTTTAGGTTTCACGGGCGGACACGAAGTTTGTTATATGCTCATCATCTTCTAGCAGGAAGAGCAAATCCTGTGATGCATTTTGGAAAACTTCTTGGATAATACCCTGGATTCCATACCATTCTTCTGACTTCTCGCGATCAGAATGAATCGTGTCATCGGAAAAATCTACACCTCCAGCAGCTGCTTTCTGAGCGAGAAGAAAGGCCTCATCAAATGAAATTGGTGCATCTAATTTGTGTGCTAACCGGTTTCTTATTCCGTTTACCTCATGAAGAAAAGATACCATTCCGTTATGGATTAGGCCCCTTGCTTCTGCTGCATTAATTTTCCTGTAAAAGCTCCAATCGAAATACCCACCTTTATCGGAATCATTAGGGGTCGTTTCGAGCATTAACACCAGCACTGACTCAAGAACAAGATGGCCGGCCAAGAATGCTCCCAGCACTTCATTTCCAAACAAAGAGGTTATGTGCTCTATACTTGGCTTAGCTCTGCCTTCCCACGGATCTTTCATAGTTTGGAAACCTAACGTTTGGTTAAGGGGCGGGCTTTAGCCCGTCCCAGTCAGCGAAGCGAACGGTTTGAATCGCTGGTTAGGCAGCGTTCACTAATTATTTTTTGTGCCACTCCTTGAGCTTTGTACTTGCAAAAGTTTGCATTCTGTCTGTATCAATGCCATTAGAAATTAGAAACTTCTTTGATAGAGCTGGCAGCATACTTAGCAGTGCAAGTGCCTCATCAGCAATTAGCTCTAATCTTGTAATTAGCTTTTCGAAGTGGTTCTGGTGGTGAATCGCATTTCTGCTGTCAGCTTTGGAATTATGAACTAGCCAGTTCCTCTCCGATAGAAATATTGTAAATCGTTCTTTGAGCTCATCTGGGAGATGGTTTCCCTTGACAAGCTTGTTCACAGTGCTGCCAAAAGTTTTACTCTGTGCTTGATCTACCAGAGCATTCCCAGCCTCTTCTCCCATTCCTGCTTGGGCCAACGCTACTAGAACGTAAAACTGTGCCGCAGCACCTTCTAACTCTTGTATTTGCCAGACCGCAAATCCAACTTTTTGAGCAATTTGATTTAGCCGATCTGCCTGAAGGAGTTTTTGCATGGCAATTTCCCTATATGCCTAACAGTGATTAGATAGTCTTCCGTACTAATCCAATAGCATGGAAGGCGGTATAACTCCGAAAAATGAATGCTTAAGGATCAGGAAAATTTAAACATTTCAAAGATTTAGCAAGTGAGGTAGGCGCCAGCACGTATTCGCTTGACTTCCACAATTCACACTTTCATTACTACTGGATAGGTATACACAAAGGCGCTGGAAGGTTGCAAGGCAATGTGAGTGACCGTGTCGAAATCAATGGTCGACACATAGCTGGAGCACGTTGAGTGGATGACGCTTTTTTCCACCGCTTGCAATGGCTGTTCTGGGCTACTGGATGTCAAAAGCATCGCCGCTGAAGCGCCTCCCACGGTACGGTGGATGTTTCTGTGCCTGTGGGAGGGACTTTCGGCTCTGGCATGCTGCTTCGCTCTACCTCCTACATCCATGCAGTCGTAGCCGCGGCTGGTAGCGGGCAAAGCGCCCCCCGGATTTCATCCGGGCTACGAAAATTTTCAGCCTCGCTGTAACGCCCGCATCCCTGCCTCGTCCATTGCTGCGAGGGCGCCAACCTGGCGCCGTATTCGAAACCGATGGAGAGATGCCATGAAACAACTCAATACCCTGACTGCCACTCTGGGCGCTGCGCTGCTGACTTCCATGGCGTTCACCGCCCATGCCGCGAGCAACCCCTTCGCTGCGCAGGAACTGGCCAGCGGCTACAGCCTGGCCGCTGCCGAGAAGGCGCAGGAAGGTTCCTGTGGCGAAGGTAAATGCGGCGGTGAGATGAAAGGCGACGCTGAGGGCAAGTGCGGCGAGGGCAAGTGTGGTGGCGAGAAAAAAACCGACGCCGAGGGTAAATGCGGCGAAGGCAAGTGCGGCGGCGAGAAGAGCGAGTAAGGGCGCAGGGGAGGACGGATCATGCACCTCGCAAATCTCACCGGCGCCGGTCTCGGCTTGCGTCGCGGGCTGCTCGCCGAGCTGATCGGCGATGACGCCAGCGGCGCCGACTTTCTCGAAGTGGCGCCGGAGAACTGGATCGGTGTCGGTGGCCGATTGGGCAAGCAGTTGCGCGCCCTGAGCGAGCGCCGGCCGTTGCTGTGCCATGGTCTGTCCCTCAACCTCGGCGGCTTCGCGCCGCTGAACCTGGAGCTGCTGCACGCCATCAAGGGCTTTCTCGACGCACATGGTGTGCTGGCCTACAGCGAGCATCTGTCGGCCTGCGCCGACGATGGCCAGCTGTATGACCTGATGCCGCTGCCGTTTTCCGAAGAGTCGGTGGCGCGCATCGCCGAGCGCGTGCGCATCGTGCAGGACGTGTTGGAGCGGCCGTTGATCATCGAGAACGTCTCGGCCTATGCGCGCCTGCCCGGCGAGCTGGATGAGGCGGATTTCGTCTGCGCGGTGCTGGAGCGTGCCGACTGCCAGTTGTTGCTGGACGTCAACAACGTCTACGTCAACAGCCTGAACTTCGGCTTCGATGCCGAAGCCTATATCGCCGCGATGCCCAGTGAGCGCATCGCTTATTTGCACGTCGCCGGTCATTACGATCAGGCGGCAGACCTGAAGATCGACACCCACGGTGCGCCGGTGATCGACCCTGTGTGGGCACTGCTAAGCAGCGCTTACGCGCAGCATGGCGTGCGCCCGACGCTGCTGGAGCGTGACTTCAACTTCCCGCCGCTGGCCGAGCTGTATGCCGAGCTGGCGCATATCCGCAGCCTGCAACAGGCTGTGCAACCGCTGAGCAGGTACGGCACATGAGCGGTGTTCAGCAGCAGCGCGACTTCGCTGCACGTATTCGCCAGCCTGAGGCGCAGGCCTTGCTGCCAGGCATCAAGGCCGAGCGCATGGCGGTCTACGAGGAGCTGTTCTTCAACAACGTCTTCAGCCTGGTGAGCGGCGCCTTTCCGGTGCTGCGCGGGATTCTCGGAGCCGAGCGCTGGCAGCGGTTGCTGCGCGCGTTCCTCGCCGAGCATCGGGCGAGCACGCCGTACTTTCTCGAGATCAGTCAGGAGTTCATCGCCTGGTTGCAGCAAGGTTATCGCGCCGAGCCTGACGACCCGGCGTTCATGCTGGAGCTGGCGCACTACGAGTGGGTCGAGCTGGCGCTGGATGTTAGCGATGCGCAGTTGCCCGAGCGTGGCTGGTCGCCATTGGCCTGGCCGCTGGCCTATCGCTGGCCGGTGCAGATGATCGGTGCTGATCACTGTCCCACGCAGCCGCCGGCCGAACCTACCTGTCTGCTGGTCTGGCGCGACCGCAAGGATCAGGTGCGCTTTATGCAACTGGCGCCGTTCGCCTATCAACTGGCGCTGCGGCTGCAGGCCGGCGAGCCGCCTGTGCAGGCGCAGCTGGAGTTGGCCACGGCCCATGGCCTGGCCGCTGATCGCAACTATTTCGCTAACGCCCGCGCGCTGCTGGATGACTGGCAGGCGCGCGATATCTGGTTTCCCCATTCCGAGGACTGACCACATGATCACTTTGCTCAATCGCTTCCAGGATGCACTGGAGGCTAGCCGGCGCCTGGATTTTCTCGGCCCGCTGTTGCTGCGCCTGTATCTGGTGCCGGTGTTCTGGATGGCTGGCATGCAGAAACTGTCCGATATCGACGCCACTGCCGCCTGGTTCGGTAACCCGGACTGGGGGCTGGGCCTGCCGTTTCCCGAGCTGCTGGCCTGGGCAGCGGCGCTGACCGAGGCCGGTGGCGCCATCCTGCTGTTGTTCGGTTTTGCTGTGCGCTGGATCAGCATCCCGCTGATCATCACCATGCTGGTGGCGATCTTCGCCGTGCACTGGCCCTATGGCTGGCAGGCGATTGCCGACCCATCCGCGCCCTTTGCCAATGAGCGCGTGCTGGCAGCAGCGGAGAAGCTCGAACGGGCGCGGGCGATTCTGCGTGAGCACGGCAATTACGACTGGCTGACCGCCAGCGGCAAGTTTGTGGTGTTGAACAATGGCATCGAGTTCGCCGCCACCTACCTGGTGATGCTGGTGGCGTTGCTCTTCAGCGGGGCAGGGCGCTGGTTGAGCGTCGATTACTGGCTGGCAAGGCGTTTCAGGTCTGCGCGCTAGCCCAGCGGATTGTCCCGGCGCCGGCTCTCGCGAAACTCGCCCGGCGTTTGCCCGGTCCAGCTCTTGAAGCTGCGGTGGAACGAGCGTGACTCGGTGAAACCCAGGTAGCTGGCGATGTCCTGGATCGCCAGGTCGCTGCGCAGCAGGTAGTGCTCGGCCAGCTCCTGGCGCAGTTCGTCGAGTATCTGCTGGTAGCTGGTGCCGGCCTGCTGCAGGTGGCGCTGCAGGGTGCGCACGGTCATGTCGAACTTCTCCGCCACCCGTTCCTTGCGCGGCAGGCCGTCCTTGAGCAGCAGGCGCAGGGCATTCTTCACCCGGCGTGGCAGCGGCTCGTTGTCGTCCAGTCCGGCCATCAGGGTCAGGGCATGTTCTTCCAGCGTGCGCAGCAGGTTGGCGTCGGCCTGGCGCAGCGGCACGCCGAGGTAGTCCAGCGGCACCAGCAGGGCGTTGCAGGGCTGTTCGAACCGCACCGGGCAGCCGAACAGTTGCTGGTATTCGGCCAGTTCGGTGGCGGCCGGTTGCGCGTGCTCGAACCAGACTTCGCGCGGCGAATGTTCGGAGTCGGCGATCCAGCGGGCGTACAGCAGCCAGGAGGCGAGCACGTTCTCGACCATATGGCGGCGCACGTCCGGTGCCTGATGACGGCAGCTCCAGATCAGCCGCACGTGATCCTCGGCGGCTTCGATACGGCTGGTGCCCATGTCGCCCACCAGTTTCTCGTAAGGCACGATGCGGCCCATGGCCTCACCCAGGGTGGCGCAGTTCATGGCGATGTAGCCGAGTACGCTCCACGAGCCGGGCTGGACGAAACGCGCCGCGTGCAGACCGAACAAAGGGTCGCCGGACACCTCGATCAGATGCGCCAGCAGGCGCTCATGCACCTCGCTGGGCATGCGCTTGCCATTGTCGGCCAGGTCCTGCGCGGCAATCCCGGCAGCGGCCAGGGCACGGTCGATGTCCAGGCCGAGCTGTTCGGCCTGGCGCAGGTACTTGAGCAGGGCGGGAACCGAGGTATAGCCGAGGTTTTCCATGGATTCTTCTTGTTCTGCGATGCCTGTCTTGATTGGCGATAACGCTTGTCCCGATTCGACAGTGACGGAAATCGGCGGCTGGCTAGTATAGGCAGCCATAAGTGCTGATCGGAATGGGGGATGCGATGCGACGCTGGAACGGATGGGGTGACGAGGCGACCGAAGTGGAACTGCCGGCCCATGGCGAGGCCTTTCTCGCCGAGCTGATCGGGCCGGGGCAGCGCCTGGCCGACGCCAGCCTGCAGGACGTGCTGGCGCGTGTGCCGGCCTCGCGTCTGGCCCCAAACCCGCTGATCTGCGTTGATGCCGAGGTGCGCGTGCGCCATGCCCGTGGCCAGAGCCTGCCGGACTGGCTGGCGATGCGCTCCGGCGAGTTCGGTCTGTTTCCCGATGGCGTCGCCTGCCCGGAAAGCGCCGAGCAGATTCGTGAGCTGCTGGCCTGGGCGCAACAGCATGACGTGACCCTGATTCCCTACGGCGGCGGCACCTCGGTGGCCGGCCATATCAACCCACAGGCCGGCCAGCGCCCGGTGCTGACCCTGTCGCTGGAGCGCATGACGCGCCTGCTGGATATCGACGAGGACAGCCTGATCGCCACCTTCGGCCCCGGCGCCAACGGCCCGCAGGTCGAAAGCCAACTGCGCGCCCGTGGCTATACGCTGGGCCACTTTCCGCAGTCCTGGGAGCTGTCGACCCTCGGCGGCTGGGTCGCCAGCCGCTCCAGCGGCCAGCAGTCGCTGCGCTATGGTCGTATCGAGCAATTGTTCGCCGGCGGCAAGCTGGAAACCTTCGCCGGTACCCTGGAGATTCCAACCTTTCCGGCCTCGGCCGCCGGGCCCGATCTGCGCGAGCTGGTGATGGGCTCGGAAGGGCGCTTCGGTGTGATCTCCGAGGTGCGCGTGCGCATCAGTCGCCTGGCCGAGCAGGAGCGTTTTTACGCGGTGTTCCTGCCCAACTGGCAGCAGGCGCTGAGTGCCATTCGCAGCCTGGCTCAGGCACGCGTGCCGCTGTCCATGCTGCGCCTGTCCAATGCCATCGAAACCCGCACCCAACTGGCCCTGGCCGGCCACCCGCAGCAGATCGCCTTGCTGGAGAAATACCTGGCCCTGCGCGGCGCCCGTGACGAGAAATGCATGCTGACCTTCGGCGTCACCGGCAGCCGGGTGCAGAACGCCGCCTCGCTGAAACAGGCGCGGCGCCTGCTGAAAGGTTTTGGCGGTGTGTTCACCGGCACCCTGCTGGGCAAGAAGTGGGAGCACAACCGCTTCCGTTTCCCTTACCTGCGTCATGGTCTGTGGGAGCGCGGCTACCTGGTGGACACCCTGGAAACCGCCACCGACTGGTCGAACGTCGACAACCTGCTGAACAAGGTCGAGGCCAGCCTGCGTGACGAGCTGGCTGGCGACGGCGAACGGGTGCACGTCTTCACCCACCTGTCGCACGTCTACGGCGAAGGTTCGAGCATCTACACCACCTACGTATTCCGCCCCGGCAGCGACTACGCCGAGGCCATGGCGCGCTGGCAGCGCCTGAAAGCGGCGGCCAGCCGCACCATCGCCGAGAATCGCGGCACCATCAGCCACCAGCACGGCGTCGGTCGTGACCACGCGCCTTACCTGGCAGCAGAGAAGGGCGAGCTGGGCATGGCCACGCTGCGCAGCCTTGCCACGCATTTCGACCCCGACCAGCGCCTGGCGCCTGGCGTGTTGCTGCAGGACTGAGCATGGAACCCTGGAACGCCACCTGGCGCACGCGCGCGCTGCCTGAACTGGCCGCGCGCGACTGGGATCTGTTGGTGATCGGCGGCGGCATCTGCGGCGCCGGCATCCTGCGTGAGGCGGCGCGGCGTGGCTGGCGCTGCCTGTTGCTGGAGCAGCGCGATTTCGCCTGGGGTACCTCTAGCCGCTCGTCGAAGATGGTGCATGGCGGCCTGCGCTACGTTGCCAAGGGCCAACTGGGGCTGACCCGTGACTCGGTGCGCGAGCGCCAGCGCCTGCTTGGCGAGGCTCCAGGACTGGTAGAGCCGTTGAGTTTCGTCATGCCGCACTACCGCGGCGGTTTTCCCGGGCCGAAGGTCTTTGGCGGCCTGCTGAGCCTGTACGACGCCCTGGCCGGCAAGCGCAACCATCTGTTCTACCCGCTGCAGCAACTGCGCTACCTGGCGCCGGGCATCCGCGAGGACGGCCTGCTCGGCGGCACGCGCTTCTTTGATGCGGTGACCGACGATGCCCGCCTGGTGCAGCGCGTGCTGGGCGAAGCGCGCGCCGAAGGTGCAGAGGCGCTCAATGGCATGCGCGTGGTCGAGCTACTGCGCGAGGCAGGGCAGGTGGTCGGCGTGCTGGCCGAGGATATCGAGACGGGCAAACGCTACCGCCTGCGTAGCCGCGCCGTGGCGCAAGCCACCGGTGCCTGGGCCGATCGCCTGCGCCAGCCCGGCAATGGTCGCATTCGTCCGTTGCGTGGCAGCCATCTGCTGCTGCCGAGCTGGCGGCTGTCGGTGGCGCATGCCTTCAGCTTCATGCACACGGCTGATGGCCGGCCGGTATTCGTCTTCCCCTGGGAGGGCGCGACGGTGATCGGTACCACCGATCTGGATCATGCGGGCGATCTGGACGCCGAGGCGGCGATCAGCGTCGAGGAGGTCGATTACCTGCTGGCCGCCTGTGCCAAGCAGTTCCCGGCTGCGCAGGTGAGCCGTGCCGACGTGCTGTCGACCTGGGCGGGCGTGCGTCCGGTGGTGAGCGATGGTGGCGACGCACTGAAACCCTCCGATGAGAAACGCGAGCATGCCCTGTGGATCGAGCCGGGCTGCGTGACGCTGGCCGGCGGCAAGCTGACCACCTTCCGCCTGCTGGCGCTGGAGGTGTTGCGTGCCTGTGCCGGATTCGTCGGCAAAGCGGTGGACGATCAGGGCGACGCGGTCTTCGCTGCGAATACGCCGACACCGATGCCGACCTTGAGCCCGGCGCAGC